>JBKOWZ010000277.1:0-4992 GCA_046724665.1 Actinomycetota bacterium
GGGTGGGGACGCGGGGTATTGCGCTTACGCTGCGATCGATGCGGCGGGCACCGGGGCGGCGGCGCGTTCGGGCAGGCTGTAGGCGGGCTCGGCCGCGGCCGGAGCCGGGGCGGCTGCGGATGCGCCGACGGGCTGCGCTGCGTGGCGGGCCAGGCGGGCGGTCAGCCGGTCTTTGACCTCCTGCCACTCGGCGGACAGGATCGAGAACAGCGCCGAGTCGCGCACGCCGCCCTCCGCGGCCGGGAAGTGCGCGCGGCGCACGCCCTCGAAGGTGGCGCCCAGCGCCATGATCGCCGTGCGGGAGCGCTCGTTGCGGGTGTCCGCCTTGAACGAGACCCGGTGCACCCGCCAGGTCTCGAACGCGTGCGTGAGCATCAGCAGCTTCGCCTCGACGTTCACGCCGGTGCGGTGCGCGCACGGCGCCAGCCAGGTCGAGCCGATCTCGGCCGCGTCCGGCACCCCGGAGGGGTTGACGTGGCCGTGGCGCGGCGGCCAGACCCCGGCGTTCCAGTACTCGAGCTCGCGGAACCGGGTCGAGCCGACGACCCGGCCGGAGCGCAGGTCCACGGTGGCGAACGCGACCGCGGCGTGCGCGCGCAGGTCGTCCGCGGCCACGTCGAGGTAGCGGCGCACGGCCGCCCGGTCCTTGGGCACGTAGGTGTACCCGAACGACGCGCGATCCTCGGTGGCGGCCGCGAGCAGCGGCTCGAGGTGCTCCTCGCGCATCGGTTCCAGCCGCACGAGGCGGCCGGTCAGCGTGATGGGTGCTGGCATGGCGCACATCATGCACGGATCAGTTGCCCGTGGGCAGGGACACGACGCGAGTGACGCACGGGGATTTCCGGGGCGGCGCGCCGGGGTGCGCGCCCGGGCCTGTGCCGGACCTATGATCGTTCGCGCGGTGGGGCCACCCACGGCGAAGCGACGAAGGGCTCTGCGACGATGACGACGACCGCCCGCGAGTACCACCTGGCCGCCCGGCCGACGGGCCTGCCCACGGCCGAGCACTTCCGCCTGGTCGAGCGGGAGCTGCCGGACCCGGGGCCGGGGCAGGTGCTGGTGCGCAACGAACTGATCTCGGTCGATCCCTACATGCGCGGGCGGATGAACGACGCCAAGTCGTACGTGCCGCCCTTCCAGGTCGGCCAAGCGCTGGACGGCGGAGCCCTCGGCACCGTCGTCGCGTCCGGGGACGACGCCGTGCCGGTCGGCGCGAGCGTGCTGCACATGGCCGGGTGGCGCGACTGGGCGCTGATCCCCGCGGCGCACGCCACCGTGGTGGACACGGCCGCCGCCCCCGCCTCGGCGTATCTGGGCGCGCTGGGCACCACGGGGCTCACCGCCTGGGGCGGGCTGCTGATCGCGGCCGAGTTCACGGCGGGCGAGACGGTGTTCGTCTCCGGGGCGGCCGGCGCGGTCGGGACGGTCGCCGGGCAGATCGCGCGCCTCAAGGGCGCGGCGCGGGTGGTCGGGTCGGCCGGGGGAGAGGCCAAGGCGCGCTCGCTGATCGAGCGGTTCGGGTTCGACGCGGCGATCGACTACCGGGCCGGGGACCTGCGCGGGCAGCTGAAGGCGGCGGCGCCGGACGGCATCGACGTGTACTTCGACAACGTCGGCGGCGAGCACCTGGAGGCCGCCCTCGGCGCGCTGCGCCGGCACGGGCGCGTCGCGCTGTGCGGGGCGATCGCGCAGTACAACAGCACCGAGCCGCCGCCCGGGCCGCGCAACCTGGGGCTCGCGGTCGGCAAGCGGCTGACCCTGCGCGGGTTCCTGGTGATGGACTACATGGACCGCTTCGCGCAGTTCGCCGCCGAGATGGGGCCGTGGCTGGCGTCGGGGCAGGTCGTGGCCGCGGAAACCGTGGTCGAGGGGCTCGAGCGCACGCCGGAGGCGTTCCTGAGCCTGTTTCAGGGCGCGAATACCGGCAAGATGCTGGTGCGGCTGTAGGCGCGCTGCCGGCGGGGGCCGGCCGGGGCGGTGGTCGGCGGCGTGGCTAGAGCGGGTCGCCGGAGATCAGGGAGCCGATCCAGACGTCGGTGCGCCGGCCGCGGTGCACCATGCGGTTGCGCAGCGTGCCCTCGATGGTGAACCCGACCTTGACCGCGAGGCGCCGCGAGGCGTCGTTGCCGTCGAACGCGATCCACTCGATGCGCTGCAAGCCGAGCTGCGCCAGGCCCCAGCGGCACACCGCGCGCACCGCCTCGGCGGTGTAGCCCTGGCGGCGCGCGGCCGGGGCGGTCCAGTAGCCGATCTCGGCGCGCGCGCCGTGCCTGGCGTCGGGGGCGGTGATGCCGTGCAGCCTGACCATGCCCAGCAGGTCGCCGCCGACCGCGCGGTACACGCCGAAGACGGCGTCGGTGCCGGCGGCCAGGCCCGCGGGCACGGCCTGCTCGACGAAGTGGCGCGCGTGCTCGTACTCGTACGGCGAGGGCACCATCGTCCAGGCCTGGATGTCGGGATCCTGGCAGATGCGGTAGATCGCGTCGATGTCGGCGGCGCCCGGCGCCGTGAGCACAAGCCGCCCGGTGGTCAGCATCGTGCCGGTCAGGTCGCGCGCCGCCTGCGCTGTCTGCGCCATGCCCGGGACGCTACCGGGCGCCCGGCCCGGCGGCCACCGGGTATCGGCGCGCGCCCGCGCCGCGGGCTTGACACAGTGGTGTTCGCGCGCGGAGCATGAACCCGACAAAAACATGAGCACGCGTTCATATTCTTGGGAGGTACCGGATGCTGCTGGCCGAGGAACGCGAGGCCCTCGCCGCCGCGGGCCGCCGCCTGGCCGCCCGCGGCCTGGTCATCGGCACCAGCGGCAACCTGTCCGCGCGCCGCGGCGACCTGGTCGCGGTCACCCCCACCGGCGCGGTGATCTCCGAGCTCGCGGCCGGCGACCTGACCGTGATCAGCCTCGCCGACGGCTCGGTCGCCGACGGCGAGCTGGCGCCGACCAGCGAGGTGCCGATGCACCTGGCGATCTACCGGGCCACCGGCGCCAACGCGATCGCGCACACCCACGCCACCGGCAGCACCGCGGCCGGGCTGGTGTGCGACGAGATCCCGCTGATCCACTACGCGATGATCGGCCTGGGCGGCGCGCTGCGCGTCGCGCCCTACGCCACCTACGGCACGCAGGAGCTGGCCGACCTCGTCGTGTCCGCCCTCGCCGGCAAGCAGGCCGCGCTCATGCGCAACCACGGCTCGATCGCGCTCGGCTCCACGGTCCCCAAGTCCGTGGAGAACCTGGAGCTGGCCGAGTGGTGCACCGAGACCTACCTGCGCGCCGCGGCCCTCAGCGCCGCGCTGCACGGCCCGCTCGCCGGCCCCGGCGGCGTGCCGCCGCGCGAGCTGACCGAGCAGGAGCAGGCCGACGCGATCACCATGGCGCTGTCCGGCGGCTACGGCGGCACCCGCAGGATCGCCCCATGACCGGCGCGTACGCGATCACCCAGTACCCCGACGTGCCCGCCCTCGAGGCGCGGCTGCGCCGCCTGACCGGCAGCCCGCTGCGCGCCCTGCCGCCGCAGGCCCTGGAACAGTACGAGGCCTGGTTCGCGCGGCACACCGCCGGCTCGCGCGCCCTCGCGGCCGAAGCCGAGCGCTACATCCCCGGCGGCGTGCAGCACAACCTCGCGCTCGGCGAACCCTGGCCGCTGGCCGTCGCCCAGGCCGAAGGCGCGTACCTGACCGACGTGGACGGCAACCGGTACATCGACTTCCTGCAGGCCGGCGGCCCCACCGTGCTCGGCTCCAACTACGCCCCGGTGCGCGAGAAGGTCGTCGAACTGCTGGCCTCCTGCGGCCCGGTCACCGGGATGCTGCACGCGTACGAGGTCGAACTCGCCAAGCTCATCCACGACTTCATGCCCGCCGTGCAGCGCTTCCGCATGCTCGGCTCCGGCACCGAGGGCGTGATGGCCGCGGTGCGCGCCGCTCGCGCGTACACCGGCAAAGCGCACATCGTGAAGATCGGCGGCGCCTACCACGGCTGGAGCGACCAGGTCGTCTACGGGCTGCGCATCCCCGGCACCGGCGCCCTGGAAGCCGCAGGCATCCCCGCCGGCGCCCTGGAACGCACCCGCGAACTGGCCCCCGGCGACACCGACGCCCTCGCCGCGCTGCTGGCCGCGCTCGAGCAGGACGGCGGCACCGCCGCGGTCATCGTCGAACCGCTCGGCCCGGAGTCCGGCACCCACCCCGCGCCGCGCGGCTACAACGCCGCCGTGCGCGAACTGTGCGACCGGCACGGCGCGCTGCTGGTCTTCGACGAGGTCGTCACCGGCTTCCGGCTCGGCATGGGCGGCGCGCAGGGCTACTACGGCGTCGCGCCGGACCTGACCGTGTTCGGCAAGTGCGTGGCCGGCGGCTACCCGGCCGCCGGCGGCGTCGGCGGCCGCCAGGAGGTCATGGACGTGTTCGCCGGGGGCCTGACCGCGGCCGGCAAACGCGCCTTCGTCGGCGGCACCCTGTCCGCCAACCCCCTCTCCTGCGCCGCCGGGTACCACGCGCTGCTGGAGATGGACCGCACCGGCGCGCCCACGAAGGCCGGGGCCGCCGGGGACCGGCTGCGCGCGGGCCTCGACGCGATGATCACCGCGCGCGACCTGCCGTACGTGGCCTACAACTTCGGCTCGATCGTGCACCTGCACACCTCCGGCGTGCTGCACCTGGACCTGAGCGACCCGGACTTCTTCACGCAGCTCGGCCCGCGCCTGGACATGCTCGGCCACATGTCGATGGCGTACGCCGCCGAAGGCGTGATCACCCTCGCCGGCTCGCGGATCTACACCTCGATGGCCGACACCGACGAGGTCATCGACCAGGCCCTCGCCGCGTTCGAGCGCGTCTTCGCGCACGTCGCGCCGGCGACCGCGCCCCCGCGGGGCTAGGCCGGCGTGGGCGCGCGGTACGTGCTGGGCGTGGACCTGGGCACCTCCGGCCCGAAGGTCGCCCTCGCCGACGCGCGCGGAACGCTGCTCGCGCACGCCGCCGCCCCGGTGC
>JBKOWZ010000209.1:0-12032 GCA_046724665.1 Actinomycetota bacterium
ACCGACGCCCGCTAAACCAGCCTTCGTCCACCCAAGCCCCGCCCAACCGACCCCCTACCACCCCACCCCCCCGCAACAGCCCCCCCCCCACCACCCCCTCCCCCACAAGCGTTTTGTCATACCAGCCTATTTCCATCCCACCGGGCACCCCGACGGCTGGCACACGCTGGCCGAACTCGGCCCCCAACTCGCGTTCGCCATCCTCAACCCCGACTCCGGCCCGGGTCGCGCCATCGACCCCAGGTACCTCGACCCCGTCGCCGCGATCCGCGCCGCCGGAGGCGACGTCGTCGGGTACGTGGACACCGGCTACGGCCGACGCCCCGCTTCAGCCGTGCTGCGCGACCTCGCCGCCTACCGGTCGTGGTACGGCCTAAGCGGCGGATTCCTAGACCAAGTGCCCGCAGGCCGCGAGCACGTCGCGCACTACCGGCGCCTCATCGCCGCAGCGCGCCGGATGGGCATGGACCGGATCGCGCTCAATCCCGGCGTGACGCCCGCGCCCGAATACGCCGACATCGCCGACGTGGTGGTCACCTTCGAAGGGCCGTGGGCCGCATATGGTGATCACGTCACCGCGAACTGGACCCGACGCCATCCGCCGGAGCGCTTCTGCCACCTGATCCACAGCACGCCGCCCACCAAGCTGGCGTCGGTAATCGAGGACGCGCGCGGACGCCACGCCGGGGCCGTCTATGCCACGGAACTGACGGGAGTGAACCCATGGGGCAGCCTCAGCTCGCTGTTCGAGCACATAGCCGTCGCCGCGCGCGCACTTTAGCTCTCGCCGCGCCGGTTACCGCAGCACTTGTGCTCGTAGCGTCGCTGTCCGCCTGCTCGCCCGACCCCGACCTCTCGCGAACATCCGACCCCTCAACTTCCGCCCCGACTTCAATCTGGCACCCGAATCCGGGCCTGAGCTGGCAGTGGCAGCTGACCGAGCCGGTGGACACCACCGTAGACGCGCAGGTCTACGACATCGACGGCGCCGAGAACGGCGCCGCAGTCGTCGCGGCACTTCACGCGGCCGGGCGCAAGGTGATCTGCTACGTGAACGTCGGCGCCGTGGAGTCCTTCCGCGCCGACGCGAACAGCTTCCCGTCCGCAGCGATCGGCGAGCCCAACGGCTGGCCCGGCGAGCGCTGGCTGGACGTGCGCCAACTGGATGAACTGCGCCCGATCATCGCGGCACGGTTCAAGACGTGCGCGGAGAAGGGCTTCGACGGGATCGAGGCGGACAACGTGGACGGTTACGCGAACGACACCGGCTTCCCGCTGACCGCCGAAGATCAATTGTCCTTCAATCGGATGGTAGCCACGCTCGCCCACGCCGACGGCCTGGCCATCGGGCTGAAGAACGACCTCGACCAAATCCCGCAGCTCGTCTCGACCTTCGACTTCGCGGTCAACGAGCAGTGCGCCGAGTACGACGAATGCGACGCACTCAAGCCGTTCATCGCCGCTGCAAAGGCGGTCTTCCACGCCGAGTACACGCTGCCGCTCAGCGAGTTCTGCGCGCAGACCACCGCGCTCGGCCTGTCCTCGATCCGGAAGAACACCACGCTCGACGCCGCACGCTGGCCGTGCCCCTGACGCGCTTGTTACCCCGCCCCACCAGCCCGCCGACGGTACCAGTCAACCCACGACCGCTACACGCCCTCCACCAACTCATCAGCTGCCGTGAACGGATCGAGTCCACCGCCCGCCACCCTGTCGGCCAGTGCCGAGAGCCGCGAGTCGCCGTGCAGCGTACCGAACCGTGAGCGCAGCACCGCGAACGCGATCGCCTCGATCTCCGCGGCCGCACGCGCCCGGCGCCGCGCCGCGAGCCGCCCGGTCTCCGCCAGCCAGGCCCGGTGCTTCTCCAGCGCCTCGACGACCTCGGCGATGCCCTCGCCACGCGCCGCGACCGTCTTGACGACCGGCGGCCGCCAGTCGCCCGGCTCACGCCGCTCGCCGAGCGCCAGCATGTGGCCCAGTTCACGTACGGTGGCGTCCACGCCGTCCCGGTCGGCCTTGTTGACCACGAACACGTCGCCGATCTCGAGGATCCCCGCCTTCGCCGCCTGGATCCCGTCGCCCATGCCCGGCGCGAGCAGCACCACCGCGGTGTCCGCCGCCGAGGCGACCTCGATCTCCGACTGCCCGACGCCGACCGTCTCGACCAACACCACTTCGCAGCCAGCCGCGTCGAGCACCCGCAGCGCCTGCGGTGTCGTCGCCGCCAGCCCGCCGAGGTGCCCGCGCGAGGCCATCGAGCGGATGTAGACCTCCGGATCGGTGGCGTGCTCCTGCATCCTGACCCGGTCGCCGAGCAGCGCGCCGCCGGAAAAAGGCGACGACGGATCGACCGCGAGCACGCCGATCCGCTTGCCACGCGCCCGGTATTCGGCAACCAGGGCACTGGTCGTAGTGGACTTACCCACACCCGGCGCGCCGGTCAGACCGACGATGTACGCACCGCCGGCGTGCGGCGCGAGCGCCGCCATCACCTCGCGCAGTATCGGCGAGCCGTCTTCGACCGCGGAGATCAGGCGGGCGACCGCGCGCGGGTCGCCGCCACGCGCGCGGTCCACCAGAGCCGGGACATCAATCGTCACAGCTCAGACCCTACCTTCACGCCGACACCTCATCCTCAGGCCTAGCCATCATGCCTAGGCCTCACGCCCTACGCTTACGTACGCTTCTCGCCCTACGCCTACGCCTAACTACTTACGACTACTTACGCCTTAGGCACCGACACGATCAGCGCGTCGCCCTGTCCGCCGCCACCACACAGCGCCGCCGCACCGATCCCACCACCCCGCCGCTGAAGCTCCAGCGCCAAGTGCAGCACGAGCCGGGTGCCGGACATGCCGATCGGGTGGCCGAGGGCGATCGCGCCGCCGTTGACGTTGACCTTCTCCTCGGTCACGCCGAGGTCGCGCATCGACTGGATGCCGACCGCCGCGAAGGCCTCGTTGATCTCGATCAGGTCCAGCTGATCCACCGTCAACCCGGCCTTGCCCAGCGCCTTGTTGATCGCGTTCGAGGGCTGCGAGTGCAGCGAGTTGTCCGGGCCGGCCACCATGCCGTGCGCGCCGATCTCGGCCAGCCAGGTCAGCCCGAGTTCCTCGGCCTTCGCCTTCGACATGACCACCACGGCCGCCGCGCCGTCCGAGATCGGCGACGCGTTGCCCGCCGTGATCGTGCCCTCCTTGGAGAACGACGGACGCAGCTTCGCCAGCGCTTCCGCCGTCGTGTCGCCGCGCACCCCCTCGTCGTCCTTCACCACGATCGGGTCGCCCTTGCGCTGCGGGATCTCCAGCGGCGCGATCTCGGCCTCGAACAGGCCGTTCTTCTGCGCCGCCGCGGCGCGCTGCTGGGAGAGCGCGGCGAAGGCGTCCTGCTCCTCGCGGCTGATGCCCAGCTTGCCCACGTGCCGCTCGGTGGACTCGCCCATCGGGATGTGGTCGAAGGCGTCGGTCAGCCCGTCGTGCGCCATCGCGTCGAGCACCTCGATCGAGCCGTACTTCTGCCCGGTGCGCCCCTTGGGCAGCAGGTGCGGCGCGTTGGTCATCGACTCCTGGCCGCCGGCCACCACGATCTCCACCTCGCCGGCCCGGATCAGCTGGTCGGCCAGCGCGATCGCGTCCAGCCCGGAGAGGCAGACCTTGTTGATCGACAGCGCGGGCACGTACATCGGGATGCCCGCCTTCACCGCGGCCTGGCGCGCGGGCATCTGCCCGGCACCCGCCTGCAACACCTGTCCCATGATCACATAATCGACCTGGTCCGGGGCGACCCCGGCGCGCTCAAGCGCTGCCTTGATCGCGAATCCGCCCAGATCGGCCCCGCTGAACGGGGTCAGAGCGCCGAGCAGCTTGCCCATGGGTGTGCGCGCTCCGGCGACGATGACAGAGCCGGCCATGTTCGGTACGCCTCCTGCGAGATGGCGGTCGAGTGTCTTCTTCGACACTATCCACATTTCGGCTACCCGCCAGTAGGGTCGGCAGTGTCAGCTTGACCACACGGAGGCACGCATGATCACTCGCATCGACCACATCGGCATCGCCTGCCGGGATCTCGACGCGAGCATCGAGTTCTACCGCGACACCTACGGCTTCGAGGTCTTCCACAGCGAGGTGAACGAGGAGCAGGGCGTCCGCGAGGCGATGCTGCGGATCAACGGCACCGACGACGGCGGCGCGTCGTACCTCCAGCTGCTCGAGCCGACCCGTGACGACTCGGCGATCGCCAAGTACCTGGAGAAGCACGGCGAGGGCGTGCATCACATCGCCTTCGGCACGCCTGACGTCGTCGCGGCGACCGAGGAGGCGACGCGTACCGGCGTCCGCGCGCTGTACCCGGCCCCTCGACGCGGTACGTCGAACTCGTCGATCAACTTCCTGCACCCGAAGGACTGCCACGGCGTGCTCACCGAGCTCGTGCAGGCCGCCGACGCCGCCGACACGACCGCTCACACGCACTGATCCGTGATCGTCCCCGCCCCCCGATAGACTGTTCGGCCCTGCCCAGGCGCCAGAACCGCGTCCCGACAGCCTTTCGGAGGTCACTGCTTTGCTGCGTCAGCCCACGACGAGCGACGGCGCTCCGGATCAGGCGCAACGCGCCGAGATGGAAGCCGAGCAGCGGCACGTGGACCGGGTGCACGAACGCCTCGAGGTGATGCGCGGCCACGCCCGCGCCTACGAGGCCGAGGGCCACCGGCGGGCGCTGTTCGGCAACGAGGGCGGCCTGGTCGAGCGGGACGTGATCGTCTTCCAGGCGGCGGTCTGGCTGCGCCGGCTCGACGCGCAGGAGGAGGGCCTGGTCTTCGGCCGGCTGGACTTCGGCGACGGCGAGGTGCGGCACATCGGCCGGATCGGGGTGCGCGACGAGGAGTACGAGCCGCTGGTGGTCGATTGGCGTGCGCCCGCCGCCGCCGCGTTTTACCGCGCCACCCCGGCCGACCAGATGGACATCGTCCGCCGCCGCACGATCCGGTGCGTCGGTGCCAAGGTCGTCCGCCTCGACGACGACCTGCTGAACCCGGCCAGGGCCGAGGAACTGAACCTGACCGTCGTGGGCGACGGCGCCCTGATGGCCGCGCTGACCCGCAAGCGCGGCACCGCGATGCAGGACATCGTGGCGACCATCCAGGCGGAGCAGGATCTCGCGGTGCGCTCCCCCGCCGACGGCGCCACGATCATCACCGGCGGCCCCGGCACCGGCAAGACCGCCGTGGCGCTGCACCGCGCCGCGTTCCTGCTGTTCAACGAGCGCAAGCGGTTCGAGTCCGGCGGAGTCCTCATCGTCGGCCCGTCCACGGTCTTCGTGTCCTACATCGAGCAGGTACTGCCGTCGCTCGGCGAGCACACGGCCGCGCTGCGCGCGCTCGGCGAGCTGGTCGATGGCGTGCGCGCGACCCGCCACGACCCCGCCGAACTCGCCGCGCTCAAGGGCTCCCTCACCCTCCTGCCCGTACTCGGCCGCGCAGTGCGTGCAACGCCGCCGAACACGCCGCGCCAGTTCAGGACGACCTACCACGGCCACGTCATCCACCTGACCGCCCACCAGCTCGACAACCTGCGCAGGCAGGTTCTGAACCGCAACCCGCACCCTAATGCCGCCCGAGCACACGCCGAGACGGCGCTGGTCGAGGCGGCGTGGGGCCAGCTACCCGCAGAGCTGCGCGAACGCCGCCGCACCGAGCGGTCCATCTTCGACCGCGACCTACGCGACCGCACCGACTTCGAGCTCTTCGTCGAGCAGTGGTGGCCCTACCGCACGGCCGCCGAAGTGCTGCGCTCCTGCGCCGACCCGCGAGCGCTGTCCGAGCACGCCCGCCACCGTCTGACGCAGGCCCAGGTCGCAGCCCTCGCCCGATCCTGGGCCGGCGACCACCTGTCGGTCGAAGACGTCCCCCTCCTCGACGAGCTGGCCCAGCTGCTCGGCACGCCGCCGGTCCCGGAAAGTGACGAAGAGGACCTCTTCGCCGACAGCGGCGTCGCGGAAGTCTCGTCGTGGGCAGATCGCACCAGCACCATCAACAACACGGGCGACGCCACAACAGGCCACCGCGAGCGGGTCCGGGAAAGCTACGCGCACGTCATCGTGGACGAGGCGCAGGACCTCTCGCCGATGCAGTGGCGCGTACTCGGCCGACTCGGCCGCCGCGCCAGCTGGACGATCGTCGGCGACCCGGTCCAGTCCGCCTGGCCCGACCCGAAGGAGTCCGCGGCCGCTATGGAAGCGGCGCTCGGCGACCAGCCCCGCCACGTCCACGTGCTGCGCACCAACTACCGCAACTCGGCCGAGATCTTCGCCTACGCCTCGCAATACGCGAAGAAGGCGGCCCCCGAAGCCGCGCTCCCCAACGCGGTGCGCGAGACCGGCTTCCCACCCGAACACCGCGCCGCCCTACCCGCCGCGGTCGATGAGGCCCTCGCCGCCGTCGAGGGCACCGTCGGCGTAATCACCGCCCTCGACGCAAGTGACGCCGTCGCCGCAACCCTCCGCACCGCGCTGGAGCGCGAAGCCGGCAGACTCATCGTCGTCAACGCCCTCGACGCCAAGGGTCTGGAGTACGACGCAGCCGTCGTCGTCGATCCGGACGCCATCGAATGCGAATCCCCAGCCGGCACCCGCACCCTGTACGTCGCCCTGACCCGCGCGACACAGCGGCTTTACATCTGCGCCACTCCCGCCGCGGACCGTCTCGGCTCTCGATGAACAAGGAAGGCGCGATGAAGCTTCTGCTGACCTCCGGCGGCGTGAGCAACCAGAGCATCCGCGACGCCTTGGTCGGCATGCTGGGCAAACCCATCGCCGAGTCCACCGCCCTGTGCATCCCCACCGCGATGTACGGCATGCCCGGGACCGCCGTCATGACGTGGCGGCAGATCGCCGGGCAGACTCCCACCCCCATGGTCGAGCTGGGATGGAAGTCCATGGGCATGCTGGAGCTGACCGCGCTGCCCAGCATCGACGAGGAGAACTGGGTCCCCGTGGTCCGGGAGACCGACGCCCTGCTGGTGTGTGGCGGCGACGTGCTGTATCTGCACCGCTGGATGCGCGAATCCGGCCTGGCGGACCTCTTCCCGTCGCTGAGCGAGACGGTCTACGTGGGGCTGAGCGCCGGCAGCATGGTGATGGCCCCGCACGTCGGTCAGGAGTTCGTCGGCTGGCAGCCGGCCGGGGGCGGCGACCGCGCGCTGGGCATGGTCGGATTCTCGATCTTCCCGCACCTGGACAACCCGGACTGCCCGGAGAACACCATGGCCGACGCCGAGACGTGGGCCGCACGCGTGCCGGTGCCGGGTTACGCGATCGATGACGAGACCGCCATCACGGTGGTGGACGGCGCCGTCGAGGTCGTCTCCGAAGGGCACTGGAAGCTCTTCGAGCCCTAGTTCGATCCCCGACGGGACGGCATGGCGAAGCATGGACGGGGTCGCAGTGGATCAAGACAGGGGTGCCCAGACAAGGGCGTAGATGTCGACGTAGCTCAAGCTGGACGCTGAGCGGCCGGTTCCGTTGATCTGGACGAAGGCGTACTGCTCACCGAGGGCCGCGTTCATCTCGCCGTACTGAGCGACGCGGACGCAGAAGCGGTCGCCGGGGGCAACGTTGAACCGGGTGTCACCTCGTACTGCTACAAGATCAGCGCACTCCTGCACGCTCGGGTCACGGGACTCGGCCCATCGTGCGGCGCCATGACTGGTCAGAATGACGCCGCCAGGGTACGGCCCGATATCGGGGTACGCCTGCGCAGGTGAGGGCGGCCTTGTAGAGAGAAGCACGCCGAAATCGTTGACACGCATTGAACCGCGCCACTGGATGCTGATCGGTGGCGGCGCGGTAGCGGGGATCAGTGGCGGCGACGTCGTCGTCTCGGCCGGGGGCACGGACGGTGCCGCCGATTCAGAGATGGGTTCCGGTCGCGCAGTAGTGGGCGTATCCGTGGGCTCGGGTGCCGTCAGCGCGCTTGTCCGGGTCGGCGGCGTGGGCGCGGATTCAACAGCGGGCGCAGCCGGCCACAACCACGCGAAGATCGCGATGAGGGCCGAGATCAACCCGGCGACCGAGCCCGCGATCGCCCAGCGCTCCGCCTTGCCCATGATCCCCCTGACACAGTGACGTATTCATCAGACAGCTGATTCAGGTTAGGGTCGCGCCGGACGCTGCGTCCACGTTTCAGCCGTCTGTCCACACGAAGTGCGCTACCTCGGTCGATCGTTCTCGTCCTGCCGCTCGTGCACGAGTACGAACTCGGTGAGCAGGTCTTTCGCCTCGCGGACCAGGGGGCGCAGGAGCTTGAAGCGGCTGAGGGCGACGAGGCGCGCGACGATCGCGGTGGCGCGGGCGATGAGGCGGCTGGTGCGCTCCGCGTCCGGGGAGCGGTCGTAGACCCAGTAGAGCACGATGCCCATGTGGTAGAGCCACAGTAGGTCCGGCAGCAGCGCCGCGATTTCGGGGTCGAGTTTGGCGTCGGAGCCGGCGAGGACGTCGCGGTAGAGCTCGATCATCGCGTCGCGGGCGGGGGCGGATTCGGCCGAGAAGGGGCTGAGCGGGCTGGCTGGGTCGGCCGCGTTCTTGAACAGCTGTGCGGAGAACTCGTGGTAGGGGGCAGCGACTGTCGTCCACACCTCGAGCGCGGTGCGCAGGCGGGCACCGAGGTCGCGCTGGCCGGCCAGGGCGTCGGGTAGCCGCCGGCGGTGTTCCTCGGCGATCAGGTCGTAGAACCCCTGGACCAGGTGTTCCTTTGATGCGAAGTAGTAGTACGCGCTACCGACCGAGGCTCCGGCTTCCTCGGCGACAGCGCGCATGGTGGTGCGGTCGTAGCCCCGCTCGCGGAAGAGGCGTAGGGCGGTCTCCATGATCAGCGCCCTGGTCTGCTCGCTCTTGGACGGGGCCGGGGACGGGGATTGGGGCTGCACAGGCTGTGGCTCTGACTGTGCGTCGGGGGCGATGCCGGAATCGCTCTTGCTCATGGGGACGAGTGTGCCTTCAGCCGGTCGTGGTCGGCGCGTGGGTCTCGGGGAGGCCGAGGCTCGTGGCCAGGTCGCTCAGCGCGCGGCGGCGGTACCGGTTGAGCAGCAGGATGTCGGCCAGGTGCAGGGCGCCGAGGATCAGCAGCACGGTGCCGATCTTCACGGACAGCGCCTCGAACAGGCCGCGGGTGTCCGCCACGGCGGGGCCGAAGCGCAGCCACAGTGCGTCGAAGCCCAGGTTGACCAGGCAGAAGCCGACGACGAACAGGTGGTTGACCGCCTCGGCCAGCTTCTGGTCCCCGTGGAAGATCTCGGAGAGGAAGACCAGCCCGGCCCGGCTGAAGGTGCGGCCGACCCAGACGGTCAGGGCGATGGTGATGACGAGATAGACGATGTAGGCGAGAACGGTGAGGTCCACGTGGTCCCTCCATGCCGCTTGTGGCGGTGAGTTCGCCGGTCTTGGAGTGATGCTTGTGGCTCGTGTGACGTGTGGATCGTGTTTGGCGGCTTGCGGCTTTTAGCTTGGCCGCCGTTTTGAACGCGTTCGGTTTTCGCTCTTGAGCGTAGCGCTGGTTTCGAACGTGTTCAAATCGCCGCGACCATGGGTTCTGTGATCCGCGACACTTCGCGTCGCCTAGCCAAGCCGCGGGGACGGCGGCATAGTTACTCACAAGTAACGAGCTCTACGCGACCATCCGTCTGGAGGCCGACCCCGATGAGCACGACAACTGCGCCGTCCCCGTCAACCCCGGAACTCAGCGAGATCCTCGACGCGATCAACGCCGCGGACACCGCGTCGGAGGCGTTCGCCGCGCTGCCGCTGCCCGAGGCGTACCGGGCCGTCACCGTGCACGCGGACGAGACCGCGATGTTCGACGGCCTCGGCACCCGGGAGAAGGACCCTCGCGCATCGCTGCACTTCGACTCGGTGCCGGTGCCGCCGCTCGGGCCGGGCGAGGCGCTGGTCGCCGTGATGGCCAGCGCGATCAACTACAACACCGTGTGGACCTCGATCTTCGAGCCGGTGCCGACCTTCGCCTTCCTGCGCAAGTACGGACGGCTCTCCCCGCTGACCAAGCGGCACGACCTGCCGTACCACGTGATCGGCTCCGACCTGGCCGGCGTCGTGCTGCGCACCGGGCCCGGGGTGAACAAGTGGCGGCCGGGCGACGAGGTGGTGGCGCACTGCCTCTGCGTCGAACTCGAGGACGCCGCCGGCCACGACGACACGATGCTCGACCCGGAGCAGCGGATCTGGGGCTTCGAGACCAACTTCGGCGGGCTGGCCGAGGTGGCGCTGGTCAAGGCCAACCAGCTCATGCCGAAGCCGTCGCACCTGACCTGGGAGGAGGCGGCGTGCCCCGGGCTGGTCAACTCGACCGCGTACCGGCAGCTGGTGTCCCGCAACGGCGCCGCGATGAAGCAGGGCGACGTCGTGCTGATCTGGGGCGCGTCCGGCGGGCTCGGCTCGTACGCGACGCAGTACGTCCTGAACGGCGGCGGGATCCCGGTCTGCGTGGTCTCCTCGCCGCAGAAGGCTGAGATCTGCCGGGCCATGGGCGCCGAGCTGATCATCGACCGAAACGCCGAGGGGTACCGCTTCTGGTCCGACCCGGCGACGCAGAATCCCAAGGAGTGGCAGCGGTTCGGCGCGCGTATCCGCGAGCTGACCGGGGGCGAGGACCCTGACATCGTCTTCGAGCATCCGGGCCGGGAGACCTTCGGCGCCTCGGTCTACGTGGCCCGGCGCGGCGGTACCGTGGTGACCTGCGCCTCGACCAGCGGCTACCTGCACGAATACGACAACCGCTACCTGTGGATGAACCTGAAGCGGGTCATCGGGTCGCACTTCGCCAACTACCGCGAGGCCTGGGAGGCGAACCGGCTCGTGCAGAAGGGCAAGGTGCACCCGACCCTGTCGCGCACGTATCCCCTGGCCGAGGCGGGTCAGGCGGCATACGACGTACACCGGAATCTGCATCAGGGCAAAGTGGGCGTACTGTGTCTAGCACCAGAAGAAGGACTGGGGGTGCGTGACAGCGCACTGCGGGAGCGATACCGGAGTGCGATCGAACGCTTTCGTAACGTCTAAGGCCCTCCGGCCCGGAATCTGACACCATTGTCTGTCATGGGATATGGGCGCGTGGACGAACGAACCGGCTACGGTTCCCGCCCTCCCCATGACGCCTCTGGTGACGTACGGTTCCAGGAGTACTACTCGGCGCAGCCGAACGACTCCGGATATGCCGACCCGGACCCGCGGCGGGTCTGGGAGCCCGGCCAGGACGAGTCGGTCCCGCAGGCGTCCGGTTCGTCCAGATCCTCCGCCTCGACCGGCTCGACCGGACGGCGCGGCCGGCCGGCCGACCGCGGCAACGGGCGGCCGCGCGACGACTGGGAGCAGACGGGTCCCGAACAGAGCATGCGCGGTTATGACCGGTACGAGGTCGATGCCCACCTCGACGAGCTAGAGGCGCTCCTCGAGCGGATTCGCAACGAGCGCGACGAGGCCGTCGCGCACGGCGAGGACCTCGGCTACCAGGTCGAGGTGCTCCGGTCGAAGCTGCACGAGCTGCGCCGCAACGGCACCGGGCCGAACTACAACAACATCTCCGGCCAGGTTGACCAGATGCTGCGCAGCGCGCAGGCGCAGGCCGACCAGGTGCGCGCGCAGGCGCAGCAGGAGGCCCAGCGCTTCCAGGCCGACTTCGAGCAGCGCCGGCGCACCATGGAAGCCGAGCTGGCCGAGCGCCGCCAGCGCGGCGAGGCCGAGGTCAACGAGACGGTGGCCTGGGCCGAGCGGGTGCGCAGCGAGACCGAGGCGATGCGCCGCCAGGCTGCTGAGCAGGCCCGCGCGCAGGTCGATGCGGAGCTGCGGCAGCTGCGCGAGCAGGCCGCCAACGAGGTGCGCCAGGCCCAGGAGTACGCCCAGCAGATGCGCGCCTCGCTCCAGGCCGAGGCGCAGCAGACGGCGGCCGCCGCGCGGTCGCACGCCGACCAGCTCGTCGCCAAGGCCAACGCCGAGGCGGCGCGGGTGCTCCAGGAGGCGCAGCAGGC
>JBKOWZ010000226.1:0-5477 GCA_046724665.1 Actinomycetota bacterium
ATCCGTCGTCCACGTTCACGCCCAGCCGGGCCCACGGGATGCCCTCGTACCCGCTCGGTACGTCGCTGGCGTTGCGCGGCAGGTCGCGGATGTGACCCATGCTCGCCTCGACGACGTACCCCGGGCCGAGGTAGCCCTTGATCGTCTTGGCCTTGGCCGGGGACTCGACGATGACGAGACGGCGCGAAGGCGCACCGGTCCCGCTCCCGGCCTTGCTGCTCGGCGGCACAGTCGTCCGTCCTTCCTGTCCTGTTCGAAGCCACGCACGCGCGAAGGGATACCCCTCGCGGCGTGAGGAGAATCACCCGCCCCGGTCACGCCGTCCCCTGCTTTTCGCCGGGATGAGGCGCGGGCGACGAAAGTATTACCTTCAGCCCCGTGAACGCGACTCGCCGTCCAGAGTACGCCCAGACACACGGTGGTTACGTTCACGAGCCGATACGCCACCGCGGCGCACCCAAGGTCACCCGATGCTCAAGAAGCCCTCCTCGACCAGCGAACGCACCGCGTCGAGGCCGCCGGAACGCAGCGTCTCGGGCGCGAGTGCGAAGTCGGCGGCGATGCGATCGAGCACGTCGCCGAGGGCTCGCGGCGGCACCGGACCGGACCCGCCGCCGCTTCCGGCCAGTGCGCCGAGCAACGCCGTGCCAACCCGGTCGATCTCGCCCGAGCGGCGCAGTCCGGAGGTCTGCCGGATCCGGGTGGAGACCGCGTTCCAGCCGCCCTCGCCCGGCTGCGCGACCTGTTCGAGCACCAGGCCGGGCGGCACGGTGACGGTCGCGGCCAGCAACTCGTCGTCGTCGGTCTCGCGCAGGAAGGCCTGCCGGTCGAACCAGTCGGGCACCAGCGCGCCGAGCGGCTGGTCGATGTGCCCGGTCAGCTCCTCCAGCCGGATGACCGGCACGTCGGCCCCGGTCGCCCGCAGGGTGATCCAGCCGAAGCCGACGGCCTCGATCCGGTTGGCTGCGAAGTAGTCGAGGTACGCCTGGTAGCGCTCGACGTATCCGGGCTTGCCGTGGTCGCCGGAGTCCCGCAGCCACAGCTCGGCGTATTCGGCCGGATCCTGTACCTCGCGCTGGACGACCCAAGCGTCGCAGCCGGTGCCGCGCACCCACGGGGCCACTCGCTCGCGCCAGTCCACGCCCTCGACGTGTATCCAGTTCGCCAGGATCTGGCACCAGCCGTCCTCGGCGAGATACGCGGGGACCTGCTCGATGAAGCGGCGGCACAGTTCGTCGCCGGGCAGACTCGCGTCGCGATAGACGAAACGTCCGGCGCCCTGCGCGGATTCCGGCGAGATCACGAACGGCGGGTTCGAGACCACCAGATCGAACCGCGCGTCCTTGACCGGTTCGAAGAGGTTCCCCGAGCGCAGGTCGATCCGATCGGCGTCCTCGGCGAGCGAGAGCGCGGCGGTCAGCCGGGCGAATTCGAGAGCCCGCACGTTGATGTCAGTCGCTACAACCGATGCGGCGTGCCTGGAGAGGTGCAGCGCCTGCACCCCGCAGCCGGTACCCACGTCCAGTGCGCGCTCGACCGGTTGACGCACCGTCAGCTGTGCGAGCGTGGTCGAGGCGCCGCCCACGCCGAGCACGTAGTCGGGCCGCATCGGGGCGCTGTGGCCGGTGACCAGCCCCGCGCCGAGGTCGGAGACCAGCCACCAATCGACGTCGGACTCGCCGTAAGGGCGGATGTCCACCTTGGCGCGTACGGTGCCGTCAACGCGGTCTTCGCTCAGCAGCCCGCCGGCCAGCGCGTCCTCGAGCGGGATCGCCCGTGCGGCCGCCGAGCGGTCAACGCTCTCCTGGAGCACGAAGAGCTTGATCAGCGACGCGATCGGCGAGTCGTCGGCGCGTACGGCGCGAGACGCCGCCACCGACTCGTTGCGTGAGAGCGCCGAGTACGCGATATGGCCAAGCGCCTCAAGGCAGCCGTCAACCGTGTACTGCGCCTTGAGCAGCGCCTCACGCAGCCGCTCGATGGCGCCTTGATCTCTCATCAGCTCGGTCACAAGACAGCACTCTATGCAATCGACGCCCATCGACTCCCGGCTTTGGGCCTCCCGGGAGGCGCGTACGGCCCGCGCGGCACCTTTTCGGGCGCAGCACGGGCCGTACGCGAAACGATCCGACGCGGCGTCAGCGGCGTCAGACGTGCGCGACCGCGCCGTCGGACTCGTCCGCTGAGCTGTTCTGCCCGGGGACCTCGGCCTTGACCGCGATCGACTTGCGCTTGGAGTTCCACACCGCGCCGACGATCACCACGATGGCGACCGCCGCGATGCCGCCGCGGGCGGCCGGGTTGTGGCCGGTGCCGATGGACAGCGCGACGATCGCCGGGGCGATCAGCAGCGAGACCAGGTTCATCACCTTGATCAGCGGGTTGATCGCCGGGCCCGCGGTGTCCTTGAACGGGTCGCCGACCGTGTCGCCGATGATCGTGGCCTCGTGCGCGGGAGAGCCCTTGCCGCCGTGGTGGCCGTCCTCGACCAGCTTCTTGGCGTTGTCCCAGGCGCCGCCGGAGTTGGCCAGGAACACGGCCATCAGGGTGCCGGTGCCGATCGCGCCGGCCAGGTAGGAGCCGAGAGCGCCCACGCCGAGCGAGAAGCCGACCGCGACCGGGGCCATCACCGCGAGCAGACCGGGGGTGACCAGCTCGCGCAGCGAGTCGCGAGTGCAGATGTCCACGACCCGGCCGTACTCCGGCCGTCCGGTGCCCTCCATGATCCCGGGGATCTCGGCGAACTGGCGGCGCACCTCGAAGACGACCGCGCCGGCCGCGCGGGAGACCGCGTTGATCGCCAGCCCGGAGAACAGGAACACCACCGAGGCGCCGAGCAGCAGGCCGACCAGGTTGCGCGGGTCCGCGACGTTCAGGATGCCCGCGTACTGGCGCGCCGCCTCGTCGGCGATGTTCGGCAGCTCCTTGGCCTTGACCGC
Source organism: Actinomycetota bacterium (assembly GCA_046724665.1). Lineage (GTDB taxonomy): Bacteria > Actinomycetota > Actinomycetes > Streptomycetales > Catenulisporaceae > Actinocrinis. Next base: position 2,940 of record JBKOWZ010000226.1, read on the forward strand.
GGCCTGCTGGACGGCGTCCTGGAAGGAACCGAACAGCGCGGTCGCCGCGAGCACGGCGGTCGCGATGGCGATGCCCTTGGTGATCGCCTTGGTGGTGTTGCCGACCGCGTCGAGCGAGGTGAGCACCTGCGCGCCCTCAGGAGTCACGTCGCCGGACATCTCGGCGATGCCCTGGGCGTTGTCAGAGACCGGGCCGAAGGTGTCCATCGCCACGATGACGCCGACCGTGGTCAGCAGGCCGGTGCCGGCCATCGCCACGCAGAACAGCGAGACCCAGATCGACGCGCCGCCGAGCAGGTAGGCGCCGAACACTCCGGCGCCGATGAGCACCGCCGAGTAGACCGCGGACTCCAGACCGAGCGAGATGCCGGAGAGGATGACGGTGGCCGGGCCGGTCAGCGAGGTCTTGCCGACGTCCTTGACCGGACGGAAGTGGGTGTCGGTGAAGTAGCCGGTCAGCTGCTGGATCAGCACCGCCACCACGATGCCGATGACCACCGAGACCAGCGCGATCACCCGCGGGTCGCCGCTGGCCCCGGCCCGCGCGCCGTCCGCGACCAGGTCGGCGAACGAGCTGGGCAGGTAGCTGAAGGCGGCGATGGCGACCAGGACCACCGAGACCGCGGCGGAGATGAAGAAGCCGCGGTTGATCGCGGTCATCCCGGACCGGTCGCCCGGGCGCGGCGAGACGGCGAAGATGCCGACGACCGCGGTCAGTACGCCGATCATCGGCACGATCAGCGGGAAGACCAGGCCCTTCGAGCCGAACGCGGTCAGGCCGAGGATCAGCGCGGCGACCAGCGTCACCGCGTAGGACTCGAACAGGTCGGCCGCCATCCCGGCGCAGTCGCCGACGTTGTCGCCGACGTTGTCCGCGATGGTCGCGGCGTTGCGCGGGTCGTCCTCGGGGATGTTCTGCTCCACCTTGCCGACCAGGTCGGCTCCGACGTCCGCGGCCTTGGTGAAGATGCCGCCGCCGACACGCATGAACATCGCCAGCAGCGCCGCGCCGAAGCCGAAGCCCTCGAGCACCTTCGGCGCCTCGTTCTTGTACGCCAGCACCACGATCGAGGCGCCGAGCAGGCCGAGGCCGACGGTGAACATGCCGACGACGCCACCGGTGCGGAACGCGATCCGGGTGGCCCGGTTCGCCCCCGACTCGTTCGCCGCCGCGGCGACCCGCACGTTGGAACGCACGGCCAGCCACATGCCGACGTAGCCGGTGACCGCCGAGAAGCCCGCGCCGAGGAGGAAGAACAGCGAACGGCCGATCCGCACGTTCCAGTTGTCCGCCGGCAGCGCCAGCAGCAGGAAGAACGCGATCACGGCGAAACCGCCGAGGGTGCGGAACTGCCGGGCGAGGTACGCCGCGGCGCCCTCCTGCACGGCGGCCGCGATCCGCTTCATGTTCTCGGTGCCCTCGCCGGCGGCGAGTACCTCGCGGACCAGGTAGCCGGCCACCGCGAGCGCGCCGAGGGCGATCACCGCGACGATGACGACCAGAGTGAGATTGCCGCCCGAGAGGCTCGGTACGGCGCTTGCCAGATGCGGCTCGTGGAGCCGGGGCATTGCGTCCTCCTTGACGTGGGTACCCCGTGGAGCGCGTGCAGAGCCGCGGCGATAAAGCTGCCGGGCTCTGTCGTTTACGGGGCTCAGACGGGCCGCACGGCGGATCGGACCCTGCGCCCCCGGCAGCGGGCAGCGATGAAGCGCTGCGCCGCACTCCCGCCGCCACGATCCGTGGCCGCGTTCGGCCTGGTCGTTCGCGTAGACCCTGTTTTACACCGTGTACTCAATCACGACGATCGCCCGCCGTTGAGACGGACGATCAGTGGGGCGGAGTTTACGCACGCCAGCCGGTCTGTACCACCGCCTTCGGAGATTTCGCGCGGCGACCGCGTGTGAGACACGTCTCACCGGCCGCAGTTATCGGATTTTGCCCCGATCCGGCGCGCCGCCAGGACTTTTCCGGAACGCGGCTCGCGTGAGCGCCGCGATGGGCAAGCGCACCGGCGAGGACGCCGAGAGCCGTGCAGTTTCTCAGCCGACGCCCGGCCGCGTCCCGGTAACGGTGGGGAGATTCACTCGAAGGAGATTCACTCGAATCAGTGAGCGCCCGAAACTCAGCTCAGACGGCAAATCCGGTCATCCAAGCACATGACCACAGGTTCATCGTGCGACCTGTACACAACCATCCAAGCCCACCACAGCCCACCACATGGTTGTTCCATGGTTGGTCCGCCGCCCAGCCGACCGCCTGCCTGCCACCTGACGGTACAAGCCCACCACCGTTTCCCGGCCAACTGGCCGGCCAGCCAGAGCTCGACCGTGCATGCCGGTCACCGTAGACGGCCAACTGACCGGCGCACCGATCGCCTTGCCACACCCCTAAGGCCTGACCGCGCACCTGTGACCGTTGACGACCGCCTGACCGGCTCACCGAGCGCCGTACCACACCCCTAGGGCCAAACCGTGCGCGCCGGTCACCGTTGACGAACGCCTGACCGGCACACCGAGCGCCGTACCACACCCCTAGGG
>JBKOWZ010000103.1:0-16523 GCA_046724665.1 Actinomycetota bacterium
CGGCGTCACCGCCTGGCCCATCAACACCCTGCTGGACCTCGCCGCGCGGACGGGACGCTGATGGCCGCCGACCTCGAGTTCCTGGACGGCGCCGTACCCGCCGGGCACCGGCGCACCACGGTCCACACCGACCCGCGCGACCTTTCCGTCCGCGCGGCGGCCCTGCTGGAGCAGGGTTACCGCCTTGCGCTCGCGCACGCCTCCCACTGGGGAGGAGACGACCCGCGCGGTGCGGCGATGCACGCGGTCTACCTGTTCCTCGCCACCAACCCCGACACCCGCGTCGAACTCGCCGTGCCGCTCGACCCCGCCGCGCCGAGCGTGCCGAGCCTGGCCGCGATCAGCTTCCCCGCCGGGCGCTTCGAGCGCGAGATGCGCGACCAGTACGGGGTCGAACCTGCCGGGCACCCGGTGCCGCGCCCCCTCGTGCGGCACCCCGCCTGGCCCGAGGACTGGCACCCGATGCGCGCCGACGCCGCGCCGCGCCCGCCGCTGGATCCCGACCCGGCGCCGTTTCCGTTTCTGACCGTCGAGGGCCCCGGCGTCTACGAGATCCCGGTCGGCCCGGTGCACGCCGGTCTGATCGAGCCCGGACACTTCCGCTTCTCCGTGGTCGGCGAGACCGTCCTCAAGCTCAAGGCGAGACTCTGGTATGTGCACAAGGGCATTGAGAAGCTCTTCGAGCACCGCACCCCCGCGGCCGGCCTGCCGCTGGCCGAGCGCGTCAGCGGCGACACCGCCGTCGGCCACGCGCTGGCCTACTGCCGCGCGATCGAGGACGCGGCCGGCGTCCGCGTGGGACTGCGCGCCGATGCCGCCCGCGCCCTGCTGCTGGAGCTCGAACGCCTCTACAACCACGTCACCGACCTCGGCGCGCTGTGCAACGACGTCGGCCACGGCATCCTCAACGCCCACGCGGGCCGCCTCCGCGAGCAGTTGCTGCGGCTGAACGCAGAGACCACAGGGCACCGGCTGCTGCGCGGCGGGATCGTCCCGGGCGGCGCGCGGCTGCTCGCCCGCCCCGACCCGAAACGCCTGCGCGCGATCGCCGGCGACGTCGCGAGCCTCGCCGACCTCGCGCTGAGCCACACCGTCGTGCGCGACCGGTTCACCGCCACCGCGCCCCTCAGCCTCGCCCAGGCCCGGGACCTGGGCGCACTCGGCTACGTCGCCCGCGCCAGCGGCCTGGACACCGACGCACGCCGCGACCACCCGGCCCGCCCCGGCCTCCCGGCGCCGCTCGGCGTGCTTGAGGCCGGCGGCGACGTGCTCGCCCGGTTCCTGGTGCGTGTCCGGGAGTTCGAGGCCTCGGCAGACCACATCGCGCGGCTCGGCGAGCTGATCCCGGCGTCAGGGTTCGAGGACGCACCCGACCGCCTCGCCATCCGCGACCGCGAGCGCTGCGGGGTCGGCATCGCCGAAGGCTGGCGCGGCACGATCGTGCACCGCGTCGAGACCGCCCCCGACGGCACGCTGCGGCGGGTCAAGATCGCCGATCCGTCCTTCTTCAACTGGCCCGCCCTGCCGGTCGCCCTGACCGGCGCGATCGTCCCGGACTTCCCGCTGGTCAACAAGAGCTTCAACCTCTCCTACGCGGGAAACGACCTGTAAGCGCCTAGGGCACGCCCTAGGCGGCCAGCGCCTCGGTGGGCGGCAGCCGGCTGGCGCGGACCGCCGGGTAGATCCCGGCGAGCGCGCCGATCACCAGCGTGGCGACGACGCCGCCGCCCGCCGCCCAGACCGGCAGCACCGTCGGATAGTGCTGATACACCGAGTATCCGCACGTCGCCAGCGCCCCGAGGGCCACGCCGCCGAGCCCGCCGAGCCCGCCGAGCCCGGAGAGCAGCAGCGATTCGGTGAGGAACTGCATCCGCACCTCGCCACGGGTCGCGCCGAGCGCTCGGCGCAGGCCGATCTCCGAACGCCGCTCCAGCACCGAGACGACCATGTTCGCCACACCGACGCCGCCGACCAGCAGCGCGACCGCGCCGAGGCCGAGCAGCAGCGCGGTGAATCCGCGGTCGGCGACCCGTTTCGCGATGAGGAGGTCGGACGGCTGCGAGACCAGCACCTCCTCGGGGTGCCGCGGGTTCGCCGTGCGGCCGAGCACCGCGTCGCCGGTCATCGAGACCGTGCCCGGCGTCGGTTACCGCATCCGATGAGCCGCCTGACACTGCGCGCCCGGCTCACGCTGGTTTACGGCGTGCTGTTCCTGCTGGCCGGCACGGTTCTGGTTCTGGCCGTCTACGTGCTCGTGTACCGGCAGGTGCCGCCGTACGTGGTGATCTCGCTGCAATCCTCGGCATCCGGCCGGGCTCAGCCCTCGTATTCGGTGGTGGGCGGCTCCGGGGTCAGGCCCGGCGAACCGCTGGACCGGGTGGACACGAGCGGTCTCGCGCTCCAGGCGCACTACTCGCTGATGAGCTCGCTCGTGCACCGCGGCCTGGCCGTGCTGCTGTGCGTCGCGGTGGTCTCGATCGCGGCCGGCTGGTTCATCGCGGGCCGCGCGCTGCGTCCGCTGCACCGGGTCACCGAGACCGCGCGCCGCATCGGCCGCAGCCCGGCGCCGGACGGCCTGAAGCAGCGCATCGCCCTCGACGGCCCGCGCGACGAGGTCAAGGAACTGGCCGACACCTTCGACACGATGCTGCGCCGGCTCGACGAATCCTTCGAGAGCCAGCGCCGGTTCGTCGCGAACGTGTCACACGAGCTGCGCACTCCGCTCACCCTCAACAGAGCGCTGATCGAGGTGGCGGTGCGGCGCAAGGCGGCCTCCCGGGACGTGAAGGAACTGGGCGCGGCGCTGCTGGACGTCAACACCCGGCACGAACGGCTGATCAACGGCCTGCTCACGCTCGCCCGCTCGCAGATCGAGCCGGCCGAGCGCACGGCGGCCGACCTCGCCCGCATCGTCGAGCACACGGTGGCGCAGGCCAGGGCCGAGGCCCAGGCCGCCGATGTCGTCGTGCACGTGGACGCGAGCGCGGCGCTCGCGCTCGGCGATCCGATGCTGCTGGAACGGCTCGTGCAGAACCTGGTGCTCAACGGCCTGCGGCACAACGTCGCGCGAGGCGGATGGCTGCGCGTCGAGGTCCGCCCGGTCAGGCCGGGCACGGTCGGCATCACCGTTTCGAACACCGGCGATGTCATCGCGCCGGAGGAGATCGCGCCCCTGTTCGAGCCCTTTCGCCACCGTGACGACGATCGGACCGACCCGGCCCGCGGCGCCGGTCTCGGCCTGTCCATCGTGCAGTCCGTGTTGCGTGTGCACGGCGGCACGGTGCGCGGCGAGCCGCGCGACGGCGGCGGGCTCGTCGTCCGGGTTGAACTGCCGGAAGCGTCGTCGCGGACTTCGTCATAGCCATCCGCGCCGCCACGCGTCTGTAGCGGCGTGCCGCTCCTTGTGCCATGTATCTGAATCCATCCGGTCAAGTCGCTCCAGCCGCTGGACCAGCGGTACACGCCCCCCGGCCCCGACGGTCCGCCGCCGCGCGTACCCGACCATGTCGTCGAGCGCTACGTCGCACTCAAGCGCGACGGCGACAGCGCCCGAGCCGCCGCCGAACGTGCCCGTCCGAGCAACGGCTGGCGCGTCCGCCCGACCATCGACGGCTGCGGCACGTACCCCGCCTCCCCGGATCCGGGTGAAACTCCTGTGCGCCATCCCTCGTAACCTGGCCACATGGAACAGGACGAGCACGATCGGCGGCCTTACAGCTCGTCGTTCGGCACGGCGGCGGCCGCGTACGCCGAGCACCGTCCGGACTACACGCAGGCCGCGGTGCACTGGGCACTCGAGCCCGCACCCGGCCCGCGCGTGCTCGACCTAGGCGCCGGCACCGGCAAGCTGACGGCCGCGCTGCTCGCGTCCGGCGCCGACGTCGTCGCGGTCGAGCCCGACCCGGCGATGCTGGCCGAGTTGCGCCGCACGCTGCCGACGGTCCGCGCACTGCCGGGCAGCGCCGAGTCCATCCCGCTGCCGAACGCGTCGGTTGACGCCGTGCTGGCCGGCAACGCAATGCACTGGTTCGACATGGCCGTCGCAGGACCCGAAATCGCCAGGGTCCTGACACCCGGCGGCATCCTGGCCGGCCTCTGGAACGTCATCGACGACCGAGTCGAGTGGGCCGCCGGCCTGGAACGTGTCGCCGGAAGCGCAGCCATCGGCCCGCGCGACACCAGAAGCAACTGGCGTGCCGCGACGTCCGGCATACACCTTCCGAACACCGGCGTCGCCCGCTTCGGCTCCCCGCAGCAGACCGAGTTCCCGCACGGCCAGCGCCGTACCGCCGACTCCCTGATCGCCACACTCGCGACCCGCGCGGGGATGCTCGTCATGCCGGAAACGGAACGAGAGACCACGCTCGCCCGGATCCGTGCCTTCCTCGCCACCAGGCCGGAGACCGCCCACGGCGAGTTCACCCTCCCCATGCTCACCGGCGTCCTACGCACACGGCGCCTGTGAAACAGTCGTGAGCCGGCTGTGCTGCTGAAAGCCTCGGCGGCGATCCGCGAGACCCGCCCGCGCTCCCAACAGAGCTGGCAGCTGACGAGTGCCTGCGGGCGCGCTCAGTGGTCGTCGAAATCGACGTCGCGGCCGACCTTCTCCCATGCCGCCATGTCGCGCTGCATCGCCTGCATCCGCTCACTGACCACGTCGTAGGCGTCGTTGCCGAGGAGCAGGTGTAGCGGCGTGTGCTCGGCGTCGAGGGCGGCGAGGATCGCGGTTGCGGCCTTCGCCGGGTCGCCGGGCTGCTTTCCGTCGCTGTCCGGGAGTGCGCGGCGGAACGCGCCGACTGAGTCGGCGTATGCGTCGAGCGGCGTGGTCTGGGCGAGCGCGCCGCCGGCGAAGCCGGTGCGGAAGGCGCCGGGCTCGACCAGCATGACCTTGATACCGAAGGGCGCGATCTCGTCGGCGAGTGCCTCGGTCAGGCCGGTCAGCGCGAACTTGCCCGAGGAGTAGCCGCCGGCGCCGGCGAAGGACATGCGTCCGCCCATGCTCGTCAGCTGCACGATCGCGCCCGAGCGCTGCGCGCGCAGGTGGGGCAGCACCGCTCGGGTGAGCGCGGCCGGGCCGAAGAAGTGCAGCTCCATCAGCTCGCGCAGTTCCCGGTCGGTGGTCTCCTCGACCGCGCCGATCATGCCGCGGCCCGCGTTGTTGACCAGTACGTCGATACGTCCGTACCAAAGCACCACGTCCGCCACCGCGGCCGAGGCCGCCTGCTGGTCGGTCACGTCCAGCGCGATCGCCCTGGCACGGTCCGGGTACGCGGCGATCAGTTCATCCAGCGGCTCGATGCGCCGCGCCGCTGCGACCACGATGTCCCCGGTTGCGAGCACGGCTTCGGCGAGTGAGCGGCCGAAGCCGGAGGAGGCACCGGTGATCAGCCAGACGCGGCCGGTGTGCCGAGTGCGGGCGGGGCGGGTGTCGTTCGTCATCAGAGGGCTCCTTCAGCCTTGCTGTGTCGTGCGCTGACCTGTGTTGATCTAGTTATCCCAGCTGCGGCTGCGGTGCGTCCAAGACAAGTACCTGCTGGAGTCATAAAGACGGTTTATGATCCGCTGGGTGGAGCTGAGACAGCTGCGGTACCTGGTAGCCATCGCCGACGAGCAGAACCTGGGCCGGGCGGCGCGTGCGCTCTACGTCAGCCAGCCGGCGCTGTCCTACGCGCTCAAGGAGCTCGAGACGGAGCTCGGCGTGCGGCTGTTCGACCGGCACGCGGGTGGGGTGCGGGCCACTACGGCGGGGCAGGACGTGATCGCCGAGGCGCGCGAAACGCTGCGCCGGGCCGAGCAGGTCGTCGAGGCGGCCAGGCGGCATCTGCGTGCGGCGGCCGGGGTGCTGCGGGTCGGCTTCGAGGCCAGCGGCGCGGGCGAGCTGACGACGCGTTCGCGCGCCGAGTTCGCCCGTCGGCACCCGGCGGTGCGGGTGGAGCCGAAGCGCTTCGAGTGGGGCGAGGAGGCCGGCGCGCTGCGCGACGGCCGGGCCGACGTGGCGTTCGTCTGGCTGCCCAACGACCTCACCGGGCTGACCGCGCAGGTGGTGCACACCGAGCCGCGGATGGTCGGCCTGCCCACGGCGCACCGGCTGGTCGCCACCGGTCGCGCGGCCGGCGGCCTGTCGGTGCTGGAGGTCAACGACGAGCCGCTGATGTGGACCGAGCGCGCGCCGCGCGAATGGGTCGATTGGTGGGCGGTCAATCCGCGCCCTGACGGCGCCGAACCGCGTTGGGGCCCGACGAACGACAACGTGGAGGAGATGCTGGAGCAGGTCGCCGAGGGCGCTGCGATCTGCTTCGCCCCGCAGAGCATGGCCAGGTACTACGCCAGGCCCGACATCGTCTGGATCCCGCTGACCGATGTTGACCCGCTACGCGTCGCGCTCGCCTGGCCGGACGGCGGTGACAGCCCGCTGGTGCGCGCGTTCGCCGAGGTCGTGCACGAGGTGCGGGACACGCTCAGGGAGGTATGAGCGGCCCTCGGCGCCGACTGACGCTCTCAGTGCGCGGGGACCCAGACGGCGTCGCCGGGCTGGATGTGCTCGGGCACGTGGCGGTGGGCGCGCAGGCCGGCGTTGGCGGGGTCGTTCCACACCCGGCCCCAGTCCTCGCCCCAGCCGTACTGCCGGGCGATGCCGCTGATCGTGGAGAGGCGGTCGGGCCAGGCGCGGACCGGGACCCACTGGCCGTGCGCGGGGGCCGGGCCGTCGTCTTCGGCGATCGAGCGGTAGCGGTAGGCCTTCCAGCCGCCGCCGGCTCCGTCGTACGGGTAGTGGATCACCCGGTGACGCGGGCCCATGCCGCCGCTCATCTCGTAGGCCCAGTAGTGCGTACGGTCGTTGGTCTGCCAGCGGTCGAACAGGACGACGTGGCCGTCGTCGCCCGCGGTGCCCAGGCCACAGTGGCCGACCAGGTCGCCGGATCGCAGCGCGTCGCGGGCGATTTCGTGCACGAAGCCCTCGGTGACCAGGGTGACGGTGTTCGCTCCGCCCCAGCCGACTCCGGTCAGGTTCAAACACAGTGACACGTAGCCGGAGCAGTCCGTGCGCCAGCCGTTGCGCAGTGCGCCTTGCGAGTAGGACACGTGGCCCAGCGGCCAGATTGTCGCCGCGCGCCGCACTACCTCGCTGCGTTTGATGGACATCGACACCATCCCCCTTCGCGCGCCGTTTCGTCGGGCGCGCCCCACTTGTTGATTAATGGGGAGGAGTCGGTACCGCTGGATACATTGACGTGCGGGGTCGGATCGGCGGCCATTCGCGTTGGCGTCCCACCGGGCGTTCCGGGATGATGTCAGTAACCTGGTTTTCGGGAGGGGATCGCGTTGCGCCGCGCGCTGAGTTACACGGATGCCTTGAGAATCCTCGGCGGCGGCGACAGTCCACTACTGACCTTTCTCGACCGGGCCTCGGCCGTGGGCCTGCTCGCCGCGGGCGGGTTCAACTTCATGGAGGCCAGGGCGCAGCTGGTCAAGCTCGGCGGTGACGTCATCGCCGGGCTCGGCGCGCGCCTGCGCGGCGCGGATCGCGTTCCGCGCACCGAGCGGCTGCTCGCGGCGCACACCGTGATCGTGGTGACGGCGTACTTCGAAGAACTCGAACCGGTACTGCGCCGGTTCGGCTCCGGCCAGGCGCCGAAGTTCTCCGTGGGAGACGAGCTGTCCCTGGCCGGCGGCGCAAAGGTTGACGCCGACTGGCGCGGTCTGACCGAGAGCCTGGCGCAGGCGGGCATCGTCAAGCCGGACCTGATGGGTGCGCACGAGACGGCCGCGGCTCGGCTGGAGTCCTACTACCAGCACTTGAGCGCCGCCGTCGGCGACTTCCTGTCCGGACTCGCGATCTGGGACGCGTTGCACGAGACGCAGCGCGAAGCGCTCCAGGACGAACTGGGGCGGGTGCTGCCGTCGCGGGCCGTGTCCAGATACCAGGAACTGTTCGCCCGGCTGGCCGTGGACTGCGCCGAGTTCAGGCTCTGGGCCGGGCTCGGGGAGCACCGGGCGACGCGCAGCGAGGTGCGCGCCGGCCTCGCCTCGCTGGAGGCGATCCTGGTCGATATGTCGGAAGGCCGGCTGCGCGGCACCCAGATGGCCGCGCTCTCCCGTGCGTATCAGGCGGCGCTGCACAAGCCGATCACGCTCAGCAGCGACGTTCCCGCCGACCTCCAGATGCCGCGGCTCGGCGAGGGGTACATCGACCACCGCTTCCGGGTGGCAGAAGTGGTGCCCTCCTCGCAGCCCGGCTGGGACTCCTGGTGGAACGGCCTGCCGGTGCGAAGCGACATCCATCGCTTCCTGGCCGCCTACCTGACCTCGGGGCAGGCGCTTGAGGCACCGCTGCTGGTCCTCGGCCAGCCCGGCTCGGGAAAGTCCGTGCTGACGCGCGTTCTGGCCGCCAGGCTGCCGCAGAGCGAGTTCCTTCCGGTGCGGGTCGAGCTGCGCCAGGTGCCCGCGGAGGCCGAGGTCCAGGACCAGATCGAGCACGCGGTGCGCCTGGCGACCGGCGAGAGCCTGCAATGGCCGCGACTGGTCGAGTCGGCCGGCGGCGCGCTGCCCGTCGTGTTCCTCGACGGCTTCGACGAGCTGCTCCAGGCGACCGGAGTCGCGCATACCGACTTCCTGCTGAAGGTGGCGGACTTCCAGGAGCGCGAGGCGGACCAGGGCCGTCCGGTCGCGATCGTGGTGACCAGCCGGATCGCGGTGACCGATCGCGCCGCGCTGCCGCAGGGCGCGACGGCGCTGCGCCTCGAGCCGTTCGACGAGGCGCAGATGGCGGCGTGGCTCGAGGTCTGGCACCGGATCAACGACGCCTCGCTGGCCCGCCGCGGCCTGAAACGACTGGCGCTCGACTGTGTTCTGCTGCACCGGGAACTCGCCGAGCAGCCGCTGCTGCTCCTGATGCTCGCCCTCTACGACGCGCATGACAACGCTCTGCAACGCGAGAGCCGGGACTTCGACCGCACCGAGCTGTACGAGCGGCTCTTGCAGAACTTCGCCCGCCGCGAGGTTCGCAAACAGCTGGACGGCCTGCCGGAGGCGGAGCTGGACCGCGCCGTCGAGGCGGAGTTGCTGCGTTTGTCAGTGGTCGCCTTCGCCATGTTCAACCGCCGCAGCCAGTGGGTCGGCGAGGAGGACCTGAACCGTGACCTCGCCGCGCTGCTGCTCGACAGCGGCGAGTCGCACGCCGAGCACGGCTTTCGCGCGCCGCTGACCTTCGCCGAGCGGGTCGTGGGCAGGTTCTTCTTCGTCCACGAGGCCCAGGCGACGCGCGACGGCCGCCAGGTGCAGTCATACGAGTTCTTGCATGCCACGTTCGGCGAGTATCTGGTGGCGCGCCTGGTGGTCCGCATCCTCGCCGACATGGTCAACCGTGAGCGCGCCGCGTCCAGCCTCATTCCGGCGCCGCTGGACGACGGCCTGCTGCACGCCCTGCTGTCCTTCGCCGTCCTCACGGCGCGGGCTCCGGCCGTGGCGTTCTGCAAGGAACTCATCGACCGTCTGCCTCCGGACACCCGGGCAGTCCTCGAAGGACTGCTCCTTCGGCTGCACCGCCGGGCGCTGCGGCCGCGCGCCGCATCGGCATATGCAGACTACGAACCGCGGCCGGTCAACGTCACCGTTCGGTGCGCGGCCTGGAGCGCGAACCTGGTGCTGCTCGCGACGATCGTCGGCGGCGAGGTGACCGCGAGCCGGCTGTTCCCGGACGCGGAGCAGGACGCCGCGTTCGCCTGGCGGGACCAGGCGATGATGTGGCGGTCCCAGCTCTCCTCGGAGGAGTGGTCCGGGCTGGTCGGCACCCTGGCCCTGGAGCGGCAGTGGAACGGTGACCGGCGTGAGATCCGGCTGTGGATCGACGACGGGTCCTTCCGGCCTGAGCCCCCTGACATCCGGTGGACCTACTTCACGGCGCCTGACGACGCGGCGCAGCGCACCACGGTCGCCTGGCTGGGCCACACGCCGGCGGCGACGCTGCGCAAGTCGAACTTCACCGGCGGCAAGACCGACGACGTGCTGGCGCACGCCCTGCAACCGCTCGGCCTGGCCTTTCCGAGCCTGGCCAACTGCCTCGTCCCGATGCCGTCCGGGGAATGGGTATCCGCCTCGAACGCTCTTCTCGACGCCCTCACGGCTCCTTTCCGGCCGGACGCCGATAAGGCAGAGGCCTTGTGGAAGCTTATGCACGTAGTGAGAAATGTGGCGAATGGTGTAACCAGCGCCGACAGCGTCACATTCATCGATACAGCGTTCTCGGTGCTGTTGTCGGCTATGGAGCAGAGCACGACAGAAGAGCTGATGAGCCTCGTGCATCCGCTCTTGTCCGACATGGTGATGTTCGACATGGTGCTGGCTGACGGAGGCCTTCGATCCACTGCACTCCGTTCGCGGCTGCTCGCGGTGCGTGAACGCATTACGGTCGCGGCTATCGGACAGCCGATCAACGCGGACTGATCGGCGCCGGACGCCGCTGCCCTCGTGACGGAGATGCAGATCATGTTGGTGGCGTTCAGCCATGCGACGCGTTGACGGCCCGGCTGTGCGCCCTCATACTCCGCGACAGACGTAAACGTTTCCGGTGATCGGCGCTCCCGGGACTCGCATCGCTTAGGAAGGCATGGGCATGCTCTCCCGCAGAAAGTTCCTCGGCGCCGGCGCGGCCACTCTCGCCGTACCCACCGCCCTCGGCACGGTCGTCGCGGCCGGTCGCGCGTCGGCCACGGCCGCGACGCTGAGCGTCGATCTCCAGAACAACACCGGCTCGAACACCGTCTACGCCTACGTCACCGGGCGAGCCATCGACCAGGGCGACGCCCTGTTCCTACTCCGGGCGGACGGTCAGACCCCTTACTACCCCTCGTCGCCGTCGTCCACCGGCAGCGCCCTCGCCGCCGACTGCGCGATCGTGCTGAGCGCGTCCGGTGCCGGCGCGCGGCGGATCACCATCCCGCGCCTGGCGGGCGGCCGGATCTGGTTCTCCATCGGCGCGCGGCTCACCTTCCTGCTCAACCCGGGACCGGCGCTCGTCGAGCCCTCCGTGACCAATCCTTCCGACCCGAACATCAACACACTGTGGGACTTCTGTGAGTTCACGTACAACAGCACGGAGCTGTACGCGAACATCAGCGCCGTCGACTTCTTCTCCATCCCGGTCGCGCTGACGCTGGCCACCGGCTCGGGGGCGACCCAGACGGTGCCGGGAATGCCGGCGGGCGCGCTGGACACGGTCTGCGCCGGGCTGAGCGCACAGAGCGCGAAGGACGGCCAGGGCTGGAACCAGCTGATCGTCACCTCGGGCGGGCAGAACCTGCGGGCGCTCAGTCCCACGAACGGGATCGTGCGCAACCCGTCGCTGTTTTCAGGGTATTTCGACGGGTATCTCACCCAGGTGTGGCAGAAGTACTCGACCACGCCCCTGACGGTGAACACGCAGGCGTCCTGGGGCGCGGTGCGCGGGACGGTCAGCGGCGGGCTGCTCACCTTCCCCGGGGTCGGCTCCTTCGCCAAGCCGTCCAGCGCCGACATCTTCAGCTGCAACTCAGGGCCCTTCAACGTGTCGGGCGCCGAGATGGGCGCGCTGGCCGCGCGGATCAGCGCCGCGCTCAACCGCGGCACCCTGCTGTCCGACGCGAACCAGCCGGACGGCGAGAACCCGGCGAACTACTACACGGTCTCGCCGACCAACCACTACGCCCGGATCATCCACGCGACCAGCCGGGACGGACGCGGCTACGCGTTCCCCTACGACGACGTGGCCCCGACCGGCGGCACCGACCAGTCGGGCTTCGTCCGCGACGGGAACCCGAGCCTGCTGACCGTCACGCTCGGCGCCGTACACGGCGGCACGACCAATCCGCCGCCGCCCTCGACGGTGAGCGCGTACTCGACCATCGCGGCCTCCTCCTACAGCAGCCACAACGGCACGCAGACCGAGACGACCAGCGACACCGGCGGCGGCCTCGACGTGGGCTGGATCCACAACGGCTGCTGGCTCGGCTACAGCGGCGTCGATTTCGGCAGCGGCGGCGCGACGCAGTTCGTCGCGCGGGTGGCCTCGGGCGCGGCCGCCGGGATCAGCGGCCTGGTACAGGTGGCGCTGGACTCGCCCACCGCCGCGCCGGTCGGCAGCTTCGCCGTCGGCAACACCGGAGGCTGGCAGAGCTGGGTCACCATTCCGGCCAACATCAGCCGCGTCACCGGCGTGCACACCGTCTACCTGACCTTCGCCAGCGGCCAGCCCGCGGACTACGTCAACGTGCACTGGTTCACCTTCGCGGCATGAGAGGAAACATCATCAACACGCGCAGAACCAGCGCGGCGCTCGCCGTGGTCGCGTGCTTCGGGGCATCGCTGCTGTACACCGGCGGTGCCCCGGCCGCCGCGGCGGCCAACGCGGTCATCGACGGCAGCGCACGGTTCGAGGTGCTCAGCCCGACGCTGATCCGGCTGGAGTACGCGGGCGACGGCGTGTTCCAGGACGCCGCGACGTTCAACGCGGTCAACCGCTCGTGGCCGGCCGTGTCCTTCACCACCGACGTCGCCAACGGCTACCGGGAGATCTTCACCAGTGCCCTGACACTGCGGTACAAGGAGGGCAGCGGTCCCTTCACGGCCGCGAACACCTCCGTGCTCGTATCCGGCACGAATGTCACGGCCGCGCCGTCGTTCCCGTCGTACTGTGCGTTCGGCACCGCGTGCGAGACCGAGGACGGCCTGCTCAGCTGGGGCGCCGCGACCGCGTACGACCACACCGGCTACAGCGGGTCCGGGTTCGTCGCAGGGTTCAACCAGACGCGCACCGCGGTGCAGCAGGACGTTTCCACGGTGCCGTCGGCCGGAACGTACCAACTCGCCGTCCGCTACGCCAACGCGACCGGCGGCGATGGAAAGTACGTGACACGCACGCTCTCGACCACGGTGAACGGCGTGCCGGGCCCGACGCTCACCCTGCCGGTCACCGCGTCGTGGAACGCCTGGTCCACCGTGTCGGTGCCGGTCACGCTGAAGGCCGGGGCGAACACGATCGGCGTGGTGCAGAACGCCGCCGACAGCGGCAACGTCAATCTCGACAGCCTGGCCGTGACGACGACCGGCGCCGCGTATCCCGCACCCGGCGCGTCGAGCGCACTGCTGACCACCGCCTACGGCGCCGGGCCCAAGAACACGCTCGGCGGCTGGGCCAGCTCGCTGGACAATCAGAGCCCTGCGGCAGCCACCGAGCGGCCCGGCATTCTGGACCGTGACGGCTGGTATCTGCTCGACGATTCGCGTACCGCGCTGCTCAACGCGGACGGCACGGTCACCGACCGGTCCGCACACGCCGGCCAGCCATATCAGGACGGATACTTCTTCGGATACGGAAGCAACTACAAGCAGGGCCTGTCGGATCTCAACGCACTGACCGGAGCTTCGAACCTGCTTCCGGAGTCCGCATACGGCATCTGGTACTCGCGCTACTTCGCGTATACGGCCGCCGACTACCAGAACACGCTGCTGCCGACGTTCCGCGGCACCTTCACGCCGCTCGACTGGCTGGTGGTGGACACGGACTGGAAGGCGCCCAACCAGTGGGACGGCTGGAACTGGAACAGCGCCCTGTTCCCCGATCCGAACGGCTTCCTGGCCTGGGCCCGCCAGCAGGGGCTGGCGACCTCGTTCAACATCCATGTGGGCATCTCCGGAGCGGATCCGAGGTTCGCCGCGGCCAACAGCGCCGCGGGCGGGCTGACCGCCGACCCGACCCGCGGCGGCGACTACGAGTTCGACTGGTCGAACCCGAACCAGCTGGCGGCCTATTTCGGCCTGCACCAGCCGTTCGAGCAGCAGGGCGTGCGCGAGTGGTGGCTGGACTACTGCGGCGGCTGCGGCAACTCGAGCACCGGCGACCCGCACGTCGCCCCGGACAACTTCATCAACCAGGCTTACGCCCGCGACGGCGCGGCGCGCGGCCTGCGCGGCTTCTCCTTCGGCCGGATCGGCTCCTCGGCGCAGGCCGGGGACTCCGGCAACTACGCGCTCGGGCCGTGGTCGGAGCGGCGCAACACGATGCAGTTCACCGGCGACACCGAGGCCAGCTGGGCGATGATGGCGCTGGAGGCGCGCTTCGCCGGCGACGAGGCGGCGGCCGGGATCTCCAACGTCAGCCACGACATCGGCAGCTTCCACGGCAACCATCTGGCCGACGACATGTACGCGCGCTGGGCGCAGCTGGGCACGTTCCAGCCGATCGACAGGCTGCACTCCGACCACGGCGACCGGCTGCCGTGGAACTACGGCGCCGCCGCCAATGCCGGTGCCGAGCGGTTCCTGCGGCTGCGCGAAGCGCTGGTCCCGTACACGTACACCCTCGCCGCGCAGGCGCGCACCACCGGCGTGCCGATCATCAGGCCGCTGTATCTCAACTATCCCGCCAACGCCGAGGCGTACACGTACAACCAGGAATACCTCTACGGCGACAACGTGCTCGTCGCACCGATCACCACGGCCAACGACGCCAACGGCAACGGCTCGGTCAGCGCCTGGATCCCGCCCGGCACCTGGACCGACTACTTCACCGGAACCAGCTACACCGGTCCGGCCACCGCCACCATCACCGACCCGCTCTCGCAGATGCCGGTGCTGATAAGGAGCGGCGGGATCATGCCGACCCGCACCGACTACGTGCAGGACGCCACTCAGTCGCCGCTCACGCAGGTCACGCTCTCGGTCGCGGCCGGCGCCAACGGCTCGTTCTCGCTGTATCAGGACGCCGGCGAGGGCACCGGCTACCTGAGCGGCCAGGCGACCACGACGCCGATCACCTGGACCGATTCGTCGCGCACGCTGACCGTCGGCGCCGACAGCGGCACCTTCACCGGCGCGGCGACTCAGCGTTCATACACGCTGCGCCTGTCCAACGCGGCCGCTCCCACCGTGGTGTTCGTGGACGGTGTCCAGGTACCCGAAACCGCGTGGGGCTACAACCCGAACCAGCGGGTGACCACCGTCGTCACCGCGCCACTGGCCGTCGGGTCGCAGCACACGATCACGCTCGGCGGCAGCGCCACCGCCAATCCGACCGGCGGCGAGGTCGTCGGCGACGGCGGTCTGTGCCTCGACCTGCGCGGCGGCGCCACGACCAACGGCACGGCCATGCAGCTGTACACGTGCAACCACACCGCCGGGCAGCAGGTCACGTACACGGCCGCCAACGAGGTGCGCATCCTCGGCAAGTGCATGGACGCGGCCAACGGCGGCACGGCGAACGGAACGCCGGTCCAGCTCTACGACTGCAACTCCACCGGCTCGCAGTCCTGGACCGTCCAGGCCAACGGCGAGCTGCTCAACCCGCAGTCAGGGCGCTGTCTCAACGTGCCCAACGGGAACACGACGCCGGGTGCCGTGCAACTCCAGCTCCAGGACTGCGACGCCTCGGCGGCGCAGATCTGGAAGCTGCCGCCAGGCCCGATCACCGGTCCCGGCGCACTCTGCGTCGATGTGGCCGGAGCCGACCCGGCGTCCGCGACCGCTGTGCAGCTCTACACCTGCAACCAGACCGACGCCCAGCGCTGGTACACCCCGGGTGACGGCACCGTGCGCGTCTTCGGCAAATGCCTCGACGTGCGCAACGGCGCGACCGCGAACGGCACGCAGGTGCAGCTGTTCGACTGCAACGGCTCCGGCTCGCAGACCTGGACGAGTCAAGCCAACGGCTCGCTGCTCAACCCGCAGTCAGGACGCTGCCTCGACGATCCGAACAACAACCAGAAACCGGGAGACCTGCTCGAGATCTACGACTGCAACAACACCGCCGCGCAGCACTACCGGCTCGGCGGCTGACCCGGCGCCGCGCCCTGCGCGCCGATCAGCTCCGGCTCGGCGGCCGCGTCGTGCCGCGCGGCGAAGTCCCTGCGGCGGATGAGCAGCGTGGACAGGACGCCGCCGACGAAGGCGACGCAGGCGGTCACGACCAGCAGGTTGTTCAGCGCGCCGGCGAAGCTCGACCTGATCGCCGGGCCGACGGCGGCGCGGGCGGGCGGTGGGAGGTTCGCCGTGGCCGCGCCGAGCCGGCCCTGCCGCAGGGCGGCGGCGATCTCGTCGGCGCGGCCGGCCAGCTGGGGGATCGGGGCGAGCGCGTGGTCGAGCTGGGTGCGCAGCGAGGCGGTGAAGATCGATCCGAGCGCGGCGATGCTGGTGGCGAGCCCGATCTGGCGGAAGGTGCTGTTGACTCCGGAGGCCATGCCGGCGCGTTCGGGCTCGACCACGCCGATTGCGGTGGAGGCCAGCGGCGGGTTGACGAAGCCCGCGCCGAGCCCGGAGACGATGAAGCCGGGCACCAGGTGCGTCCACGTGCTCGCGCCGTTCAGGCCGCTCATCAATAGCAGGCCGGCGCCGACGGCGAGCAGGCCGGGACCGATCAGCCAGCGCGCCGACACGCGCTCGCTCAGCCGCCCCGCGATCGAGGCGGCGACCAGCATCGCGCCGCTGGACACCAGCAGGCGCGCTCCGGTGGCCAGCGCCGAGTAGCCCAGCAGGTTCTGGAGGTAGAGCACGAC
>JBKOWZ010000043.1:0-5144 GCA_046724665.1 Actinomycetota bacterium
GGACAGCCCGGTGACCTCCGCCAGCCGGCCGCGGCGCTCGGCCGTGCCGTCGGCCACCAGGCAGGCCAGCTCGCTGAGCGCGGCGAGTTGCCGTGCACTGAGACCCGAGGCTCCCGACATTCACAGCCCTCTCACATCGCATCCGCCCGACACGAATCCGAGTACGTATCCGCCCTCGACTTCGAGTACGTATCTGATCACGAATCGGCGTTGCGTGCGTCTGCCGCCGCTTATTTATATCAGAAGATAGCTTAATTTTTGCCATTGTCAACATAAAGCGCGCCGATTATCGTACGAGTTAGATCGAACGAGGGAGGGAAACGTGGCCGAAACACCGCTGCGCGTGGCCATCGCAGGCGCGGGCATGGTGGCTCGGCTGCACCTCGACGCCGCGCGGCGGGCCGGTGCCCGCGTCGTCGGCATCTGCGCCTCCACGCCCGCGCGCGGCAGGCAGGCGGCCGAGCGGCTCGGCCTCGAGCGCGCATTCGACTCGGCGGACGAACTGGTCGCCGGCGACGACGTGGACGTCGTGCACGTCTGCACGCCGAATGCCTCGCACAGCCGGCTGACCGAACTGGCGCTGCGCTCAGGCAAGCATGTGATCTGCGAGAAGCCGCTGGCCACCACGAGCGACGACGCCGAGAAGCTGGTCGGGCTGGCGCGCGACAGCGGCCTGGTCACCGCGGTGCCGTTCGTCTACCGCTACCACCCGATGGCGGCCGAGGCGCGGGCACGCGTGCACGACGGCGCGATCGGCCCGGTGCGGCTGATCCACGGCCACTACCTCCAGGACTGGCTGTCCGAGCCCGGCGACAACAACTGGCGCGTGGACGCGATGCTCGGCGGCGCGTCGCGGGCCTTCGCGGACATCGGCTCGCACTGGTGCGACCTGGTGGAGTGGGTCACCGGACACCGGATCAGCAGGCTGATCGCGATGGTGCACACGGTGCTGCCGGTGCGTGAGGGCGCGGCGAGCGGGACCTTCTCCGGCGCCGACGACGCGGACGGCACCGAGACGCAGGTCGTCACGCAGACCCCGGTGACCACGGAGGACACGGCGCACCTGCTCTTCACCACCGATCTCGGCGCGAGCGGCGCGCTGACGGTCTCGCAGGTCTCCCCCGGCCGCAAGAACCGGCTGTGGTTCGAGGTGGACGGCGCGCGGGCCAGCGTCGCGTTCGACCAGGAGAATCCCGAGTCGCTGTTCGTCGGTTCCCGCGCGGGCAACGCGAACCTGCCGCGCGACCCGGCGCTGCTCTCGCCGGAGGCCGCCCGCCTCAGCGTCCTGCCGGCCGGGCACCCGATGGGATACGCGGACTGCTTCGCCGCGTTCATCGCCGACGTCTACGCCGCGATTCGACCGGCCGCGTACTCCCCGGCCGCCGGCCCCGGCGGCTTCCCCACCTTCGAGGACGCCGCGCGCACGGTCCGTCTGACCGAGGCGGTGCTCAGTTCCGCCCGGTCCCGCACCTGGACAGAGGTCCCCCGATGAAGCTGGGCTTTCTCACCGCCTGCCTGCCGCAGGTCCCGCTGCCGCGGATCGCCGCCTGGGCGGCCGAGCACGGCTACGAGGCGCTGGAGGTCGCCACCTGGCCGTCCGTCGGCTCGCGCGACTTCGAGGCCTGCCACATCGACGTCGCCTCGCTCGGCAAGCGCGAGGCCGACGAGATCCGGGCGCTTTTCGAGGACTACGGCCTGGTCATCTCGGCGCTGGCGTTCTACGAGAACAACCTGCACCCGCACGAGCGGCGGCGGCTCCAGATCGCCGACCACCTGCGCCGCAACGTGGACGCCGCGCAGCTGCTCGGCGTGCCCTACGTCGGCACGTTCATCGGGCGCGATCCCGGCCTGTCGGTCAAGGAGAACGTCGCGCTCGCCGACCGGGTGCTGCCGCCGCTGGTCGAGTACGCCGGGGAGCGCGGGGTCAAGCTCATCATCGAGAACTGCGTCATGGAGGGCTGGCACCCGGACGGCTACCCGGGCAACCTGGCCTACTGCCCCGAGCTGTGGGAGTGGATGTTCTCGCTCGGCTTCTACCTCAACTACGACCCCTCGCACCTGCTGTGGCTGGGCATCGACCCGATCGAGGCGCTGCGGCCGTACGTGGACCGCATTCCGCACGCGCAGGCCAAGGACGCGCAGCTCGATTCGCGGGCCAGGACCCGGTACGGCTTCTTCGGCAGGACCCTGAGCCGGCAGGACCCGTGGGACGTCGGCTGGTGGCGGTACCGGGTGCCCGGGCTCGGCCAGGTGGACTGGCGCGCGGTGGTGGACACGCTGTACGAGGGCGGATTCACCGGCGTGCTCTCGGTCGAGCACGAGGACCCGGTCTGGGGCGGCGACGAGACCCGGGTGAAGCAGGGACTCGAAATCGCGCACCGCACGCTGCGACCGCTGATCGTCGGCTGACCCGGCCGCGCGGCGAGGAAGCGTACAGGAGAACGCGCAGGCGGCCGGGCCCGGCAGTGCGGACCGGGCCCGGCAGAAACAGGAGTATGACGTGGCGACCATGACGAAACCGCTCAGCGTGCAGCTCTACAGCGTGCGCGAGCAGATGGCCGCGGACCGGGAGGGCACCGTGCGCCGTGTCGCAGGGCTCGGATATCGAGCGGTCGAGCCGTACAACCCGGCCGACGACCCCAAGGGGCTGCGGCAGCTCGCCGACGAGCTGGGGCTGACCGTCTCCGGCGTGCACGCGGGCGGCCTGGTGCGCGATCCGGAGCCGGGGCCCACCTTCGAGGCGGTCGCGCAGTTCGGCACCGAGCTGGCGATCGTGCCGGCGGGCATCCCGGAGCAGGAGTTCACCACCCGGGACGGGATCGCCCGCGCCGCGGACCTGCTCAACGGCCTTTCGGAGCAGGCGGAGGGCTACGGCCTGCGGCTCGGCTACCACAACCACTGGTGGGAGTTCGAGCCGCTGATCGACGGCGTGCACGCGCTCGAGGTGCTGGCCGAACGGCTGCGCCCCGAGGTCTTCCTGGAGATCGACACGTACTGGGCCGCGGTCGCCGGAGCCCGGGTCCCCGAGGTGCTGCGCCGGCTCGGCGACCGGGTGCTCGCGCTGCACGTCAAGGACGGACCGGTGGTCAAGGGCGAGCCGCACACGGCGGTCGGCGACGGCGCGATGCCGGTCGGCGAGATCCTGGCCGCGAGCCCGCGGGCTTGGCGCGTCGTGGAGCTGGACAGCTGCGCGACGGACGTCTTCGAGGCGCTGGCGCGCAGCCACGCGTACGTCACCGGCCTGGAACAGCCAGAGCTGCCGGCAGGAGCGCTCTCATGACCACGGGCGGCGGCGGCCCGGTCGGCGTGGCGTTGGTCGGCGCGGGTGTGATCAGCAGCCAGTACCTCGACAATCTGACGGCCTTCCCGGACGTACGCGTGCTGGCGGTCGCGGACCTCGACGCTGAGCGCGCGGCCGCGGTGGCCGCGCGGTACGGCGTGCCGGTGTCCGGGGACGTGGCGACGGCGCTGGAGCTGCCCGAGGTGGAGCTGGTGGTGAACCTGACCACCCCGGCCGCGCACGCTCCCGTCGCGCTGGCCGCGCTGAGCGCGGGCAAGCACGTGTACGGCGAGAAGCCGCTCACGCTCGACCCGGCCTCCGGCGCACAGCTGCTCGCCGAGGCGGCGCAGCGCGGCCTGCGGATCGGCAACGCCCCGGACACCTTCCTCGGCGCGGGGCTCCAGTCGGCGCTGCGGGCGCTGCGGTCCGGCGCGATCGGCACGCCGGTGGCGGCGGCCACCGCGATCCAGGGCCCCGGTCCCGAGTCGTGGCATCCGAACCCGGAGTTCCTCTTCCAGGCCGGCGCCGGGCCGCTGTTCGACATCGGGCCGTACTACCTCACCGCGCTGGTCGCGCTGCTGGGACCGGCGGCCAAGGTCGCGGCCACGGCGCGGCGGGCCAGGGCGCGGCGGGTCATCGGCTCCGGGCCGAAGGCCGGGACCGTGTTCGACGTCGAGGTCCCGACCCACGTCACCGCGCTGATCGAGCTGGCGGCCGGCCCGAGCGTCGCCTCGACCTTCAGCTTCGACTCCCCGCTGCCGCGCCGGCTGCTGGAGATCACCGGGACCGAGGGCACGCTGTCCGTGCCCGATCCCAACACCTTCGGCGGTCCGCTGCTGGTGCGCGGCCCGAAGGACGAGGACTGGCGCGAGCTGCCGGTCTACGGCACCAGCGCCGGGCGCGGCCTCGGCGTGCTGGAGATGGCCAGGTCGCTGCG
This sequence comes from Actinomycetota bacterium, assembly GCA_046724665.1. GTDB lineage: Bacteria > Actinomycetota > Actinomycetes > Streptomycetales > Catenulisporaceae > Actinocrinis. The sequence goes on from JBKOWZ010000043.1 coordinate 4,218, forward strand.
CGCCGGCGTGCCGCACCGGGCCTCGGGCGCGCTGGCGCAGCACGTGCTGGAGGTCATGGCGGCGATCGCCGAGTCGGCGCGGCGCGGCGAGTTCCTCGACGTGGCGAGCACCGCGCCCATCCCCGCCGAGCTGCCGGACGACTGGGACCCGCTGGCCCGAACGCTGGCATGATCCTCGGCATGCAGACGAACTGGGCCGGGAACATCGCCTTCACCGCCGAGCGGGCGCACCGCCCGCGGACGGTCGCCGAGCTGTGCGAGATCGTCGCCGGGAGCGCGAAGGTCCGCGTGCTCGGCACCGGCCACTCCTTCAACCGGATCGCCGACACGCCTGCCGACCAGGTCAGCGTGGCCGGGCTGCCGCGGCTGGTCGAGATCGACCCGGCCACCGCGACCGCGCGGGTCGGCGCCGGGCTGCGGTACGCCGAGGTGGCGCAGGAACTGCACCGGGCGGGCTTCGCGCTGCCGAACCTCGCCTCGCTGCCACACATCTCGATCGCCGGTGCCTGCGCCACCGGGACGCACGGCTCGGGCGACCGGAACGGCTCGCTGGGCACGTCGGTCCGCGCGCTGCGGCTCGTCGGCCCGGACGGCGAGCTGACCGAGCTGAGCCGCGGCAAGGACCCCGACCGCTTCCCCGGCGCGGTGGTCGGCCTCGGCGCGCTCGGCGTCGTGACCGAGCTGACCCTCGACCTGGTGCCCTCCTTCGAGGTGGCGCAGTACGTCTACGAGGGCCTCGCGCTCGACCGGCTGGCCGAGCGGTTCGACGCGGTGTTCGGCGCGGCGTACAGCGTCAGCGTCTTCACCGACTGGGCCGGCGGCCGCGGCGCGGCCTGGCTCAAGCTGCGCGGCGAGGTCGGGCGGCGCGATCCGGACGGCACGGTCGCGCAGCACGCGCGGGCGTCGGCGCCGGGCGCGGTCTGGCTC
>JBKOWZ010000059.1:0-52459 GCA_046724665.1 Actinomycetota bacterium
GCCAGGTTCCGCTCGTGCAGCTCGGCTGCCCGCCGGTGGTCCCCGGCCGCACGGTAGGCGTTGGCCAGGTTGTTGCGGGATTGCAGGGTGTCGGGGTGCTCGGGGCCCAGGATCCGCTCGCAATCGGCCAGGTTCCGCTCGAACAGCTCGACCGCCCGCGCGTACTCCCCGGCCGCGTAGTAGGCGATGGCCAGGTTGTTGCGGGAGGGCAGGGCGCCGTCGGGGCCGAGCAGCCGCTCGCAGTCGTCCACCGCGCGGTGCAGCAGGGAGAGGGCTTGGGGTAGCGAGCCCTGGCCTTGCAGGAAGAAACCGGTGCGATCCAGCAGGTACGCGGTGTCCTGAGTGTCGGTGTGCGCCGGGGCGTGTTCGGTGAATACGGCGACCTGCACCGCCAGCGCCCGCCACGCCGGCCAGCACCCCGGATCCTCCACGTCGCCGGGGACCGCCGCATACAGCAGCCGCGCAGCCTCCGCCCGGGCCTGCTCGACCTGGGCCGGGTCGCGGTGCGGGTCGCCGGGATCCGGCGTGCGCGCCACCTGCTGCACCAGCCGGTGCACCGTGACCACCCCCTGCCCGTCCACCGCGAGCATGCTGTACGCAGCCAGCCGCCCCAACGCGTGCACCACCCGCCCCCGCGCCCCCAACCCCATCAGCAGCTCACGTGCCACCCCGTCCGGCGACAGCCACGCCAGCACCCGCAACACGTCCCCGCACACCGGATCACCCGCCAAAGCATCCAGGCTCACCGCCCAGACCCGCGCCAGCGTCCGCTGCGCCCCGGTGCCCTCGGCCGCATCCGCGAACACCGCACCCGGATCCAACTCCAAAAGCTCCAGATACTCCCCAGCGCTCACCGCGTTCTGCGCCATATACGCCGCCGCCTGCTCCAACGCCAACGGCAGGTACCCCAACCGCCGACACAACACCCCCACCCCCGCGAGTCGGCCCTCATCCTCGGTCCCCAGCACACCCGCCACCAGCGCCCGGGCCGCATCCGGCTCCAGCACACCCAACGCCAACGGCCGCGCAATCCCCGCCCACCCCGACGCGCGCCGCGAGGTCACCAGGAACCGGCCCCCCACCACCCGCGCCACCAGATCCCGCACCAGCACCGGGTCGGCCACGTTGTCCAACACCACCAGCCACCCGGTATGCGACGCCAGCCAACCCAACGCCCGCTCCCGCAACGCCTCCGCCGACAGCACCCCGGACAACTGCGGCTCCAACACCACCGCGAACCCCGCCAGACCCGCATCCAGAGCCGCCGCGCTATCCGCCGCGATCCACACCACCTGCGTAAACTCCCCCGCGTGCGTCAGCACATACCGGGCGGCCAGCGTGCTCTTACCGATCCCACCCAACCCGTGCACCGCCCGCACCACCACCGCATCCCCACCACGCAACGCCGCATCCAACGCCGCCAACTCCACCACACGCCCCACGAACAACCCCACCCCCGGCACCCCCACCGCACCCGCCGCCGCCGGAACCTGGTCAACCGGACGCAACGGCCCGAACGAGACGATCCGATCCCCCGTGATCACCGGCCCGCTGTTGTTCCCACCGATCGCGACCGAGCGCGCCCCAGACGCCTCGGCACCCCCACCGCCCGCCGCCGCGCTCACCGCCGCGGGGCCGTCGGCGCGCCGTCCCCGGTACTGATCGACCCGCTGTTATCCCCGCCGACAGCCACCGACCGCTCACCCGACGCCGCCACCACCCCGCCGCGCGCCGGCAGCATCCCGGCCAACTCCTCCAGCAGCGCCGGATCCTGCGCGAGCACCTTGCGCACCTGCAACCGCAACCCCGCCAACGCATCCACATCCCCCGGCGCCTGCGCCAACTCCGCCACCGCGGCCTGCACAGCCTCCGGCTCCCGCGCACCACGCCACACCCGATGCAGCAACCGCCGACCCAACCCCACCGTCACATCCGCCGCCGCACCCTCCACCCGCGACAAAACCCCCGCCCCATACGCACCCACCGCCGCACTCATCACCGGCAACACCTGCGCCAACACCACCTCAAGCTCCGACACCACCACACCCCCAAACAACCAGAACCGACACCACGACAGCACCCTGAACCCAGCCTAACCACCCACCCACACCCCCGAACACGGGAAACCACAACCCGAGCCCACAACCCCCGACAGGGCACCGGAACGCCCACGCCCCAGTCTTCTGGTAATGGCGCAGATGCTGGCGGTGCTGCCGAGTAGCGGCCGGGTGCTTGAGATCGGCACGGGCACCGGTTACAACAGCGCGATCCTCGCGCACCGCTACGGCTCGCAGAACGTGGTCACGGTCGAATATGACCCGCAGCTAGCCGACAGCGCCCGCACTGTGCTGGAGAAGTCGGGCTACCCGGTCACCGTTGTGCGCGGCGACGGCGCCGCGCCTCCACAGATCGACGGCGGCTTCGACGCCATCATCGCCACATGCGCCTTCCGCCGGCTGCCCGCCGCATGGATCGAAGCTTGTCCCAGCGGGCGAATCATCTTCCCTTACGCGACCCGGTGGTCGGACGTGGCAGCGCTGGTACTGGACACTGGCGACGGGGCCCAGGCGTCCGGCCGCTTCTACCCGGGCTTTGTGTTCATGGACTCGCGCACCCAAGAACCGGCGGACGACCGGCCCCGCACTACCGAGGGCGGCGTTCCGCGTCCAAGCCAGCTCGCACCGGCCGAAGTGACTTGGCAGGCTCCGAATGCCGCATTTGCCATCGGCCTCCTTGTGCCCGGTGTGGACTACCGCACCGACGCCGAGGGCGGGAACACGCGGATCACCGTGTGGGACGGGCGCGGCTCATGGGCTGTGGTCGATCAGGAGCCAGGCCCCGACGGCTGGGCGGTACGGGAGTACGGACCGCGCAAGCTTTGGGCTGACATCGAAACGGCCTACCGCCAATGGACCGCCTGGCGACGCCCCAGCCCCGACCGGTTCACCGTTCAAGCCACCGGTGGCCGGATGCGTGTCTACCTTGACGAACCCAGCCGCTTAGTCGCGGCGGTCGGCCTAGCCACATAGGGTCAGCAGTTGCAGCCCGTCGGGGAACTCGCCCGCCGCCCGGCGCCACACTGTCACAAGTGTCACAATCTTGTGGAATCGCAGGTCAATGATGGTTTTCGATTGTGACAGCCCCGATGTGATCTTGTCACAAGTGTCACAATCGCCGCGATTTCCCTGCTCAGCGCCCGATCGCACTTGTGACACCCCAGGAGAGCGCTGGCCGTCAGATGAATACCGGTCGGGCGAGCCGTTAGCGCCGCACTCACCGCTGCGCAGGCAACCGCTTGCCTGACCGATGCCTGAGCGGCTAGCCGTTATCAGCGGAAGACCCGTGACCTGGCAATACGCCGGAAGCAGTCACCCGCTCCGGAGGCGGGTGCGCAGGTTCGAATCCTGCCGGGGGCACTGTGTAGTAGGTGGGAACACCATCTTCATTTGTATGACCGCCCGTCTGGCCCATGGCCAGGCGGGCGGTGTGCGTTAGCGGTCGAGAGCGTCGGCGCTCTAGTGCCATGGCACTAGTGGCCCTGTAGTCCGGATGCCTGGCGATGCGGATGCGAAACCTGGTGTCGGCTTTCGCGCGTGGGATTTCCGGGCAGACTCGAAAATGTCGCCGCATTGTCGCCGCGTTTCCTGGCGCGGCAGGGAAATCTAGGAGGAACTGCCGCGATGGTGCATTTCTCGCGTTCGGCGAACGGCTCGGGACCTCACTGGACGATGCGGGCGGCCGACCGGGACGAGATTCGGTGGCCGCTGTCGAGCACCGGTCCGGTGGTCCTTTCGGACAGCCGCCTCGAGCAATTCGCCGAACGGTCGCTCGGCGCGCGCATCGCGGAGGTGCCAGACCTGGCCTCGCGCGCGGTGCGCTATTCGCAGGGGGACGACGGGAACGCACGCGCGCTCGTCCTGCACGGGGCCACCAGCGCGAAACGGGATTTCGAATGCGCCGTCACGGATCTGCTGGCCGGGCGCCCCCCGGTTGACATGGCGGGATTCCTGGAGACGCGCGCGGTCGCGCTTGCCGGGCCGGGTGACCTGGCCGTCGGGCGCATCGCCTCGTGGCGCGAGGCCGTGCGGTTCTTCGGCGTGTCGGCGCTCGACCTGCGGGACACCGATCACTACTACCTGACGCACGCCGTCCTCGACCAGGCCGCCCGCGACACGGCCGCCTCGGCGCGGCTGCTCGACTGGGTGTCGGCGCGGCCCGATTGCGTCGTGCGTCCATACGTCTTCGACCTGGAGACGCAACTCCTGCTGCTCTGGCTGGTCCGCCGGCTCGGCCTGTCCCACCTGACCGTGGACGCGAACGCGCCGTCGGTTTCCACCTACTGGAACCAGAAAAGCCATCTGCACCCGCAGACCTCGGTGGCCGCGGCGCTGGATGTGACGGGATGGAGCGCGCAGCAGACACTGGATTTCGAATATTCGTATTCGCCGATGGCGAAGCAGCTGCATATCGCGCTGCCGACCGTGCCGGGATACACGGTCGTTCGCGACGAACGCACAGAGCACGAATTCACCGCGGACGTGCGCACGGCCGGGCGGCTCCTGCGCGAGCGGTACGGTCCGCGCAGAGGCTGTCTTAAGCCTTCGCAGGGCGGGGGCGGCGCCGGGATCGTGTCAGGCCTGGAACTCGCCGACGAGGACGGCCTGTCCGCCGCGGCGCGGGCGGCCTATCCGCACGGCGGCGACTACGTCCTCGAAGCCTCCGTGGACCTCTCGGTCTTCGACGTGGCGGGCAGCGCACAGGGACTCTCGCCCTCGGGTCACATCCGCGCCGGGCAGGTGGCGCCCGGGATGACCGCGCAGTTCCTCGACGGCCACGCGTGGATCGGCAACGTCTACTTCGACGACGACACGGCCGGGCAGTTCGGCATTCCGGCGCAGCTCTACGGCGTGCTGCGCTCGGCGATGAGCGCGCTGCACAGCGGACTGAGCGCCGACCTGCCGGACGGACGTGGGCTGGTGACCGGCGGCGTCGACTTCGTCGTGGGCCGCCTCGGCGGCCGGTTCGGCGACCGGCTCATCACCGGGGCGGTGGACCTGAATCTGTCGCATCACGGCGGCGAGTACCTGCGATCGTTCCTCGACGAGGCCGTTCCCGCCGGCCGATACGCGGCGACCCGGGTCTATCGGCCGTCCAGGCACGCGACGCTGTCCGACACCGCGGGCGAGCTGAAGCGGGCCACGCCCGAGCGGCAGCGCTCGCGGCTGATCGGCGTCATCCCCGACGACTGGGGCATGCTGGCGGCCACCGGCGACACGCCGCTCGAGGCGGCGCGGCGGGCGTTCACGCTCGTGGAGACGCTCCAGTCGTCCGGGCTCGCCCAAGGTTGAGCCGCGCGTCGGTGTGGGCTGATACGGTTTCTCAGATGGCCGCCATCCGTAGCCGGGCAGCGCCGGATGGTGATCAACCGACTTGCAAGGCAACATATGGAGGTACCCGTGACCGACGGCCGAGAGGCGTTCGCCGCAGCACCCGTCAAGCCGACGATCTCCTACGAGGACTTCGCGAAGATCGACATCCGGGTGGGCGGGATCGAACGCGTCGAGGACATGCCGGGATCGGACAAGCTCGTCCGGCTGACCGTGGACTTCGGCGACCACAAGCGCACCGTCATCGTCGGGATGAAGCAGGAGCGGCAGGACCCGACGGAGATCGTCGGCAAGCAGGCGCTGTTCGTCGTCAACCTCGAACCGCGCAAGATGATGGGCGAGCTGTCCGAGGGCATGGTGTTCGACATCGGATACGCGGACCACGTCACGCCGGTGCTCGCGCTGCCGGAGCGCGCGGTGCCGAACGGGACCCGCGCCGGCTAGGGGACGAGGTGGAACTCGAGATCGCCGTCGCGGGGGCCGGCGGCGAGGAGGACCTGCGCTCGCTGCGGGACTGGCTGCGCGACGACGAGGACGTGCGCCGGCACGCCGCCGTCACGCTGGAGGCCGGCGCCCCCGGGCCCGGCGAGATGGGCGCCGCGTTCGAGGTGATCAAGCTGGTGCTGGACTCCGGCTTCCAGCTGGGCAGCCTGGCGCTGGCGTACGCGGGGTGGCGCGCGACGCGGCGCGAGCGGGCCGGATTCGAGCTCACCGTGCGCAACGGGGCCACCAGCGTCACGATCTCCTCGAACAGCGCGCAGGAGGCCGAGCGGCAACTGCGGGCACTGATACAGGGGTAGCGGTGGCCGGACTGCCGGATCCCAACGCCTCGCGGGTCGTGCTGATCGGCACGGGGCGCTACGCATCGAACCAGCTCCCTGACATACCGGCCGCGCGCAACAACCTCTTCGCGCTCGCCGAGGCGTTCCGCTCCAAGCGCGTGTGGGGCCTGCCGCACGGCAGCTGCGTCGTGGTCGCGGACCCCTCGACCAGCGTCGAGATGCTCGATCCGGTGGCCGCGGCGGCGGCTGAGGCCACCGACACGCTGATCGTGTACTACACCGGCCACGGCCTGGTGGACCCGAAACGCGGCGAACTGCACCTCGCCCTGACGACGACGAGCCCGGACCGGATGTACAGCGCGGTCCCCTACGACAATGTGCGCGATCTGCTGCTGGACAGCCGTTCCGCGCGCCGCATCGTCGTGCTCGACTGCTGCTACAGCGGCCGGGCGGTCGGCGCGCTGGCTGATCCGGCGACCGCCGTCGTCGATGAGGCCAGCGCGGAGGGGACGTACATCCTGGCGGCGGCCGCCGAGAACAAGGTCGCCCTCGCTCCGCCGGGCGAACCGTTCACCGCGTTCACCGGCGAACTGCTCGGCATCTTCCGGCAGGGCATCGCGGGCAAGGGCGAGCTGCTCGACCTGGACACGATCTACGGGCACGTACTCGCGTCCATGCGGGAGCGGGCGCGGCCGCTGCCGCAGAAGCGCGACCGCAACACCGCGGGCCTGATCTCGCTGGTGTGGAACCAGGCGCACCCGAAGGTCGTCGCGTCGCAGCAGGCTGAACGCCAGTTGCTGCACGTGAACTCGGGCGTGGACGAGGTGATCAGCGGCCTGTTGACGCAGGCGCAGGCGCCGGATCCCGTGGTCCGCCGACAGGCGGCGGCGAGTCTGGGCGCGCTGGGCAACACGGAGCAGCCAGTGCTCGACACGCTGCGCCGCCTGGCGGCGTCCGATCCGGACCGGTCGGCGCGGCTCGGCGCTCGCAATGCCCTGCTGCTGCTCGGGGAGGCGGGCGCCTTCGGCATGGTGCGCATCCCGGCGGGCGAGTTCGTCATGGGCACCAGCGATCGGCAGCGGGCATATCTGCGGCGGATGTACGGCTGGGAGGGCTCGTGGACGTACAGCGAGAGCCCCGAGCGGCGGATCGGCCTTCCGGAGTACTTCATCGACCGCACTCCGGTCACCAACGCGCAGTTCGCCGAATTCGTCGCGGACACCGGGTACCGCACGGTCGCGGAAGTCACCGGCAGCGGGCACGTCAAGCGGGCCGGCGCCGACAGCGTCCAGGAAGTGCGCGGCGTGAACTGGGCCCAGCCGAAGGGGCCCGGATCGAGCTGGCAGGAGATCCCCGACCATCCGGTCGTCCTGCTCTGCTGGCCCGACGTCACCGCGTACGCCGAGTGGGCCGGGAAGCGGCTGCCGACCGAGCCGCAGTGGGAGAAGGCCGCACGGGGAACCGACGGACGGCTGTGGCCGTGGGGTGACGAGTGGCAGGAAGGGCTGTGCAACACGGCGCAGTTCCACGTGCGGCGCACAACCGGAGGGCGCGGCAACGAGGCGCAGTGGTGGATCGCCTTCGACCAGCTCACCGACGGACCGTTGACGACGCCGGTCGGCAGCTTTCCCGAAGGCGCGAGCCCGTACGGACTGCTGGACTGCGCGGGCAACGTGTGCGAGCGCACGTCGGACTGGTACAAGGGCTACCCGGACGGCTGGGACGCCTCCGAGCACTACGGCGAGAAGTACCACGTCCTGCGCGGCGGAGCCTTCCACCACGGTCCGGAACTGGCCCGCGCCGCCGCGCGGGACTTCGCGCATCCGCTCTTCCGGACCTTCCACGACGGCTTCCGGTGCGTCGTCGATCCGGCGGACCTGCTCGACTGAGTTCGAGTGCCGAGTGCGGCAGCGCCCTACTTCACGGCGAGCAGGGCGACTCCGGCGGCGGCCGTGGCCAGGCCGAGCCACTGCGTGCGGCTGATCCGCTCGATCAGCACGACGCGGGCGAGCACGATGGTGGCCGCCGGGTAGAGCGCGACGATCACCGCGCTCACGCTGAGCAGGCCGGCGCGGGCAGCCAGCAGGAACAGCAGGTTCGCCAGCGAGTCCAGCACTCCGGCGGCCGTGGCCGTCGCGATCGGCGGGCGGCCCGAGTCGATCCGCCGCCGGATCGCCACCGCGGTGCCGAGCACGATCAGGCTGCTGACCGCGCGCCCGGCCAGCAGCGGCGCCACGCCGCTGTCGTGCGGCGCCTGGTCCAGCATGATCAGCTGCGTGGCGATCGCGGCGCCGGCCAGGCAGGCGACGGCTATCGCGCGTGGGCTGACCGACGCGACCGCCACCGACCGTTTCACCGTGACCAGCAGAATGGCGAAGACCGCGACCGGCAGGCCGGCGGTCTGCGCCGTCGAGAGGTGCTCGCCTTCGGCCAGGCCGACCATGACCGGGAGCGCCGCGGACACGATCGCGGTGATCGGGGCCATCACGACCATCGGCCCGATGGACAGCGCGTGGTAGAGCAGCGCGAAGGCGAACGCGGACGCGATGCCGGACAGCGCGCCCCAGCCGAGGGACCCGGCGCTCCAGCGGGCGCCGAGGAACGGCAGGACCAGCGCCTCGACCGCGAGGCTGGCCGGGGCGCTGATCGCGACCACCTGGAAGACGTTCGCCTTGCGCGAGGCCGTGCCGCCCAGGAAGTCGGCCGTGCCGTACGCGACGGCGCTGGCGACCGCCAGGAAGATCATGAACAAGAAGTAGTCCCAGTTCGCCTATCCCGGAGCGACGGTCACAAGTCTCCGGCTCACCTGTCCGAGGCCGCGGCGGCCGACGCGGCGTCGAGTTCGGGATCGAACTCGGGATCGACCTCGCGCAAGGCCTGCTCCAGCAGGCTCGCGGCGGTGTCGACCTCGGCCTGCGACACGGTCAGCGGCGGCATGAACCGAAGTGTAGCGTCGTTGCGCCCGCCCACCTCGAGGATCAGGCCATTGCGAAGCGCGGCACGCTGCACGGCGCGGGCGAACTCGGCGCCGTCCGCTGCGCCGCGCGGGTCGGCCAGTTCCATGCCCAGCAGCAGGCCGGCCCCCCGCACGTCGGCCACCCACCGGCTGCGCTTGCCGATCGCCTCCAGCCGCTCCCGCAGCTGCGCGGCGCGCTCGCGCACGTTCCGCAGCACATTGTCACGCCGCACGACGTCGATCGCCGCGACTCCGCCGGCGAACGCCAGCTGGTTGCCGCGGAACGTGCCGATGTGCGCGCCCGGGGACCATTTGTCGAGCGCCCGGTCGTAGAGCAGGATCGCCACCGGCAGGCCGATCCCGGACAGCGCCTTCGACGCGACGACGACGTCCGGCTCGATCCCGTAGCCCTCGAAGGCGAACCAGGTTCCGGTGCGGCCGCAGCCGGTCTGCACCTCGTCCACGATCAGCGGGACGCCCGCGCGCGCCGTGATCTCGCGCACCCTGCGGGCGAACTGCGGCGTCGCGGGGATGGAGCCCCCCTCGCCCTGGACCAGTTCGAGCAGCACCGCGGCCGGCTTCTCGAAGCCGCCGTGCGAATCCGCCAGGCTGCGTTCGAGATACGTCGCGCAGTTCGTCTCGCAGGTGTCCGGCTGGAGCCCCAGCGGGCAGTTGCGGCAGGAGGAGTACGGGAAGAAGTGCACGCCCGGCATGCCGTTGCCGACCCGGGCCTTGGCCTCCCGGTTCCCGGTCACCGCCATCGCCCCGGCGGTGCTGCCGTGGAAGCCGCCCTGGAAGGCGACGATGTTGTCGCGGCCGGTCGCGATCTTGCACAGCTTGATCGCGGCCTCCACGCCGTTCGCCCCGGTCGGGCCGCAGAAGTGCACCTTCATCCGCTGCCGCATCGCCTCGGGCAGCATCTCCAGCTGGAGTTCGGTGAAGCGGTCCTTCACCGGCGTCGGCAGGTCGAGGCCGTGTGTGAAGACGGACAGCTGCCGGGTGACCGCGGCGACGATGTCGGGGTGGTTGTGTCCCAGCGACAGCACGCCGGCGCCGCTGAGGAAGTCGAGATAGACGTTGCCGTCTACATCCTCGACCAGGGTCCCCTCGGCTCGGCGCACGGCGATCGGCAGCCGCCGCGGATAGCTGCGTGCGTTCGACTCGCGTTCGATCTGCCGGGCCAGGTACTGCCGGCTGACCGGCCCGGGGACGGACGTACGCACCGGCGGATTACGCCACTCCAGCGATGGGAGGACGTCCATCCGGGGCAGTGCTGGCGAAGTCATCTCTCTCCGATATCGCGTCGGTGGTGCTCGCGTTGACTGTGATCGCGTTCGTTGGGCCGGAATCGGCCGGGACCTGCTCGCCGACGAGTTCGGTGAGCCGGCGCTGGATGGCCGCCGCCCGCAGCGACAGCAGGCTGAACGAGCCGGAGTCGCCGATGCCGTGGCTCGTCTCGCACACGCCGTTGAGGAAGAGCGGGGGCGCGTCGAAGGTCTCGACGAGGTAGTCCGCCGAGACGCGCAGGTAACCGTCGTCGAAGGCCAGCCGGTCGGCGACGCCCGCCATCAGCGCCGGATACGGCTCCTGATTCTCGGCGGGCCCGAGGTCGCGGAACCCGGTGGCCAGCACGACCGCGTCCGCCTCGACCCGTTCGAGCGCCCCGGTGTGGACCTCTTCGACGCTGAGCACGATCCCGTCGCCGCTCTGCTCGACCGCCCGCACCTGCCGGTTGCCCGAGACCCACACCCGCTGCCGGTCGGCCAGCCGCTGCTCGTAGATGAGCTGGTAGAGCTCGTGCAGCACGTCCTCGTCAACGGACGAGTAGTTCGTGGGGCGCATGTAGGCGTCCAGGATCAGCTTTCCGGGACGCGGCGTGTCGAAGTAGTACTTCGTGAAGGCGGGGAAGAACCCCTCCTCGCTGAACGGGCTGGTGTCCTTGAGCCGCAGGCCGAAGGCGCGCACGTAGTTGCGCACGTCGCCGTTCGGGAACCGGCGGGCCAGATCGAGGGTGATCTCCACCGCGCTCTGGCTTCCGCCGATGACCACCGTGCTCGCGGGCGGTTCGCGCAGGGCGTCGATGCGGTAGAGGTACTCGGTGAAGTGGAAGACCCGCTTGTCATCCACCTGGTCGAACGGCGCGGGGACATAGGGCGTGCGGCCGGGGGCCACCACGAGGCTGCGGCCCAGATAGGTGGCGCCCGACGCGGTGGTCACCGCGTACGCCGGCCGCCCGGCCCAGGTCGTGATCTCGATCCGCTCGGCGCGCTGCCCGTAGTCCACGAGGTGGTCGAAGTGCCGCCTCACCCATTTGATGTAGGCGGCGTATTCGGTGCGCAGCGGGAACCGGGCGGGCAGGTTCAGGTGCTCGATGATCCGGCCGACCTCGTGGAGGTAGTTCAGAAAGGTGTACCGGCTGCGCGGGTTGCGCAGGGTGACCAGGTCGCGGGCCGGGTTGTTCTGGATGTCGGACCCGTCGAGCAGCATCCCGCCCTGCCACACCGGATCCCGGTGGCCTTCGAGGAAGCGCACGTCCAGCGGGCGCGGGCCGTCCAGCGCCCCGGCCTCTTCCAGAGCGATCGCCAGGGCGATGTTCGCGGGGCCGAATCCGATGCCCAGCACGTCATGGCAGTGTGCCATTCGTCCTCCTCCGGGTGGTCAGCGTTCGGGCGATCCGGCGGCCGAGTTCCGGCGCGACCCGCACGCCGCCCCCGCTGCCGCTGCGGCAGAGCCAGACTCCTGACATGCCGCCGGCGACGAGGACGCGTCCCGTGTCACCGAAGGCGTCCATCGAGCGGATGGACTTGAGCGCCGTGCCGCCGCGCGCCCAGGGAAGGTTCTCGGCGACGACGTCGATCGTGCGGGCCTGGTGCGCGGCGTCCGGCGGCAGGGCGGCGTCCGGATCCACGTCCCAGTCCAGCAGGGGATATCCGATCAGCGAGGTCTGATCGTCCACCGGTTTGCCGTAGCCGCCGGTCCTCAGGTCGATGAAGGTGGCGTGAGCATCGACCCCTGACGGACGCCGGACGATGGCCGTCTGGATGGCGCGCGCGCGTACGTCAGTTTTGGTTTCGCCGAACTTCGGCCGTGCGGCCCACGCTCCGATGGCCAGGACGACGCCGTGCGTCGCGCGGATCGTGTCGTGGTCCGTGGCCACGTCCACACCGTCGGCACCGTCGTCGCTCGGCGTCAGGCCGGTCACCCGGGTGCCGAACCGCACCTCGGCACCCTCGGCAATGGCCTCGTCGAGCAGGAGCGCGGTGACGTGCACCGGATCGACCCAGCCCGCCGCCGGTTCGACCAGCGCCACCGCTCCCGACGTATGCACACCGCGTACTTCGTCGGCGCCGGTGACGACTTCAGCCGGCCATCCGGCGGCGCGCAGTTCCGCCGCCGCCGACTCGAACGCGTCGGCGTGTTCGGGCGCAGCCAGTGTGACTGCGCCGACCGAGTGCAAAGGTGCTGTCTGCGAGCGCCACGCCCCCGGATCGGCGTAACGCGTCACGCTGGGCAGGGCCAGCCGGGCGATCGCCGGGTCCGGATCGTAGGCACGGACCATGCCGCCGGACGACCCGGTGGCGCCGTGCGCGGGCCCGGCGCCCGCTTCCAGCACCACCGTGGACGTGCCGCCGCCGGTCAGCTGCGCCGCGACCGAGGCTCCGGTGATCCCCGCGCCGACGATCACGTAGTCGGCGACACGGCTTGGCGGCCGGCCCACAACGCCTCCGAGATCGGCGGTCCGGTGAACGAGGTCGGGGTGCCGCCGGGGATGAACGACCAGTACCGCTCGCGGTTCGGTTCGCCGGTCAGCCCGAGCCCCTGCCACAGCAGCGCGCCCGTCGTCGGCATGACCGGGGCGACGGCCGCGGCGAAGGCCTTCGTGGCGAGGTATTCCATGGCGACGCTGGTGCGCGCCTCCTCCGGAGTGCCGCCGATTCTGCGGCGGGACTGCTCGACGGCGTGGAAGCGGGCCAGGTCGAGCAGGATCGCCTCCAGCTTCTCGACATACGCCACGCTGCTGAAGGCGTCGGGCGAGATCAGCTGGTCGAGCTCCTCGGAGAACATGCACAGCCTGCGGTAGAACGTCTTGTGGTTGTCGGTCCACGCGCCGGTGCCGGGTATCACGCCGTCGCCGGGCAGCTCGCGCAGCGCGGCGATCCAGCGGTCCAGCCGCTCGAGCAGCGGGTCGGCATCGAACCGCCGGATCTCGGCGGAGCCGACCGAGCGGACCTCCTCCTCCGGCGAGCGACGCAGCATCGCCAGCCGGACCAGGTCAACCGGCAGCTCGGCGAGCAGGTCGTCGGCCCAGACGACGTGCCGCCGGCTGGTGGAGAACTTCTCGTCGTCCAGGTGCAGGAAGCGGTTGCTGATGAAGCCCTGCGGAAGCGTGTCCGGCCGGTCGAGCGCGTAGCAGACGGCCGGCAGCAGCAGCAGGTAGAAGTAGGTGTTGTCGAAGCCGAGCACGGTGACATTGGCCGCGGCGCCGCCCTGCCCGGCAAATCGCGTGGTGTTGATGATCTGGGTGAGCGCCAGCTCGACCCAGGGGTCGATCACCTCGTCCGGCTCGCCGCCGAAGTCCGCGAGGCTCATCCCCCAGCGCGACCGGCGGGTGAGCCGGTAGCTGCCGAGCCCGGCTTCGAGCAGTTCGGTCGCCAGTTGCCGGGGACCTCCGCCGCCGGGCACGTGCGCGAGATACCTGCGCAGCGGTTCGACGTAGGCGTCCAGGTCGAGCAGGAGCGTCTTCTCCGTGCGCATCACGGGTGTGGACCCGCACTGCGTGCACGTGAGGTCCAGCAGGTCGCGCGAGGCGCCGGGCCTTCCGCAGGCCTCGCAGATCTCGCCGTCGCTCGACGCGTGGCAGTGCGGGCAGCGTCCGTGCGCGAACGCCTGGTAGAGGGACTGCTCGCAACTCTCGCACCACGGCGTCTCGACCTGCGCTGACGACACGTTGGGCGACGAGGCCAGCGCGTTGAACAGGCGGCGGACTTCGGTGCCGAGCTCCGCGTCGCGCCGGGGTCGGTAGAAGTGGGCCACATCCGCGTTCACGGCGGCGAGGGTGGCCGCGATCTGGTCACCGGCCTCGGCCGATATCCCCGCGGGGCTGGCGTCCTGACGGCGCGCGGCGGTGGCCACGAAGCTCTGGTGGTCGTCGGCGCCGGTGATCACCACGGCGTCGCCGCCGGCGGTGCGCAGCGCCCGCGCGTAGAGGTCGGCGCGCAGGTAGGGGCCGCTCAGATGGCCGAGGTGCAGGCCCCCGTTGGGGGTGACCGGCGGGCAGAACACCAGCGTGCGGCCACCCGTTCGGCGTACCGTCGCGGTCTCGGCGAGGGCCGCCGCGGCGGCGTCGATGTCCTCCCAGTAGACGGACACGATGTCGAACGGCTCGGCGGAGTGGTTGTGGATGGCGTGCGTCCGGAACGGCGGCAGGAAGATCATGTCGCCCCGGCTCAGCTCGGTCAGCTCGCCGTCGATCTCGACCTCGGCCCGCCCGGCGAGCGTGATGAAGATCTCGCCGTCCTGGTGGCAGTGCGGCTTCGAGACGAAGCCGGGCGGCACCGACCCGAAGACCGAACCGAACGGCAGGCCCGGGATCTGGTGCGCGTCGAGGAGATCCTGCAGGTGCATCTCGTACGCCCAGAACATCTTGTCCCGGTCGAAGGACCGAGTCGGCACGGCCGACGCGGCGGCCGCACCCGCGGTGTCCGGCGCCCGCTCGTCCCGCCACGTCAGCGTCGTGTATTCGAGGTCGCTCTCGCCGGTGTTGGTCAGCGACCGGCCACCGCCGTCGGGCAGCGGCACCGCGTCGCCCCCGGCGAGTTCGCATACAGCGCCGTCGGGTCCTGAGACGGCCCCGCGCCCGGCGAGTACGAACACGACTTCGCGCCCGTCGCCGCCGAGTTCGGCCGTCGCCGCCGCCGCGAGACGGTGATACCGCAACGTGAACGGCAGGCCGGCTATGTCGTCTTCGCTCATCCGCCGCGCCGGCTTCGCAGGCGCCTGAGTCCGTGCCGTCATCGCCAGTCCTCTCCGGTGAAACGTCAGCTGTAGTCCTCAAGCGTTCCGGTGCGGCGCACGTCAAGCGACACGCAGTGGAATCCGCCGCTGAGCGTGCGCGCGTGCCGCATGGGCAGCGCGGCGACCGTCACGCCGCGTTTCTCCAGTTCACGGATCAGCGGGATCTGGAGGTCGTTGACCACGGCGAGATCCGGCCTGACCATGATGAAGTTCAGCCCGGACTGCCACAGCGACGCGCGCGGGTAGCGCCACGCGTATCCGGTATCGACGTTCTCCGGGCACCAGAGGATGTCCCAGTGCTTGAACACCGCCGGCACCTGGTCCTCGCGGATCCGGTCCGGGTTGAGCACCACGAGGCCGGGCCGCACCAGGGTGATCGTGGTGTCGATGTGCGTTCCGTCGTAGACGCCGCTGACCGGGTGGACCCGGTAGTCCGCACCGAGCGTGCGTTGGAGCCATTGCAGGCCCAGCAGGTTCCCGCTGCACGAGACCAGGTAGAGGATGTCCCTGCCGACGCGCAGGATGTTGGCCGCGTCGAAGATCGGCTCGTGGTTGTTGAGGAGGGAGCCCTGCGCAGGCCGCACGTTGTAGGTCTCGTCGAGCAGCCGTGGCTTCGGCGCGGAGATCCAGCCCGCCCCGCTGCGGAAGTAGTCGAGCAGGATGTCCTTGTAGGCGTGCGGCTCGAAGTAGCGGGACCGCAGCACCATCGGCGTCTCGATGATCGTGTCGCCGATCGCCAGCAGCACGTCGCGGGGGCAGTAGTTGTACTCGCCGTCCGTGGTCCAGTCCGGCGTGCCGAAGCTCCTGGCGTGGTCGGTGACCGCGGGCCGGCGTACCGTCACGCCCTCGGAGCGCAGCAGTTCGACGAACCCTTCCAGGTCCTCGTTCGCCTCCTCGATGATCCGGGGGTCGTACGGGCCGGTCGGGATGTCCTGCTGCGTCTCCTCGTCCTCCGCGTAGTTGAGGGCGAACAGTCCGATGTCCGCAGACGGGACGCGGGCGCCGTCGGCGATGCCCACGATCATCTCTTCCAGCGGATCCCATTCGTTGTGCACGTTGACCAGCGACAAGACGAACTCCAGTTTCCGGCGGCGACTGCGCGGCGGCATCCGGGCACAGCTGAGTCCAGCGACGACGCACTTGCAAGACTATTGATAAACGCGAATACGGCATCTGAGCCCGAGGACCCACGATGCGCATGAGTGGCCTGGCGTGTTGAACCGTGTCGAACCAGGGATCTGATGCGAGGAGTGAGAAATCCAGGCGTAACCCGGACCCCGGTTCCGCTTCCCGTTTCTGGTGAAATGCTGTGAATCCGCCCTCGTGGACGGCCCTTCTCGACACCGCCCGGTGTTTCTACCGGCTCTCATACTCGCCGACCACTGTCGGACTGTCAATAGTTACCCGCCGGTACGTCAGCTCACTGATACGTGGTGGGGCGAATGTTGTCTCAGGATGCTGTGTAAGTTTCCAGGCCGCGGCCGGTTTTCACCCCGGCGGAACCATGCCGAACACCCGTGCGGGCGCACCCGAGCCGTCTACCAGCGGTATCACGCCGACCACGATCCAGGAACCGACAGCGGGCAGTCGGTCCAATCCCGTCAGGCCTTCCAGGTGCCACAACCCCGCGCTCAGCCCCGCTTTGTGCGCCGGCAGCTGCGAACTGTTGCCCGGGTCGATGCTGAGGGTGTCGATTCCCACGCCGACGATCTTCCGCTGGACAAGAGACCGCATGGCGTCTGCGGACAGCCCAGGGCAGCGGGCAGAACCCGATCCTCCTATATACGCCTCTGGCCTCGTGAGATGCCTGTCCCATCCGGTGCATACCAGAACCGCCGATCCGCCCGGGATGGGACCGTGCTCTGCTTCGAAGCTCGCCACGTGGTCCGCTTGTACGGCGAAGTCCGGGTCGTCGCCGCACGCCGATCTGACGTCGATCACCACACAGGGGGCGACCAGCTGCGAGACAGTGAGCTGATGAACGAAACGGCCGCGGGGATCGAAATGGGCCGGCGCGTCGAGGTGTGTGCCTGAGTGCTCGGGCAGAGACAGCGTTCTGTCGTACATGCCGTCCCGCTCGATCTCGCAGACGACCTGCGCGCTGACACCGGGCCAGCCCGGCCACGCAGCCGTCTGCGGCCCCAAGGGCTGCGACAGGTCGTGGACCTGCCACGTGGCGGTCCCCTCCGGCGACCACCGCATGCCGGCTTCGTCTGTCACCACAGGGGATCAGCCTTCCTCGTCCGCGGCGGCCGGTACGGGCCGGGGTGACTGAACGACCTCCCGGCGTGTGCGCCGCCCCGACACGTAGAAGAACACGCCGACCACGGCAAGGAACACCAGGGGCAGGAACTGGGACAGCTCATATTGCAGACGCTGGCCGGCAAAGCCGTCCGGAAGGGATTCGTCCGGGCTCGAGGTCCCGAATCCCGGCCAGAGCAGTGCGATGGATGCCAGAATCGCCCAGCCGGATGTGAGCAATCCGACGACCCATGCCCCCACATTTCGGCGGCCGGGTATGCGATAGGGCCGTGGCACGTCGGGATGGGAGTACCTCAGCCTGATCAGCGCGGGATAAATCGCGATATAGGAGATCAACGTGGTCGAGATCGCCACCGCGAGAACGGCGCTGAAGTACTTGGCCGCGTCGCCGTTGGTCAGCAAGAACGCCAGGAGCATCACTGTGGTGGCCAGTATCCCCGACATCAGGTTCACGGGCACCGGGGTACCGAATTTCTTCGAGAACCGTCCCAGCAGGCGCGGCCCCGCCCCGTCGTAGGCGGCGACGGCCAGGTCGCGGTCGGACCCGATGATCCAGACCACGCCGCCGCTGAAGAGGACGAAGATGAACAAGGCCGCCACGACATCGCTGAGCACGGATCCGGCACCGCTCAATACGGGCCCGGCTTCGGTGACGTGGCCGCCGTAGACGACGAATACCGTCTTGATCGCGTCGATGAAGCCGCCGAGGCTCGTGACCTGATCCGCGGGAAGCACGACGAGGATGGCCAGGATGGGCACCGTGTAGAGAAGGACGGTGGTCACAGCGGCGACCGCGACCGCTGCGGGGACGTCGCGCGCCGGATCACTCATCTCCTCCCCGGCGGAGTTCGGCAGCTCGAACCCGGCGTAGTTGAAGACCAGAAGCGGCACGGTGGCGATGAAAATCGACCACGTCGGCCGGAACGCCCCTGCCCCGAAGCCGTGGACCCCGTATTTGGCCGCGTAGATGCCCACCGTGATCGTGAAGAATCCGAGAAGCGCCACCCGCGCCCAGGCGCCGATGGTCGTCACCCATTTTCCGGTACGCAGCGAGAGAATGGCGAAAAGCACCACGAGCCAGATGAAGGCGAGGCCGAAGAGGTATTGGCTCGCTCCCTGTAGCGACCCGAAGAACTCGCGGAACACGCTGATCGCGACAATCGTCAGGGATCCGCCGATCCAGATGGGGTTCGACGCCCAGTAGACGACGGTGTTGAGGCCGCCCACCAGCCTGCCGAAGGCGAGGCGAGGCCAGATGTAAGGCCCTCCCTCCTGCGGGAACGCGGACCCGAGTTCCGCGGTCAGGAGCCCGAAAGGGACGAAGAACAGTAGGGCGAGGAACACCAGCCACGTGAACGCCTGGGCGCCGTTGTCGGCGACGGCGCCGATCGTGTCGAGAATGACGATCGTCGTGACGAAGAAGAAGATGAGGTGGAAGCGGTTGAGCGCCTTCTTGAGCTTGGAGCGCTCGACCAGCCCAGCCGTCGTGGACTCGGCCGGATCTGCGGGCGCGATGCCGGTCACGGGTTCCACCTGGCCACCTCCACAGCTTGACGGAATGTACCAGCACAGATGTACATCTGTACCGGTACACAGACTAAGGCGGTACTCAAGGAAAGTCAATACCCTGCGTAGCTCGACATAAGATGCCTGAGTTGAGGGTGTTATTCATTGTCTGATCGCTAATCGCCTGCTCGACTGCCGATGGGGGCGAGTCGGGTTGCAGGGAGCCGATCATAGTGGGCTGAGGCCCAGCGTGTGGCGGAGTGTGCCGTCTTCGTAGCCGGTGCGGAACAGGCCGCGTCGCTGGAGTCTTGGGACGACGAGTTCGACGAAGTCGGCGGCGCTCGCGGGCAGCGGGCCGGGGGTGACGATGAAGCCGTCGCAGCCCTCGTTGACGAAGAGGCGCTCGAGTTCGTCGGCGACGTGATCGGGGTCGCCGGTGATCTGGGGAGTCAGTTCCGAGGTGGCGTAGCGGACGGCTGCTTCTCGGAGGGTCAGGCCTTCCTGCCGGGTGCCCTGGAGCACGACGTCTAGCGAGCCTCTGGTGCCGGGCGCGTCCGCGTTGGCGATGTCTTGCAGCGGAGCGTCCAGGGGGTAGGTCGTGAGGTCTATGCCTACCTGGGAGCTCAAGGTCAGCAGGCCGGCGGCCGGGTCGATCAGATCCTCCAGGTAGCGGCGCTTCTCTTCGGCGATCTGTGCGGTCTCGGCGACGATGACTTGGACCGCGTTGAGGATTTTGAGTGCGTTGGGGTCGCGGCCGTGCCGCTGTGCTCGCTTCTTGATATCGCGGTAGAAGGCCTGCATGTCGGGGAGGGAATGTTGGAGCGAGAAGACCAGGTCGCTCCATTTCGCGGCGAAGTCCCGGCCACGGTCGGACGCTCCGGCCTGCATCAGCACGGGGCGGCCCTGCGGCGAGCGGGGGACGCTGAGCGGGCCGCGGGCGCAGATCCATCTGCCGCGGTAGTTCGGTCTGCGCACCGCGTCGGGGTCGGCGAAGACGCCGGCCTCCTTGTCGATGCGGAGGGCGCCCTCGGCCCAACTGTCCCAGAGGGCTAGGCATGCCTCGACGGTCTCCTCGGCACGCTCGTAACGCTCGTTCTTCCCCGGGAGGCTGTCCATGCCGAAGTTGAGCGCCGCGCTGCGCTGGCTGGTCGTGACGATGTTCCACGCCGCGCGGCCGCCGCTGAGGTGGTCGAGGGTGGCCATCGACCGGGCGATGTCGTACGGCGCGTAGAACGTGGACGAGCGTGTGACGCCCAGCCCGAGGTGGGTGGTGTGGGCGCTCACCGTGGCCAGCGTGATCGCCGGATCCAGCTGGATCGCGCCCTGGGTGCCCTTCTGCACCGTGGCCCGGTAGTCGCCGACCTGGTCCGGGACCGCGAGCAGGTCGGGCAGGAACAGCATGTCGAACCTGCCCTTCTCGTAGATCCGGGCGAGGTCGATCCACCAGCGGGCACTGAGATACCCCGGATCCGCGGCCGGGTGGCGCCAGGCGCCGTGGTGGTGCGAGGTGGGGACCATCACGTAGGCGACGAGCGACATTCGATCATTGCGACGGGTGACCGGCATGGTGCGACGCCTTTCGTGTGCCGGAGGGTCGTGGGGTTGTGGTGTCGGCATAAAATCATGGCAGCAGTCTGATGACGGGGGTGCGACGGTGTCTGACGAGAAGGAGCACGTGCGCGAGCGCGAGCACTGGCGGTCGCGGGCGGCGGTGAGCCGGCTGCGCGGCGTTCCGCCGTCGGTGTTCGGGCGGATGTCCGCTCTCCAGGCGCGGACCGGGGCGATCGACTTCGGCCAGGGCTACCCCGACGCGGAAGGGCCGGCGCGGGCCGTCGAAGGCGTCGTGGCGGCGCTGCGCTCGGGGCGCAACCAGTACGCTCCGATGCGGGGTGTGCCGGAACTGCGCCGGGCCGTGGCCTGGCATCAGGAGACTTACTACAAGCTCGGCTTCGATCCGGACACCGAGGTCGTGGTCACCACCGGCGCCTCGGAGGCCGTCGCCGCCGCGCTGTTCGGCCTGATCGAGCCCGGCGACGAGGTCGCGGTGCTCGAGCCCTACTACGACGCCTATGCCGCGGGGATCGAACTCGTCGGCGCGGTCCGCCGGCCGGTGACGCTCGCCGCGCCGGACTTCCGGCTCGACGAGGCGGCGTTGCGCGCGGCCGTCACCGACCGCACCGTCGCAATCATCTTCAACAGTCCGCACAACCCCACCGGACGGGTCTTCTCCGCCGCGGAACTGGCGCTCCTGGCGCGGGTCGCGCAGGAGCACGACCTGCTCGTGATCACGGACGAGGTCTACGAGCACATCGCCTTCGCCGGGCACGCGCACGTTCCGCTCGCGTCCCTTCCGGGCATGCGGGAGCGCACGCTGACCGTCTCCGGGTCGGCCAAGTCGTTCGCCTTCACCGGCTGGAAGGTCGGCTGGGCGGTCGGGCCCGAGCCGCTCGTCTCCGCGGTGCTGACGGCGAAGCAGTGGCTGACCTTCACCACCAACACGCCCGCACAGGCCGGGATCGCCGTCGCGCTCAACGAGTGCACCGACTACCTGGACGGCCTCGCGCCCGGCCTCCAGGAGCGCCGGGATCTGCTCTGCGAAGGGCTGGACGCCGCGGGCCTGACCGTCTTCGTCCCGGACGGCACGTTCTACGCGCTCACCGATGTCAGTGCGCTGGGATGGGACGACGCGTTGGAGTTCTGTCTCGCGCTGCCGGAGCGAGCGGGGGTCGTCGCGATTCCGGCGAACGGGTTCTACGACGGTGACGCCGGGCGGCACATGGTGCGATGGGCGTGTTGTAAGGATCGGTCGTCGATCGAGGATGGGATGAAGCGGCTGCGGGAGGCGCGGTTGCGGCGGTGACGTCGGGGCGCTCCGCGCGGCCCGGGAGGGTCAGGCCAGGGCGGGTTCGCGGTCGGGGTGGCGGTCGGCGGCGGTACGTTGGCGGACGCTTGCGCCCAGGCGCCACTGGCCCAGGCAGGCCAGGGCGCCCGCCAGCGCGCATGTCCCCCACAGCGCGCCCTGCCCGAAGCCGAGCAGCCAGGCGCCGAGCGGCGGCGCGAGTACCGCGGCGGCTCCGCCCCACGCGGTTCCGTAGAGGCCGCTGTACCAGCCGCGCAGGCGCTCGGGGGCGAGCGCGATCACGATCGACTGGCCGACGCTGACCACGGCGATCTCGCCCGCGGTCCAGACGACGACCGCGGCGACGTAGCCGAGGGTGGTGCTCACGAGGGCGCACAGGCCGAAGCCGGCCCCGAGCAGAGCCGTGCCGACCGCGAAGACCCGGCTGTGGTCCAGCCGCGCGAGCCTGGCTCCGGCCAGCGGCTGCGCGAGGACGATCACGACGCCGTTCACGGCGATGGCGGTGGCGTAGGCACCCGAGCCGAGCCCGTTCGCGTCCATGGCGATCGGCATCGTGACGAAGGACTGGTCGTAGACGAGGCCGTATACCAGGGCTATGAGGCAGAAGCCGAGCAGGGTTCTGTCTCGCAGGGAGGCGCGCACGCCGATCACCGCGCTCTCGGCGCGCGGCCGTCTGGCGGCGCCGGGAGGGTTGGTGCGTGCCGACAGCACGACTGCGGCGGCCGCGGCGGTGCACAGCGCGTTGCACCAGAACAGCCAGCGCATGCCGAGGTGCTGCAAGCCCGCGCCGATCAGCATGGCGGCCGACAGTCCGAGGTTGACGGCCCAGAAGAGCAGGCCGTACGCACGGGCACGGTCTCGGGCGGGCACGATGTCGCTGACCAGCGCGCTCGACGCGGGTCGGTAGGCGTCGAGCGCCAGGCCCAGCGTGAACAGCAGCGGCATCAGCGCCGACGGACTACGCACCGCCGCGACGGCGACCAGTACCAGGCTAGTCCCGAGCAGGCTGCCGGCCATCGTCGGCAGCCTGCCGAAACGGTCGGCGAGCCAGCCCCCGGCGATCTGCGAGACGGCTTGGCCCGCGCCGAAGACCGCCAGGCTCAGCCCGGTAGCGGCCAGGCTCAGATGCAGCTGGGTGTGCAGGTAGATCGCCATGAACGGCTGCACGACCGTGCCCAGCCGGTTCACCAGCGTGCCGGCCCACAGCAGCCAGAAGGCCCCTGCGAAGCCGCCGAACACGGACCTCAGGAATCCGCGCACCACGGGCTCCCCAGCGCCGCTTCGAGCTCGGCCGGATCGAGGCCGACCTCGTGCCTGGCCTCCCACCGGGCGAGCGAGGCGCGCTCGGCGCCTGCGAGGGCCGAGTCCACCTCGGCCGGGGCCTCGTCCGCGGGAAGCACCACGGACCAGCACGGAGTCAGCCGCGCGCCACGGGCGATCTTCGCGCGGTAGGTGCCCATCCCGAGGTGGAGGCGGTCAAGGCCGCGTTCCATCGCGTAGCGCAGCGGCTCGTAGCAGGCGAGGTTGAAGTAGGCGGCCGTGTCACGCCCGACGGCCTCGTAGTCGAAGCCCGCGGAGCGCAGGAACAGTTCGTTCTCCCACTCGTAGAGCAGGGTGAACGCGACGATCCTGCCGTCGATCTCGCAGGTCAAGACCGTGGAGTGCTCGTCGAGATGGGCGGCCTGATCAGCCAGCTGACGCGCTATCACGGACTCGTCGGCTTCGTGCCCGTACTTGCGTTGCAGATTGGCGATCAGGGGAATGAGCTGGTCGTGGCACTTGGCGAGCGGGTAGGTGGATTTCGCCGCTTCCCATCGGGCGAACTGGCGCAGTTCCTTGCGGACGTCCGCACGTCGCTGCTTCGGCAGGGCGGTGACGTAGTCGTCGATGCTGTTCCAGGCCACGTCGATGGTGGTCTGGGCGCCGACGAACATGCGGCGGGCCCGGGCACCCCAGTGCCCCGCGACCTGCCGGACCGTGTCGGGCAGCGCGAACATGAAGCCGGCCGCACCGCCGGCACGTTCGTGGTCGAACTCGTTCAGCAGGAGGCGCAGTGCCCGATCCTGTTCCTCGGCCGGAGCCGTGACGTCCAGCAGCAGTTCGTTCCAGTAGGCCGCCACGGTCCCGCCGAGTACGAGGGGGTACCAGCCGCTCTCGGGCTGATCGGGCTGGCGGAATTGCGCGATCGGATCGTAGAAGTCATCGTACGAAGGGCGCCGGCGATGGTAGAACGGCAGCGCCGCGCGCAGCACGCCATCCCGGCGAACCAGCAGATAGCTGACGGCATTCGCGTTCTCCGCGTCGTCCTCCACGGCGAGCAGCCAGGGACGGCTGAGGTAGAGCCCGCGCCCGCGAGCGACGCGCGCCCATTCGGCCGGGTCGATCGCGAGGAGCGATGTCTCCCGTGTGACACTCCAAGACGTCGGCTGCATGGATGAGGAACCCCGTTTCCTGTCCGCGCTGATCACTGCCCCGTGCCCGCGCCACCCGCCCGCCCCCGGACGAGGAGTTTAACAGTGCACGAAGCTGTGCGACGGATGCCGGCCGGCCCCTCCGGCACCGGGATCGACGCCGCGCGGACCGTCGAGGTCGGCGACGGGATCTACGCATACGTACAGCCCGACGGGAGCTGGTACCTCAACAACGCCGGCTTCCTGGTCGATCGGGGCGGCGTCATCAGCATCGACACCGTAGCCACCGAGGCGCGTGCCCGCGCCTACCTCGGCGCGATATCAGCAATCACCGACCGGCCGGTCCGCACGCTGGTCAACACGCACCACCACGACGACCACACCTTCGGCAACTGCCTGCTGCCCGGCGCGACCATTGTCGGCCACGAGCGCT
Source organism: Actinomycetota bacterium (assembly GCA_046724665.1). GTDB lineage: Bacteria > Actinomycetota > Actinomycetes > Streptomycetales > Catenulisporaceae > Actinocrinis. Next base: position 24,613 of record JBKOWZ010000059.1, read on the forward strand.
GCCGGGAGCAGGTACTGGCCGAGGGGCCGGGCACGAACCGGGGCATCTGGACCGACATCGAGTGGGGCGATCTGGAGGTCAGCCCGCCCTTCCTGACCTACCGCACCGGCGTCACGCTCTGGTCCGGCGACCTGCGCTGCGAGGTAAGTTACGTGGGCACCGCGGCGCACACCACCAACGACTCGATCATCCACATCCCCGAGCGCCGCGTCCTGTTCACCGGGGACCTGCTCTTCAGCGGCGGCACTCCGTTCGCCCTCGGCGGATCGGTCGCCGGGAGCATCAGGGTGCTGGAAGAGGTGGTGCGCCCGCTCGCCCCGCGCACGATCGTCCCCGGCCACGGCCCGGTGTGCGGCCCCGAGGCGATCGACACGGCCCTGGGGTACCTGCGGTTCGTGCAGGACGTCGCACGTCAGGGCACTGAGGCCGGACTCACCCCGCTGGAGGCGGCGCGGGAGGGCGGCCCCGGGCCGTACGGCGACCTGCTCGACCCGGAGCGCCTGGTCGGGAACCTGCACCGCGCCTATGCGGAACTCGCCGGCGCCGAGCCGGGAGCGCGGATCGACACCGAGCGGGCGCTGCGCGACATGGTCGCGTACAACGGCGGACGCCCGCTGTCCTGCCACGCCTGATCACAGGACTCTTATCCAATATTCGGGCACTGCTTGACAGCTGATCAACGCTCGGCAAGCATGAAAACGCCTCGTGTCGGCTATGTCTGCAATGTGCCCTGATATTCGTGTCCGAAAGGCTATGTCACCGATGACGATCGGCGCCGATCCGGTACTCGACTGCCCGGCCGACCAGATCCCGCGGCCCGAGGAATTGATCCAGGCGGCCATGCGGTGGCACTTCGGGCCCGAGACCGGCTCGGCCTTCTGGCTAGAGCGCGCCGAGAAGCTGGACTTCGACCCGCTGCGCGACGTGCGCACCCTCGACGACCTGAGCCTCTTCCCCAATCTCGTCAACGAGCTGCGCGGCCTGCGGGTCGAGGATCTGGTGCCCCGGGGCTTCGACCCGGCCAGGGACCTGTTCGGCGTCTTCGAGAGCGGCGGCACCACCGGCGCGCCCAAGAGCGTCGCCTGCACCTTCGACTGGCTGAACCGCTGGCTGGAGTACGACTCGCGCGACATGGACGCGTGGGGCGTGCCGCGCGGGCTCAACTGGCTCGTCACGGTGCCGAGCGGCCCGCACATGGCCGCGTCGCGGCCGCGCGCCCAGCTGCGCCGGCGCGGCGGGATCCTGTTCACCATCGACATGGACCCGCGCTGGGTCAAGAAATGCATCGCCGCCGGCAAGACCGCGGAAGCAGAGCTTTACGTCGATCACCTGCTCGAGCAGGCCGCGTACGTGCTGCGGGCCCAGGACGTCGGCCTGCTGACCATGTCCCCGCCGCTGCTCGAACGGCTGGCCCGCGACCAGGAACTGGTCGATCTGGTCAACCGCAAGGTCCACATGATCATGTGGCAGGGCGCGCACATGGACGCCGACACCCGCCACCTGCTGCGCACCGAGGTCTTCCCGGACGTCAAGATCCGCGGCTTCTACGGCAGCACCATGGTCCTCGGCGGCGCGTTCGAGCGGCCGGGCCTGAGCGATGAAGAGCCCTGCGTCTTCGACCCGTTCAGCCCGTACATCTCGTTCCGCGTCATCGACCCCGAGACCGGGCGGGCCGTGCCGTACGGCGAGCGCGGCAGGGTCGTGATGAACCACGTCAGCAAGGGCCAGCTGCTGCCGAACAACCTCGAGCGCGACACCGCCGTGCGGGTGCCGGCGCCGCCTGGCCGGTTCGGCGACTCGGTCGCCGAGGTGCGGCCGGTGGACACCTTCGACGACGAGCCGGTCATCGAGGGCGTCTACTGATGCCGCCTGAACCGTTGCACCAGATCGAGGCGCTCGGACCACGCGGGCCTTACCGTGCGCACAACCGGCTGACGGTGACCGACGTCGCCGAGACCCCGGTCGCCGAGCTGAGCCTGGTGCCGAGGCTGTTCGTGCACCGGAGCCTGGCGGCGCTGCGGCAGGCGCGGAGCCTGGAGACCGACAAGCGCATCGCGGCGCTGGCACAGGCCGGCGGCCTCTTCGCCGAGGCCACGCTGAGCGGGCACTCGCCCGAGGAGTATCAGTACACGGTCAGCCGTGTCAGTGGGCTGCCGATCTCGATGGTTCGCGCCGCGACCGTGAAGATCGCCACGGCCGCGCAGCAGGCGTACGCGACCGCGCAGTGCGCGCTGCCCGGCGCGGCGGTCAACCACTGGAGCGATCCGGCGACACGCGGCGGTCGTGCGGTGTGGACGCGTCGCGGCGACGTCTTCGCCGTGCACGCCTCCGGCAACCAGCCCGGCGTACACGCACTCTGGCTGGAGGCGCTGGCGCTCGGGTACCGCGTAGCCGTGCGTCCGTCGCAACGCGAGCCGTTCACCGCGCACCGGCTGATCACCGCGCTGCGCGAGGCCGGTTTCGGCGACGATCACGTAGTGCTGCTGCCCACCGAGCATGCGGTGGCCGACGCCGTCATCGAGGGCGCCAACCGCGCGATCGTCTACGGCGGCGACGAAGTGGTGCGGAAGTACGCGACCAGTTCGTCGGTGCTCCCACAGGGGCCGGGGCGCTCGAAGATCCTGATCACCGGCCGGGACTGGCGGCCGCATCTGGACACCGTGGTCGCCTCGGTGACCGAGCTGGCCGGGACCAGCTGCGTCAACACCACGGCGGTCTTCGCCGAGCACGATCCTTCCGGCCTGGCCGAGGCGCTCGCGCAGCGGCTCGCCGCCCTGCCGAGCCTGCCGCCCGAGGACGAGAAGGCGGTGCTGCCGGTCAAGACGCCGGCCGTCGCGCGGTCCGTCGAGCGGTCCCTGCTCAGCCGGGTCGGTGGTGCGAAGGCCTGGCTCGGCGGCGAGGGCATCGTGCACGAGTTGGGCGACGGCGGCGCGGTGCTGCGTCCCGCGGTCTTCGAGGTGGACGACGCGGCGGCGGGGCAGACCGGGATCGAGATGGGGTTCCCCTGCGTCTGGGTCGCCCCCTGGTCCGGCCGCGACGGCGTCGCGCCGCTGCGCGACACGCTGGTGCTGACCGCGGTGACCGAGGACGAGCGGCTGGTCGAGTCGCTGGTGTCCGAGCCCACGATCCACAACGTGTACCTGGGCGACCACCCCACGCACTGGTTCCGCCAGGGCGTGCCGCATGACGGGTACCTCGCCGAGTTCCTGATGCGCACCAAGACGGTGATCCGCGACTGAATCGTCCGGCGCGCGGTGCCCCGATCACAGGCGAAGAATCTACGGGGGTAGATCATCATGCAGTTGGAGCCTTCGACGACGACCGCGCCGGGCGTGCTGGTCGGGCCGCAGCGCGTGTGGCCGGCACCGTTCGGCCTGCCCGGACTGGTACGCATCAGTGCACAGCGATCACCCGGCGCCATAGCCCTGATCGACGAGGAGGGGACGCTCAGCTACGCCGAACTTGAGGCGGAGTCCGACGCGCTCGCGGCTCGGCTACGGCGGTCCGGCGGGCGCCGCGGCGACCTCGTCGCCGTCTGCATGCGCCGTGGACGCGCCATGGTGGTCGCCCTACTCGCCGCGGCCAAGGCCGGGATGCCGTACCTGCCGCTGTCCACCGACGACCCGCAGGCCCGCCGGGACCTGCTGCTCGACCTCGCGCAGGCGCGTTACGCGCTGGTCGATGCCGGCACTGCGCAGCTGGTGCGCGAGCGTCCCGGCCTTGAGGCGCTTCAGGTCGAGCTCGGCTCGGCACGCTTCGAGTCCTGGTCCGCGCTGGAGCCGTGCGCCGAGGACGACGCCGTCTACGTACTCTTCACTTCCGGGACTACTGGCACGCCCAAGGGCGTGGTCGTCCCGTCCGACGCGTTGGTGAACCGCCTCTGCTGGATGCACGAGGCCTTCGGCTTCCGCGCCGAGGATCGTTTCCTACAGAAGACCCCTTATACCTTCGACGTCAGCGGCTGGGAGCTGTGGAGCCCGCTGATCGCCGGCGCGGCCATGGTGCTGCCGCCGCCGGGCGCTCATCTCGACCCCGCCCGGATGGCGCGGTACATCACCGACCACCGCGTGACGCTGTGCCACTTCGTGCCGTCGATGCTCGCCGAGTTCCTGCGGCGGCCCGAGGCGGCCGAGTGCGGCTCGCTGCGCGCGGTGTTCTGTAGCGGCGAGGAACTGATGCCTCGTCACGTGCGCGAGTTCCGGGCGGTGCTCGGCGCCGTCGAGCTGCACAACCTCTACGGGCCCACCGAGGCGGCGATCGACGTCACCCACTGGCCGTGCCCGGCCGACGGGGACGTGGAACGTACCCTGATCGGCTCTCCGATCAGCAACTGCACGCTCGTCGTACTCGACGAGGACCGCACGCCGACGCCGCCGGGCGCGGTCGGCGAGCTCGCGATCGGCGGCGTGCCGCTGGCCACCGGTTATCTCGGGCAGCCGGAGCTGACCGCGCGATCGTTCATCGAGGCGCCGCCATGGTCCCCGGTCCCCCGGCTGTACCTGACCGGAGATCTGGTCCGGCAGAGGCCGGAAGGGATCGAATTCCTCGGCCGCAAGGACGCCCAGGTGAAGATCCGCGGCCAGCGGGTCGAGCTCACGGCCGTCGAGGACGCGCTGTGCGCGCTGGACGACGTGACAGCCGCGGCGGCGGTCGCGTTGGATCGCGGCGCCGGGCAGGAGTTGTGCGCGCTGGTCGTCCTGGCGCCCGGCGCGGACGGCGTCAACGGCGTGCGCGCCGAACTGCGTCGCATGCTGCCCGACAGTCATGTACCCACACTGATTTTTCCCGTCGCGCAGATCGCGCTCGGTTCCAGCGGCAAGCTCGACCGGCGCAAGGCCGCCGAGCGCGCCGCCGAACTGGCCGAGTCGCTCGGTGCGAGCGAGGCTCCCGGGGGCGACGACCTGGCGGCCCGGCTCTGGTTCGAGGCGACCGGGGCGTACCCGGCCGACGCCTCGCTCGGTTTCCTGGACGCCGGCGGGCACAGCCTCACGGCGGTCCGGCTCGTCGGTCTGGTCCTGGCGCGTTGCGGCGTACGTCTCCCGCTGCGCGAACTGCTGCGCGCCAACATGTCGCTCGCCGATTTGCGCGCGTTCCTCGCCACGACCGTTCCGGCGGAGGCTGACGCACAGGTGGATGCAGTACCCGCTGACGCGGCGCTCTCCCCGCAGCAGCACGGCCTTTGGGTCTGGTCGCGGCTCTTCCCCGACTGCCCCGCGTACAACGTCACGGCAGTGCTCGAACTCGATCGGCACGTTGATGTGTCACGCCTTGAACGCGCCGTGAATGCCCTGATTCGATACCACCCCGCGCTGCGTACGACGTTCCACGACTCGCCAGAAGGCGTGCGGCGCCGAGTGCATCCGACCGATGAGGCTGCGGTGCGGGTGGCCGTCGGCTCGGACGAGGGCGTGCGCACCGACGTCCTCGACCACCATTTCGCTGCCGACCGGCTGCCACGTCTCGCCGTCGGCGTCCAGCGCTCCCCCGCGGCTCAAGGCGACACGGTCCTGCTCGCCATCGACCACCTGGTCTCCGACCAGCGCACCCTCGACCTGGTGCTGGCCGAACTCAGCGAGCGATACGCGGGTCGGCGGCCGGTAGGCGGGCAGGCGCAGCACGTCGCCGTCGAGCCGACCAGCCGCGAGCGGCGGGAACGCGACCTGGCGTACTGGCGGGACCGGCTTCACGACGCGCCGCGCACGCTCAGCCTGCCTTGGCAGCGCGAGCATCCGCAGGTGGCGAACTATCGCGGCGCCAGCATCGATCTGGACCTCGGTGCGCAGGGAACCGATGCGGTCGAACAGTTCGGCGCCGCGGTCCGAGTCAGCCCGTTCGCGCTGACGCTCACTGCGTTCGCGCGCCGTCTCGGCCTGTGGAGCGGCACCGACGACGTCGTGGTCGGCGTCCCGATGACCGGCCGCGAATCGCCGGCCGAGCAAGACGCGGTCGGCTTCTATGTACGCACCCTGCCGGTTCGGTTGCAGGGTGCTGTCGAGCGAGGTGCCGAGCTTGCCGTCACGGCCGTCGCCGAGGCCGTGTACGAGGCCGCCGAGCACGCAGCGGTCTCGTTCGAGGAGATCGTCGAGCACGTCGGCGGCGCGCGCGACCTGACGCACAATCCGCTCTTCCGCGTCTGGTGCAACGACATCAGCCGGGAGGCGGCGCCGGAACGGTTCGGCGAGGCCGCCGCGCGCCTGCTGCATCCGCCGGCCCGATGGTCGCTGTTCGACCTGGGCCTGTACCTGCTGCGAGGCGAATCCGGCACGCTGAGCCTGCGGCTGGTGTACGGCACGCACCTGTGGTCCGAGCAGATCGCCGCGCAGTTCCTGCGTCAGTGCCGCGACGACCTGTTGCGTGCGGCCGGACAGGAGGACGCCCGCACGCAGGCCGAGCCGGAAGCCGTGGCTGCCGCGAACGTCGGCGGGACCTGCGGCGACCTCGTCGCGCGCGTTCGCACGCACGCGCGGCTGACCCCGGACCGCGTCGCGATTTCCGCGCCACAGCGACAGATCACATATAAGGAGCTCTGGCAGCGCACGCTGCGGATCAGCGCCGCAGTGCGCGAACGTGTCAGCGGCACCGCTCCTGTCGTCGGCGTGCTGGCACGACGGCGCTCGGAGTTGGCCGAAACCGTCCTCGGCTGCTGGCACGCAGGCGCGGCGCCACTGCTGATCGACGCCGACGCGCCGCAGCAGTGGCGCACCGCCGCGCTCGGCGCCGCCGACGCCGCGTTCGTGATCGATGTCGGCGACGCACCCGACCCGATCGAAGCATCCGCCCCGGACACTCCGGCGTTCGAATGGTCAGCCGACAGGGTCGGGCACGTTCTGCTCACCTCCGGCACCACGGGCAAACCAGCCGTCGTACCCCTTCCCGCCGACGCGTTGCCCGCAGTCCTCGACGGATACGCACAGGCGCTCGGCCTGACAGCGGACGACGTCTTCGCCTTCACCACGCCGCCCGACCACGACCCCGTCTTCCGCGATCTGCTGCTGCCGCTGCTGCTCGGCGCGACCGTGCACGTCGGCGCGGCCGGGGACTACGCGCAACGCCGGATCCCGCGCTGGCTGGACGAGATCGGTGCGACGGTGCTGCACGTCACGCCGTCCCAAGGCGCGCTGCTTGCCGCAGCACACGTAGACGGAACGCTGCCGTCGCTTCGCCGCGTGGTCTTCCACGGGGACCAGCTGCGCTACGGCGCCGTCGCGGCGCTACGACGGCTCGCCCCTTCCGCAGAGCTCTACAACCTCTACGGCACCACGGAGACGCCTCAAGCCAGTGGGCTGCGACGGATCGCCGCCGAAGAGCGCGGCGCGGCACAGGCAGGCGTGCCCATCGCGGCGTCCGCTCCACACCGGACGATCACAGTACTCGGACCCGATGCCGTCGCCGCGCCGGGCGTCCTCGGCGAGATCACGGTGACCGGCGCGGGCGTCACCGGCCGCTATCGGACCGGCGATCTCGGACGGCTGCGCGCGGATGGGCTGATCGACGTGGTCGGCCGCGCGGATCGCCAAGCGTCGGTCGGCGGGCACCGCGTCCAGATCGACAACGTGGAGGCGGCGCTGCGTGCCGTCCCGGGCGTCGCGAACTGCCATGCCGAAGTCGAGCACGGCACCTCGCGGCTGGTCGCCTGGTGGACCGGACCGGCCGTGCTGAGCAGCGCCGAGATCCTGGCCGACCTGCGCCGGCGGCTTCCCGAGGCCGAGGTGCCCGCGCGGCTGCGCCGGGTTGACGCGATACTGCTGACCGCGCGCGGCAAGGTGGACGTCGAGGCGCTGCGGCAGGCCGGCACCCGGCCGGACCCGGGGCAGTCTTCTGCCGTCGCCGACACGAGCGTGCTGGACCTGCTGCTGCGGCACGCGGCCGAGCTACAGCCCGGCCTGCGCCTGGAACCGGACGACGACTTCTTCGAGGCGGGCCTCACGTCGCTCGGCCTGCTGCGCCTGTACGACGCCGTGACGGCTGACGCCGGACGGAACGGCGCCGCGGTGGCGCTCACGATCGCCGACTTCTTCCGCTTCCCGACCGCGCGCCGCCTGGCCCAGCACGCCGTTTCGGTGCGACCGGAACGCCGCCGAGACCGCGCGCAGGGTGCTGCGAGCATGGGGATCGAACCGATCGCCGTCGTCGGCCTGGCGGCGCGGGTGCCGGACGCGGGTTCGGTGGACGAGTTCTGGGCGAACCTGCTGGCCGGACGCAACAGCATCCACCGGCTGACCGAGTGGCAGCTGCTCGACGCCGGCGAGTCGGCCAAGACGATCGCGGCGCCCAACTACATCAGGGCCCGGCCGCTGCTCGACGACGTGTGGGGCTTCGACCACGAATACTTCGGGATCTCCCGGCGCGAGAGCACGCTGCGCAACCCGCAGCACCGCCTCTTCCTCGAACTCTGCGACACCGCGTTGCAGAGCGCGGGCACGGTGCCCGACCGGTTCGGCGGGACCATCGGCGTCTACGGCGGCAGCGCGACCGACCGGTTCCTCGAGGACCACTTCCGGGCCGATCCGCAGCTGATGGACCAGGTCGGCGAGACGGTCGCGCTCATCTCGAACAACGTCGACTTCCTGCCCTCGTACGCCTCCTACCGCCTCGGCCTGCGCGGGCCGGCCGTGGCCGTGCGCACCGCGTGTTCGACCTCGCTGGTCGCCGTCCATCTGGCCTGCCAGGCGCTGCGGACCGGCGACTGCGACCTGGCGCTGGCCGGCGGCGTGGAGATCGAGACCCCTTACGGACGCGGCTATCTGCACGTCGAGGGCGGCATCGACAGCAGGGACGGCGTCTGCCGTCCGCTGGACGCCGAGGCGAGCGGCACGGTGTTCGGCAGCGGAGGCGGCGTCGTGGCGCTCAAGCGGCTCTCGGACGCGCGGCGGGACGGGGACGTGGTGCTCGCCGTGCTCCTCGGCTCGGCGGTCAACAACGACGGCCCGGACCGGGCCGGTTTCACCACGCCGAGCAGCGACGGCCAGAGCCGGGTGATCGCCGAGGCGATCGCGGCGTCCGGCATCGACTCCGCCTCGATCTCCTACGTCGAGCTGCACGGCACCGGTACCCAGATCGGCGACCCTGTCGAGATCCGCGGCCTGCACCGCGGCATGGAGCTGACCGCGCGCGGCGAGCTGAGGCCCGGAAGCTGCCTCGTCGGGTCGGTGAAGTCGAACATCGGCCACCTCGGTCCCGGCAGCGGCGTCGTCGGCCTGATCAAGACGGTGCTCGCGCTGCACCACGAGACGATCCCGCCGACCGCCAACCTGCGCACGGTCAACCCTCGCCTCGGCCTGGAGCGCACCCCTTTCGCCGTCGCCGACCGCGTGCGGCCCTGGCCGAGGGTGGACGGGACGCCGCGCCGCGCCGGGGTCAGCTCCTTCGGCTTCGGCGGAACCAACGCGCACGTCGTGGTCGAGGAGGCGCCTGGCGCCGAGCCGCGCCGCAGCGGTGACAGCAGTGGTCCGCAACTGCTTGTCTGGTCAGGTACCGACGACCAGACGCGCGAGTTGGTGGGCGAGGCGCTGCTGCGCACCGCGGCTGATGCGACAGCCGCCGACCTGGCCGCCGTCGCCGGCACCAGCCAGACCGGACGACGCGCGTTGCGATCCCGGGCGGCGCTGCGCGTGGACGGCCCCGAGGCCGCGCGCGAGGCGCTGGACGCACTGACGTCGGGTCAGCAGCCGGACCGGATCCTGCGCGGCGACGGCCAGGCCCCGCAGCCGGTCCTGCTCTTCCCCGGCCAAGGCGCGCAGCGGCCCGCGATGGGTCTGGACGCCGGGCGCTGGCTGCCCGGCCACACCGCGCGGGTCCGGGAGTACCTCGCCGACTTCGCGGACCTGCTCGGACGGGACCTGATCCGAGTCTGGGAGAACGAGAGGTCCGCAGAGGTCCTGTCCGACACGGTCCATTCCCAGCCGCTGCTCTTCGCCGTGGAGCTGGCGTCCGCGCAGTCGCTGCTGAGCCTCGGCGTGCGGCCGGCGACGGTGATCGGGCACAGCGTCGGCGAGGTCGTGGCCGCCACGGTCGCCGGCGTCTTCCGGACCGAGGACGCGATCCGCTTCGTGGCCGAGCGTGCGCGGCTCATGCGGCAGATGCCCGCCGGCCGCATGGTCGCGGTCGCCGCGCCGGAGGGCGAGGTGCGGCAGGCGATGACCGGCGGCGTCTGGGTGTCGGCGGTCAACGGGCCGACGCAGACCGTCGTGGGCGGCTCCGAGCAGGCGGTCGCAGAGTTCTGCGCGGTGCTCGACGGTCGTGGGATCGAGTACCGCAGGCTGTCCACCTCGCACGCGTTCCACACGCCGATGATGTCGGAGGCGCTGCCGCAGTTCCTGCGCCTGGTTGAGGCGATACCGCTGTCGGAGCCCTCGCTGCCCCTGGTGTCGGCGGCGTCCGGTCGGCTGCTGACCGACAAGGACGCGCTGCGGCCCGAGTTCTGGGTCAACCAGCTCGTCGATCCGGTGCTGTTCAACGACGCTCTCGAACACCTGCCCGTCGAGCGTCTCGTGCTGGTCGAGTGCGGACCGGGACCGGCGCTGAGCGGACCGGCCCGCCGCCATCCCTCCGTGGGCCTGGCCGGCCATCCGGTCGTGGAACTGCTCTCCGCGCGGCCCGGGCGCCATGTGCTGGACGCGCTCGGCGAGCTGTGGGCGAGCGGCGTCGATATCGACTTCGCGCAACTACCCGGCGAGCGTGGACGCAAGTACCCGCTGCCGATCTATCCGTACCGGCGCACGGAATTCCTGCTGCCCGACCTGAGCCGCACCGCCGCGCGCGTGGCCAAGGCGGCGTATCCGTCCCCTGCGACGCGCGCAGAGACACACGCGCAGACCGTTGCGCTCCCCGCGTGGCAGAACACGGGGATACTGAACGCCACACCTTCAGCCGCCCCAGCTGCCAACGGCTATGCGGTGGTGCTGCTACCCGAGGATCCAGCCGCTGCGGCCGCGGCTCGCCGAGTCGTGCAGCGCGCCGGGTTCCGAGTCGTACCGATCGCGTACGGCGACCGCTACGAGGTACGCGACTTCGGCGGAGTGATCCGGGCCGGCCACCTGGATGACCTGGACGGCGCGCTCAGCGCCCTCGCCGACGGCGACCGCGTCAAGCTGCTGGTACACGCCGCCGGCAGCGCACCCCTGGCCGGGGAGGCGAAGACCACGGCAGACGGCGTTCTCTCGCTGCTTCGTGTCCTTACTTATGCCGCCCACCAGCGAGAGTCGCGCAGTCGAGTGCTACCTGTGTGCGTACTGACTCGCGGTGCCGTGGCGGTGACGGCCGCCGAGCCGCTGGACCCGGTGCGGGCCGCAGCAGTCGGAGCGGTGCGTGCCGTCGCCGCACAGGGGCCGTGGCCTGTACGTCTGCTCGACGTCGCACGCACGGCCGACGACGCACTGGCCGCCGAGATCGCAGCACCCTCATTCGCGGCCGATCCGGTGCTCGCCCTGCGCGGCAGTCATGTCTGGCTTCCGGCACCGGTCGAGGTCGCGGTGCCCGAAGCCGCGCCGACGCTGCTGCGGTCCGACGGCCGGTACGCGATCACGGACGGCCTCGGGCCGATCGGTCTGGCCCTCGCGCAAGGGCTCGCCGACACCGGATTGCAGCCTCGGCTCCTGCTGCTGACAGGCGGCGCCGCGCAACTCGACGATGCACGGCTCGGCAGAGTCCGTGCGCTGGAAGCAGCCGGGGCCGAGGTTCACGTCGTCGAGGCGGGACGCGCAGATGACGCGAGTTGCGCGGCGCTGTTCGACAGATTGAGTATCGAGCACGGTCCGGTGGACGGCGTTTTCCACACCGCGCGTGCTGACAGCACGCTGCGCACCGAGATGGACTGGGCAGCCTCACTGCGCGATGTGGCGCTGGCATCGGGGTCGATCAGGTTCCTGACGCTGCTCTCCCCTGCTGCCGCTGCCGGGTCCCTCGGCGGCGCGGAACTAGCCGCGGTCGCAGAGTTCTTCCACGCCATTGCGGCCGCCACGGTGCCCGACGGCAGAACCACGGTCGTCAGCATCGAAGTGCCCGCGCCCGACGTGGAAGACGAGCACATCGCTACGGTCCTGCGCATGCTGCGCGAGCAATCGGAGCCGCATCTCATCGTCCTGCGCGCGCAGCACACAGCTCACCCGCAGCCAATTGCGGAAGGGCGCACGCAGCCGACTGCGCGCGATCGTCCGTCCGGTGACCTCGCGGCCGAGATCGCGGGCCTGTGGGCGCAGACCCTCGGGCTCGAAGTCCCCGTCGAGGCCGACTTCTTCGCGCTCGGCGCCGACTCGCTGACCGCCTTGCAGATCGCGGGCCGGCTGCGGGAGAGGCTCGGCGTGGAGGTGAGCGTGGCAGAGATCTTCGAAGCGCCGACGGCGCGCGAGCTGGCGGCGGCGCTGGGCGCCAAGGCGGCAAACCACTAGGGAATCAGGGAGATCATGTCCACTCGACGCATCATCTCGACAGGCTCAAGCTACGAGCGTGAGGTCGGCTTCTCGCGGGCCCTCGTCGTGGACGGCTGGGTCTACGTCTCCGGCACCGGAGGCTTCGAGTACAGCACCATGGCCATCTCCGACGACGTGGTCGAGCAGGCCGAACAGGCGCTGCGCAACGTCGAGAACGCGCTGGCCGAGGCCGGCTGCACCTTCGCCGACGTGGTCCGCGTCCGCTATCTGCTGCCGGACGCGAAGGACTTCGCCAAGTGCTGGCCCACCCTGCGCAAGGCGTTCGGAGAGGTCCTGCCGGCCGCGACCATGTTCGAGTGCGGAGTCGCCGACCCGCGGATGAAGTTCGAGCTCGAAGTGGATGCCAAGATCCCGGCCGAAGCCTGATCCGCCGACCGCGTCCGGCGCGGCGCCCCTCCCCGGGTGCCGCGCCGGACGCGCTTGTCAGCGCGGTGGGACGGTTGGCAAAGGGTTTGTCACGCGTCTGGATGAGGGCGGCCGTGGGTGTCATCGTGTGCCACGAGCACCGAGTGTGCCCTTCTCGTGCCTTCCGGTGACCGGATCGGTCAGCCAAACCAGAGGTTTGCCATGCGCCGTTCTCCCCGCTCAGCCCACTCCCGCCGACCGCTGCGCGCCCTCAGCGCCCTTACGATCACCATGGTTCTCGCCGCCGCCGGCGTCACCGCGGCCGCCGGCCCGGCGCTGGCCGACGGCCCCGGCCAGGGCGCCGCCTGGGTCGTCACCCTCGGCGACTCCTACATCTCCGGCGAGGCCGGCCGCTGGGCCGGCAACTCCGACCTGGGCGAAAGCCACATCGACGCCCTCGGCCCGACCGCCTACTACGACAACGCCTCGAACAACGCCGAGCTGATCAACGGCTGCCACCGCTCCAAGGCGGACGAGGCCTACCTAGGCGGCGGGGTCAACGGCAAGGTCCTGGCCTGCTCCGGCGCCACCACCGCCACCCACGCCGACTCGGGGAACTTCAAGCCGGGGCTGGACTTCTACCGCGACTCCTCGGGCAACCAGGGCCAGGCACTCATGCTCCAGAACTTCGCCGCCACGCACAACGTGAAGCTGGTCGCGGTGAGCATCGGTGGCAACAACTACAACTTCGCCTCCATCGTGCAGTCCTGCGTCGAGGACTTCCTGCTCTCGCCGTCCTGGTGGCCGGACTACTGCTACGACGACTCCTCGGTGACCGCCAACTTCACCGCCGCGAACGTCGCGACGCAGACCGCCGCGATCAAGACCGCGCTGCTCAACGTGCACCAGGCCATGGCCAACGCCGGGTACGCGGACTCCGCGTACACGATCCTGGTGCAGGACTACCCCTCGCCGCTGCCGCCCGGCGCCGGCTTCCGCTACTCGCAGTCCGGCTACACCCGCCAGTCCACCGGCGGCTGCGGCTTCTGGAACGCCGACGCGAACTGGGCCAACAGCACCGCGCTGGTCACCATCAACAACTCCGAGTTCACCGCGGCCGCGCAGACCGGCCTGAGCAACATCCGCACCCTCGACGTCGCCGCCGCCTTCAACGGCCACCGGCTGTGCGAGAACACCGTCGGCATGCTGGAGGAGGAAGGCCTCAACAGCTGGACCGATCCCGCCGCGGTGAACCTGAGCGAGTGGATCAACCAGATCCGCACCGTCTCCACCATCGGCTCCGACTACTACATCCAGGAGTCGCTGCACCCTGACTACTGGGGTCAGCTCGCGCTGCGCAACTGCCTGCGCCAGGCGTACAACAACGGCGCGGTACGCAGCGGATCGTGCACCATCTCCGGCACCGGACTGAACGCACAAGGCGAGCCGGTCATGCCCCTGCACTGACACTTCCCGGCGTCATCACGTGGGCAGCCAGACCCGCATCGTCGAGGGCCCACGGTTCGCCCAGGCGTAGTAAGGCACCAGCGGTACATCACCCAGCTCGGTCGGCTGGTTGGGTCGGCGTCCGTCCGTATCATCGCCCGAATACGGCCATTCGTGGTCACCCGAAGGCAGGTGATGGCAACGCACCACGACCCGGCCGTCAACCACTCGCGGCGGCTGACTGACATCGACTCGCAGTTCGTTGACGGTCAGCATGCCGGGGACGTCCACGGATTCCAGCGCCATGACGAGTGGGCCGCACTCGACCGCGACGCACCCGCGCACGGCGTCGATCCGGGAGTCGGGCTGGGTGAACCGCGGTGCCATCGGCAGGCGCAGCACGACCTCGTCGCCCGCCTGCCATAGCCTGCGCTCGGTGAATACGCCCGGGCCGACCGGTCGCGTGCGGTCCCCGATCGAGACGGAAGCACCCTGCGTCGCCCAGCCCGGCACGCGCAGCGACAGCGACCAAGGGCGACCCGCGGTGTCGTCGATACGCACCCGGATCTGTCCGTCGTAGGGATAGTCGGTGGTGACGGTGACGTTGAGCTCCCGGCCGCCGCCCGAGCTGTGGCGTACGGTGCCGGAAACGTACTGATGCAGCTGAAGGCCCGCGTCGTCCGCGGTCGCGACATAAGCGGTCAGGCTGGCCAGTGTGCGCGCGACGTTGGTCGGGCAGCACGACACCTCGAACCACGGCGCACGCAGCGACGCCGCCGCGCGCATGCTGGGCCGGTCGGGGTCCGGCGGAGTGCCGAGTTCCCGGCGGTGCAGTGTGTTGCTGTAGAAGAACGCGTGCCCGTCGGCGGAGGGCGAGGTCGAGATCACGTTGAACAGGGTGCGCTCGATCAGGTCGGCGTACGCCGGATCGCCGTCGGCCAGCAGCAGCCGCCAGGCGAGCATGACCGAGGCGACGCCGGCGCAGGTCTCCGAGTAGGAGCGATCCGGCGGAAGGACGAAGTCCTCCGCGAACGCCTCGTCCTGATGACGCGAGCCCATGCCGCCGGTGATGTACGTACGCCGCGCGACGGTACGCCGCCACTGCCGCACGACGGCGTGATACAGGACGTCGTCGTCGGTCTCGTCCGCGACGTCCACGGCGCCGGCGGCGAAGTAAAGCGCCCGGACCGCGTGGCCGCGGAAGACCTCCGCCTCGCGAACGGGTATGTCGTCCTGGAAGTACTCGCGGCCGAACTCGATCTCCTTGAGCGCGTGGTGGCCGCGGCGCTCGACGAACAGGCGGGCCTGTTCGAGATACCGGTGCTCGCCGGTCAACCGGTAGAACTCGACGAGCGCCGACTCGATCTCCGCGTGGCCGTCCACGGAGGCGATGCCGTCCTCGCCGAACACCCGGCAGACGAGATCGGCGGCGCGCCGCGCGACCTCGACCAGCCGGTCCTCGGGGTGCCCGGTGCGGGCGCGGGCGACGGCCGCCTGGATGAGGAAACCGACGCAGTACAGCTCGTGCCCCCACTCCAGGTCGGACCAGCGCGGCTCCTGGCCGGGCCTGCCGAACCTGGTGTTGAGGTAGCCGTCGGCTTCCTGGGCCGCCGCGACCCGCGCGACGACGGCGTCGAACCGGTCCTGAAGCGCCGGATCCGGCCGGCGGCCGAGCTCCCAGGCCATCGCCTCGAGCGCCTTGTAGACCTCGCTGTCGGAGAACTCCCGGCCGTGCCGGTCGGCCGGGAGCCGGTGCTCGCGGGCTGCGTCGAAGTTGCCGAGCCAGCCGGCCCGTTCGAGCCAGTCGGCGATGTGCGGCAGGATCGCGTTCCGGTTGCGGTGCTGGAGTTCGGCCCAGTAGCCGCCGGTGATGCGGACGTCGGTGAGGGCGAGAGGACGCAGCCGTGCCCGCCGCGGCATGACCGGGCGGCCGGCGTCCGGCGCCTGGTCGGCGCGGGGTGTTCGCGGGCGTGCGGTGTCGGTTGTCATTGATCAGCCCTTGAGAGCGCCGGACATGAACCCGCGGACGTACTGCCGCTGGAGCAGGACGAACAGGACGATGCAAGGCAGCGCGAGCACCACCACGCCGGCCTCCGTGGCGCCGTAGTCGATGACGCCCATGACCTGCGCGCGCAGGTTCGCGACGGCCACCGGAAGCGGCAGCTTCGCGGAGTCGCTGATCAGCACCAGCGGGGTGATGAAGTCGTTCCACGCGGCGAGGAAGGCGAACAGGCCGACCGTGACCAGGCCCGGCCGTACCGCCGGAACGAGCACGCGCAGCAGGGCCTTGACCGTGCCGCAGCCGTCCACGAGCGCCGCCTCCTCGAGTTCGCGGGGCACCGACTCGAACGAGATCCGCATCATGAACGTCGCGAACGGCAGCTGGAACAGCGTCAGCACCAGCGCCAGGCCGACCAGCGAGTTCTGGAGACCGAGCCGGTCGAGCAGCACGTAGAGCGGGATCAGCAGCGTGGCGTAGGGGACCATCAGGATCGCCAGCGTCAGCATGAACAGCAGGTTCTTGCCCGGGAACGCGAACCGGGCGAAGGCGTAGCCGCCGAGCAGCGAGATGGCGAGGGTGAAGAGCACGGTGAGTCCCGAGACGACGGCGCTGTTCAGGACGTACTGCCAGATGCCGGCCTGGTAGTGGGTGAGGGTGTCGTAGTTCCCCAGGCCCCAGCCGTGGATCTGCGCGGTGCCGGCCTGCGGCGAGACGGAGCGGATCCCGGCCCAGAACAGCGGGAACAGGAAGATGATCGCCAGGCCGCCGGTCAGGACGTAGTACGGGGTCCGCAGGGCGAGTCCGGACAGCCCGGCGGGGTGCGGGCGCGCCGAGCGGGCGCTGTGGGTCGCGGCCATGTCAGTCCTCCTTGCCGCGCAGCCAGCGGAACTGGCCGGCGTTCAGCACGAGCAGGGCACCGAGGACGATGATCGACAGCGCCGCGGCAAGACCGAGGTCGTTGCGCCCCTGGAAGGCGGCGTTGTAGACGAGCTGCACGATCGTCAGCGTGCTGTTGTCCGGGCCGCCCTTGGTCAGGATGTAGAACTGGTCGAACGCGAGCAGCGAGCCGGTGACGCACAGGATCGTGCACAGCGCGAGCGAGGAGCGGATCAGCGGCAGTGTGATGCGGCGGAACCGCTGCCAGCGTCCGGCGCCGTCGATCTCGGCGGCCTCGTAGACCTCGGCGGAGATCCCCTGCAACGCGACCAGCAGGAGCAGCATGTAGAAGCCCGCGTACCGCCACACGATCAGCGCCACGGTGGACCACAGCGCGTGGCCGGGGGTGCCGAGGAAGGACACCGGCCCGTCGGTGACGCCGAGGTCGTTCATCACCCGCCCGAGTGGGCCGCTGTCCGGCGAGTAGAGCGCATAGAACAGCAGCGATGCCGACGCCAGGCCCAGGGCGCTGGGCACCAGGACGGCCGTGCGCAGGAAACCGCTCCATCGCGTCGATTCCTGGACCAGCAGCGCCAGCCCGAGCGCGCAGCCGATGAGGATCACCGTGGTGACCACGGTGTACTCGACGGTGAAGCGGACGGCCGGCCAGAACAGCCGTTGATCGACAGCGGTGGTGAAGTTGTCCGGAGCGTTGACGCCCTGATCGCCGGTGAACAACCCCCAGTCGGAGACCGACATCTGCGTGACCAGCAGCAGAGGGAGGACGAAGAACACTACGACGAACGCCGCGGTCGGCGCGGCGTACGCCCAGCCGGTCAGACGGCGCCGGCTGCTGAGGCCGAGCCGGCGGCGGCGCTTGGCCGACGGCACGGCGTCCGGCGGCGAGGGTGCGGGATGCATGGTGGACGACTGCACGCTCATGTCTTTCCTGGTCGTTGACTGTCTTTCCTGGTCGTTGACTGCGAGAACGAGCGCGGCTGCGGGTGGCACCGGCCGTGACCGGCGCCACCCGCGGGTCTCACTGACTGAGCACGCTGTTGATGGCGCTGTTGTCCTGCGCCAGATTGCCGTCCTTGCCGTTGAACACCTGGTCGCGGATCAGCGTGCCCCAGGGGCTGCCCGGGGCGTTGAAGGCCTGCTGGCAGTTGATCGCGATCGGGGTCTTGCTGTCGGGCGACGCGGCGACCTTGTTCACGGCCACGACGCGCGGGTCCTTGACGGCGTACTTGTTGTTGGCCAGATCGGCTCGCGAGACGACGCTGTCGTTGGCGGCCAACACGTTGACCTGCGCGTCCTCGGACATCAGCCAGGACAGGAAGTTCCAGGCCTGCGCCGCGTGCCTCGAGTCCTTCGAGACGCCGATGCCGTCGCCGCCGACGAAGGTGGACTGGCCGCCGTCGGGGCCGGAGATCGGCACGACACCCGCCTGGACGCTCTTGTCCACCGTGGGCAGCAGGGACGCCGGGTACGGCATGACGCCGATCTTGCCCTGCTGGAACGGTCCGACCCAGGTCGCGCCGGTCTCGTCCTTGCTGGCCGGATCGACGGCCCCGGACCTCCACAGGTCACGCCAGTCGGCGTAGACCTGCTTCGCGGTGTCGCTGTCGAGCAGCGATCGGGTGCCGTCCTCGCTCAGCACGTCCTTGCCGGAGGCCCAGATCATCGGGAACCAGGTGAAGATGTTGCAGCCGCCGCAGTTGCCGCCGAAGTAGGTGCCGTAGACGCCCGGCTTGTGCAGCGCCTGGACGGCCTTCGCCTGCTGGACGAACTCGGCGAGGTTGGTCGGGCCCTTCTCCGGGTCGAGGCCCGCCTCCTTGTACAGCGTCTTGTTCCACATCATCACCGAGAGGTCCAGCACGAACGGGAGCACGTACTGCTTGCCCTTGTACGTGCCGGCGTCGAGGTGGCCCTTGTTGATCTGCCCGGCGAAGGGCAGCTTGCCGATCTGTCCGGTCAGGTCCTGGAACAGCCCCGCCCTGGTCCAGTTGGGCACGTACACGATGTCCGCGGCGAACAGGTCCGGCAGGCCGCCGCTGCCCGCGGCCGCGCCGACCTTGGAGACGTAGTCGTCGTTCGGCACGATGGTCAGCTTGACCTGGTTCTTGTGCGAGGCGTTGTACGCCTTGACCAGCAGGTTCGCCTGGAGCTCGAGCGGCGCTCGCGTCCACAGGGTCAGCGAGGTGCCGTCGTCGGTGCCGTTGACACCGCCCTGGGCGACCGATCCGCCCTTCGCGCCGCCGCTGCTGCAAGCCGCCAGGCCGACCGCTGCGACGGCGGCCACCGCGATGATCGAGCGCCGGCGGCGCCGACTGCTGGAGCGAATGCCGAACATGGACAGCACTCCTTGGTCTCATGCCCGCGCCATCGCGGGCTAAGTGTTTTCGGTTTGACTTTCGTGCGGCCTGCGTAGCGAGCAGGTGACTTCGCGACAGTCGGCCAGGATCAGCCAAGATGCTGGAGCTGCGCGTCTCACGAGCCGTCGATCCGGTGGGTCGGCGCTTCCGAAAAGGTTTTCCTCAACCTAATCACGCAGACCCTCCTGGTCAAGACTCTGACGAGGTATCGTTTTCACGACATCACTGTGACCATGTCGGGAGGGTCGGTGGCGAGGCGAGCTGCCCAGCGCGCGAACGCACGTACGGCCACGCTGGAAGACGTCGCCCGGCTGGCCGGGGTGTCGATCGCGACCGCCTCGAAGGCGTTGAACGGCCGAGCGCACGTCTCACCCGCGACGCGGGCCGGCGTGCTGGAGGCGGCGGAGCGCCTGTCGTACTCCCCGAACGCGCTCGCGCAGGGACTGCGCGCGGTGCGCACCGGCATCGTCGGGCTGCTCACCTCCGACCTCGAGGGCCGGCTGTCGATCCCGATCCTCATGGGCGCGGAGGACGCCTTCGGCGCCGGCCGCACGAGCGTGCTGCTGTGCGACGCCCGCGGCGACGCGATCCGCGAGGCGCACCATCTGGAAACGCTGCTCTCTCGCCGGGTTGACGGCCTGATCGTGGTCGGCGCCCGCCCGGACCCGCGGCCGTCGGTGGGCCGCGACCTGCCCGTGCCGGTCGTCTACGCCTATGCGCCGTCGGAGAATCCGCAGGATCTGTCGCTGGTGAGCGACAACGTGTCCGGCGGCCGGATGGCGATCCGGCACCTGACCGAGGTCGGCCGCCGCTCGATCGCGCACATCACCGGCGACCCCACCTACGGCGCGGCCCAGGACCGGGCCAAGGGCGCGCTCGCCGAACTGGCCGAGCAGGGACTCGAACCGGCCGGCGGCCGGGTGTACTTCGGCGCGTGGTCCGAGGCCTGGGGCCGCAGCGCCACCAGGATGCTGCTGTCCAGGGCGAGGGGCTTCGACGCGGTGTTCGCCGGCTCCGACCAGATCGCCCGCGGCGTCATCGACAGCCTGCACGAGGCGGGGCTCGACGTGCCCGGCGACGTCGCGGTCATCGGCTTCGACAACTGGGAGATCTTCACCACCAGCTCCCGGCCGCCGCTGTCCAGTATCGACATGAACCTCGAACTGCTCGGCCGCGTCGCCGCGGAGCGCCTTTCGGCCGCCCTCGACGGCGACTTGCGGTCCGGCATCGAATCGCTTCCGTGCCGCCTGGTCCCGCGCGAGTCAACCACGTCCGCGTGAGCCGAGCGGCCAAAGCGGGCGGCACTCTCGTACGGTGACGGCGACGGCCGCTGCCTGCCGTCGTCGGCCCGGCGTCAGGAAAACTCCGCGGCAGCTGAGCGAGGCGCGCCGACAGGGCACAGCTGCCTGACGATCCGTACTCGCTCCGTCACTACCCGAACATGCAGCACTCGATCTTGTAAACGAACCCTGATACGCCGCGACTTCCGCTAGTATCAGAGCTCTGCGGTGGACGATCGCTTGTTACGGCTCGGCGCGGCTCCCGCGCCGAGCGGAAAACGGACATATTGTCGCGTTCGCACTCACCTTGGAGCATAAAAACATGGGACCGATCCTTGTTACCGGCGCCGCGGGCCAGGCTCGCGGCGACGCCGCCGCACCCGATCGGCGCGTTCAGCAAGGCGCGACCGGCCTGCGCGTGACGCAGGACCTGCTCAAGCTCGGCCATGAGGTCCGCGCATTCGTGCGTGTTGACGACGACCGGGCCGCGGAGCTGCGAGACCTCGGCGCCGAGGTGGTCGTCGGTGACCTGCGCAACATCATGGACGTCACCGCCGCGCTCAGCGGCGTGCAGCGCGTCTACTTCAACTACCCCGTGCGGGAGACCATGCTCGAGGCCGTCGCGGTCTTCGCCGCCGCGGCGCGGGCAGCGGACGTGCAGCGGATCGTGGACGTGTCGATGATCTACACCGGCACCGGCCCGGAGATCATCTCGCACATGCGGCGGCACTGGGTCGCGGAGCAGATCTTCTCGGCCGCGGTCCCGCAGGCCGTGCACGCACAGGCCGCGGTCTTCTTCGAGAACATGGCGGTCGCGCTCGGCAACGGCGGCGGCAAGGAACTCCCGCTGCCGTTCGGCTCGCCCGACACGGAGGTACCGCTGGTCGCGGCCGCGGACGTGGCGCGCGTCAGCGTCAGCCTGCTCACCGCCGACACGGTCGAGCCCGGAGGGGTCACGCTGATCGGGGAAGTGCCCAGCATCGGGCAGGTGGCCGAGGCCTTCGGCGTGCCCTACGTCGACGTCGATCCCGAAGAGTGGAGCAGCACCGCCGTCGGTCTGTACGGGGACCCCTTCTCCAGCGCGCACCTGGCAGAACTCTGGGCGATGTTCCGGGGCCTCGGCAGCGGCACGGGCCTGTTCCAGCCGACGGACTTCGAGGACCTGAACGGCCGCCCGCCGGTCACCCTCCAGGAGTTCGCGGCGACCCTGTAGGCGGCTCTGTAATCCGTTGGCGGCAGTTGGTTCAGCACGACGATCGGGGGGGACCGGGCGTGCGGAATTCGCACGTCCGGTCCTGTCGTCCTGTGCCCGATCCGCTCATGTCAGGCAAGCATCGAACCCTATCGGCCATACGACAACGGGATCAAAGCATTGCTTTGATGGGCTGCGGACCATGGCCGGCACGCCGTTGAACTAGCTCAGTTGCAATGTCTTGACCTTATCCCATGTAAATGGATTGTCGCGAGATTTCAGGTACGGTGTGCCCCCTGCCGGCGGGGTGAGCTCTCCGACGGAGAGCTCGATGTTGGTGGCGTCCCGACCGATCGGGAAGGCCG
The DNA here is from genome assembly GCA_046724665.1 of Actinomycetota bacterium. GTDB lineage: Bacteria > Actinomycetota > Actinomycetes > Streptomycetales > Catenulisporaceae > Actinocrinis. The sequence continues at coordinate 46,922 of JBKOWZ010000059.1, forward strand.
CCTTGAGGATGGCGAAGCCCTTCCACCCCGGGCCTTTCGCGGCGCTGTCATAGTGAACGGTGTGCCCGGTGCTGACCTGGGTGTTCAGACAGTTCGAGAACTTGCGCCACGACGTGGGGCCGTCGGCGAAATCGGCTCGGTAGACTGCCGGGCTCGGCAGCAGCGCCACCCCCGCCTGGCTGTTGACGATGTCGACCATGACCGTGAACTCCACGGTGGTGATCCACTCGTTCCACTCCACGGCCAGCGCGTAGCCTGCGGCCTTCTTGACATCGCCCACCAGCATGACCGCGTTATAGCCGGTAGGCCCGTCGAGGGTGTTGAAGTTCATGGCCTTCCTGGCGTTGTACAGCTCGAAGAGCAGGTCGTCGCGTACCTGCATGTCCGTTTTGTCTCCACCGTCGCCCTCGCGCCGCCGGCAGACCGTGATGCTGTTGGTCTGCGCGTCGTAGGATGCGGCACCCTGCCCGGGATCCAGGACGAGTATGAGCGCCCGTGCGCTGGTGACGACGTTATGCAGGCGGGTTTTGAAGGCGGCACTACCGTTGTACAAGTCGTCGTAACACCGCATCAGGTATTGGTCAGACCTCGGATCGATTTTCGGTGCCATGACGGGACCTCCACATCCGAAAGCGGAACAGTGCGTACAAGTGGATCGCACAGACTCGAGCAGGCACAGTCAAAGGCCTTGAAAGCCAGAGAACGTCAGAAGCTGCGAGCGCGCTGAAGCGAAAGGACAGTCCACCCCGAGCCCACGGCGGGCAACAAGCTCAACCGAGAGTTTCGGCTCCCCTCCATTGCCTGACCTACCCGCGCGGCGTCGCGACAATCCATCACCCCGCAGGAACTACACCCCATCCCGGGAACGCTCGAAGCACGGTAGTGCGCGGGTGGAGCACTACGGGCGCAACAGCCTAGGTCGCAACCTGTATGACGCCATACAACAGGACCGTGCAGTGCAACGATCAACTCTGAACCCACTTCTCGGGCGCGCCCTAGCGAACGGGGGATGCGTGCGTCAGAGGCGCGCGGATAATGGGTGTGGTGGGACGCTGGCCGAAGGTCGTGTTGTCGGGCGTGGCGGTCGGGCTCGTGGTGGGGCTGGCCGCCGGCTGTTCTTCGGGCGTGTCCACGTCGCCGACGGTCGGCCGGGTAAGCGCGAGCCCCGCTCCTGGCACCGGTAGTGCCACCACGTCAGCGCCTTCGCCGACGCAGGAGTGTGTTTCCGCCATCGCCTATTGGGCGGTTCAGGCGCTCACGCCGGGCGCGGACCAGGGGTACGACTACCAGGAGATGGGCCTGTCGGCGGGCGAGTACAAGATCCTGCTCGACCTGACCGCGCGGGCGCGGCCGATCGCCAAGCAGTCCGGGGCGGACGCGGCGCAGGCTTTTGTCCGGCGCGAGGCGCTCCCGCGCTGCGCCGCGTATGTCGCCACGCATTCCGCGTCGGCGAGTTCGGCCGGTCCCGGGTGGCCGCAGTAGCTCGGCACCTGGCTTGATCTGGCGGCTTGCCCGCTTGGCGAGTTGCGGATGTACAGATACGGCGCGTGACGGCGCGAGGGTTGTCTCGCGCCGTCACGCGGCGTCTTGGTCAGCGCAGGTAGATGTTCGGCTGAGGCGGGGTGCTCATGCCGTTGCCGAGGAAGAAGCTGGTGTGCGGCGGCTGGTTGTACGCAGTGTTCTGCCACGCGACGCCGACGCGGTACATCGGATCGTGCATCAGGGTCCAGATACGGCGGTCGGTCTGGGTCGGGGTGCTGTAGACGCGCAGCGCGTGGCTGTCGCTGGTCCGCCAGACGACCTCTTCGCGCCAGTCGCCGAACAGGTCGGCGGACAGCGCCGGAGTGGACTTGGTGCTGTTGTTTGAGGCGACGCCGCTGCCGGTCAGCAGCCTGGTGTCGCCGCTCGGGTTGTACTTGTCGATGTGGGTGCCGTCGAGCAGCTCGCGGACCGGGTCGGCGTCCCACCAGACCACGAAGTTGTCCGAGGACGGCTTGTGGGTGTTGACCTGCCGGCCGTGAGTGTCGTAGACCCCTGACGTGGCCGCGGACCACGACTCGGCGCCCGGGCTGCCGGACCAGATGTCGTCCGAGCGGCCGCGGCCGTTGTCGCAGTTGCAGCTGGCGAACTGCCAGATGATCTGTCCGGTGCGCGCGTCGGCCATCCAGCCGGCGGGCTTGGCCGTGTCCTCGTCCACCTTGTACTCCTCGAGCCCCGGGCGGCCGGGGTCGAGGTCGCCGACGTCCATCGCGTCGCCGTGGTGCATGTTCGTGTTCCACAGCGGCCTGCCGTCGTCGTTCACGGCCATCGCGCCGAAGATGATCTCGTCCTTGCCGTCGGCGTCCACGTCGGCGATGGACAGCTGATGGTCGCCCTGGCCGGTGTACTGACTGCCGTAGGTGTTGGAGTCGAACTTCCACCGCTCGACCAGGGCGCCGTTGCGGAAGTCCCACGCGACGATCACCGTGCGGGTGTAGTAGCCGCGCGACGCGATCAGCGAGGGGCGCACGCCGTCGAGGTACGCCGTCGCGGCCAGGAAGCGGTCCACCCGATTGCCGTACGAGTCGCCCCAGTCCGAGACGGTGCCGCGCGGCGGGTCGTAGTTCACCGTGGACATCGCGGCGCCGCTCTGCCCGTTGAACATCGTCAGGTACTCGGGGCCGGACAGCACGTACCCGGAGGAGTTGCGGTAGTCGGCGCTCGAGCTGCCGATGAGCCTCCCGGTGCCGTCAACCGTGCCGTCAGCGGTCTTCATCGCCACTTCGGCCTTGCCGTCGCCGTCGTAGTCGTAGACCTGGAACTGCGTGTAGTGCGCGCCGGCCCGGATGTTGCGGCCCAGGTCGATGCGCCACATGCGGGTGCCGTTGAGCTTGTATGCGTCCACGTACACGTTGCCGGTGTAGCCGGACTGGGAGTTGTCCTTCGAGTTCGACGGGTCCCACTTGACGACGAACTCGTACTGGCCGTCGCCGTCCAGATCACCGACGCTCGCGTCGTTCGCGCTGTAGGTGTAGGCGACCCCGTCCGGCGTGGTGCCTCCGGCAGGGACCTGAAGCGGGACGTCGAGATATCCGCTGCCGAATTGCAGCGCCGCGGGCGAGTCGGCCTGCTCGACCCCGTTGACCACCGCGCGCACCGTGTAGCTGGAGTTCGCCGCCGCGCCGGAGTCCAGGTAGTTCGTGGAGTTCGTGATCGGCGACGCGTTCAGCTTCGTGCCGCTGCGGTAGACGTTGAACCCGGTAGTGATCGGCTCGGTGCCGAGCAGCCGCCAGGAGACCAGGTTGCCGCTGGACGAGTGCACGCTGATCACACCGCGGCCGAGCTTCTCCATCTGCCGCGCGCCGGCGGGCGGCGGCGGCGTGCTGCTCGAGCTCGCACTCGGCGAGGGGCTTGCGCTGCTCCTGCTCGGGGACGGGGTCGGCGACGATGACGACGACCCGACCGTGCCCGTGCAGGCGGTGCCGTTGAGCGTGAAGGCGGCAGGGTTCGGATTCGACGTGGTCCACGAGCCGTTGAACCCGAAGGACGCCGTGCCGCCGGCCGGGATGGCGGCGTTGTAGCCCGCGTCCTTGGCGGTCACCGTGGTGCCGGACTGGGTGACCGTGGCGTTCCACGCCTGGGTGACCGCCTGCCCGGCGGTGAAGTTCCAGGTCAGGGTCCAGCCGTTCACGGCGTCGCCGAGATTGGTGATGGTGACGTTGGCGCCGAAGCCGCCTGCCCACTGGCTGCTCACCGCGTAGTCCACGCGGCAGCCTGCCGCCGCCGATGCGTGCACAGCGGCCACCACGCCGGCGGCCGCCAAAGCCGCACCGGCGCTGGCCACTGTCGCGGCGCGGGCGCGTTGCATTCTCATCGCTCACTCCTCATGAAAGCTGCGGCCGTCACGGTCGAGGTCACGTGTACGGCGCCGGCTTGAAAGGTTTCACGATCGTCGCCACCGGCCGTATATGCGTCAAGAAACTCCGGATTCGTGGCGGTGCGACCTGCGCGGGGCTTCGCAACTTTCGGAGGGCCGCTCACCCGAGCCGGCGCGGCCGCCGCCTTTCCGTGCCTCCCGAAAGTGCGGCAGAAGCGGGCCACGACGCCGTCTGTTCGGACGTAGCCCGGCCGATGATCGAATCAGCATCCTCCAATGAGAGGCGCGAGCGCGATCGACTGGAGGGCCCGATCATGAGCGACGACATGCCATTCTCCGAGACACCCGTACCGCCGACCCTGCCCAGCGAAGGCCAGGGGCTGCCGGAGGGGACCGAACCGCCGCCGCAGGTGGAGATCGTGGAGAACCCCCCGCCGGGCGAGCCCGCGCCGCTGCCGGAGCCGCTGGAGGCGCCGCTGGGTCCGGACGGGGAGCCCGTCACGCTGCGCAGCCCGGGAGTCGAGTCCGCGACCGAGGCAGGGGAGGCCGCGGGCGAAGCCGGAGAGGTGGCCGAGGTCGCGGAGGCCGCGGAGGCTGCCGAGGCGGTCACGACCGTCGCCGAGGCCGGCGAGGCGGCCGAGGTGGGGCTGACCGCGGCCGAAGGACTCACCGCGTTCGGCGAAGGCATACTCGCCGTCGAGGCGGCCGGCGGAGCGGAAGCCGAACTGGCCACCGGGCCGGTCGGCTGGGCCATCGGCGCCGGAGCGCTCGCGGTCGCGGGCGCCGCGATCGGCGTCGGCTACCTGCTGTCCGACGACGACGACAGCTCGAGCAGCAGCACGCCAGCGGCCGAGAGCGAGGAGACCGACACGGCGGCCTCCGACGCCGACAGCTCTGGCGGATACGACAGCTACGACGCCGGTGACGGCGGCTACGGCTACGACGAGGGCTACGACGGCGGCTGAGCGATCGAGGAGGCTGAGGTGTGCCCGGTCACAGGGGACGGGGACGCCTCAGCCCGCCGACCTGACCGACGGTCGGCTCAAGTGCCTCGACAGGCTTCCACGGCCGTCTGCATACTGTGCGACGCTGACGTCAGGTCAGGTGGCTTTGCGGAGTTGCTCGGAGATCCGCCGCCCGAGGGCGGGGGTCACGGTGACGACGGCTGTGGCCGCGGCGTCGCCAGTACCCGCACCGTCGGGCACAGTGACGCCGAGTTGCTTGGCGAGTGTGGACGCGTAGAGGTCCACGGCCGACTCCGTGAGGTCGGCGAGTGTGGCTACGGCGGCCCGGCCGCGACGCCAGCCCACGAGCATGACCACCAAGCCGATCGCCGCAGCCGGCCACCACACGATGGTGACGAGCAGGTACAGCAGTCCCCAGCCGGCGAGGACACCGGCCTGGTTCCATGTGTCGGCGGCGGAACGCAGGTCGGTTCTGGTCGCGTCCGGGACCACCAACTGCAATCGGGGCCAGACGGCCGACAGGTCCAGACCGTACTGGCCGCGCACCCGGTTCTCCGTCGCGGCGAGCCGGTCGCCCATCCACGTCGGCCGACGTGGTCTGGCGAGCGCGATCCGATTGCGGTGCGCAGCGATCCGCGCCGCGGTGTCTTCCGCGGCGGACAGGCGCCGCTCGGCCAGCTTCTCTTGTTCGGTGCCGGGGCGCGCCTCGTCCAGGGC
>JBKOWZ010000014.1:0-6867 GCA_046724665.1 Actinomycetota bacterium
CCTCGGCCTTCGGCTTGGCCGCGGCCCGGCTGCCGCGCGAGGCGGGCACCTTGTTCGCCGGGCCTGAGGCGGCCGGACGCTGCGCGGGCTTGGCCGCCGTCTTCTTCGCGGCCTTCTTGGCGGCCGGGGCAGACGCCGCCGACGGCGCGGCGGAGGCGGAATTGCGCGCGGTGGTGCTCACGAGTGCATCCCTCGCTCTCATATCGGAAAGGGCCGCTCCGACGGCGTAAGGGAAGCTACCGGGGCGGCTCGGGTGCGGGCGTGTGGTCTGAAGGGTGGGGAGCGCTCGACGCCCGTCACCCATTCCGCACAACGGGTTACGCGTGCGATTGGTGCCCGGCCGCTTCCGCCCCTAATCACGAAAAGGCAAAGAACTTTTTGCGAAGGGAGCTTGCGCCGCCCGGGTGAGCCCCGCGGCACCCGCCTCAACCTGCGCGCAGACCGCGCAGGAGCTCTTCGAGCCCGGCCGGCGGGTCGAGGATCTCGACGATCTTGTCTCGGCTGGTGGCCCCGGAAACCAGCCGGACCCCGCGCCCCGGGACGCCGAGCGCCGCCGCGAGCGCCCTGAGCGCCGCCGCGGTGGCCTTGCCGTCCACCGCACGCTCCTGTACGGCCACGACCAGCGCGCCTTCCGCTCCGTCGGCCGCCCCGTACGCGCCGCCCACCTTCGTGCGGCTCGCCCCGGGTTTGACCCGGATAGCGATGCGCACGACCGGGGGCGGCGACGGCGGTAAACGGGTCGGTCGCGCTGCTGGCATAGCCGTACACTAAGAGCCGCAGTCCGAAAGGGCGTTGAAGGGGAGCAGTAGCGTCGCACGCGGCCGCGAGCGAGCCAGGGACGGTGTGAGCCTGGCGGTGTGCGCGATGTGAAGATCACCCCGGAGCCGCCGGAAGAACGGCGGGACGGTCGGTCGAACCGGCCATGTCCCCGCTCAGTAGAACCGGCCGGGCGGTGCAACGAGTGGGTCCGCGGCAGTGCGCGAGAGCACCGCGCGGGCCAAGAAGGGTGGTACCGCGGGACCCGCCCCGAGCTTCGGTGGCGGCGCCTCGTCCCTTCGCGAACGCCGTGTTCGACAGACACCGCGCACGCTCGCGAGCGAGAGGGACGCAGAGAGCATGTATCGCCCGGTACCCGCGCAGGTTGACCTGGTCGCCCTGGAGCACGAGGTGCTCGACCTCTGGCGGTCCGGCTCGATCTTCCACAAGTCGCTGGCGGCCACCGCAGACGGGCCGCGCTGGACCTTCTACGAGGGCCCGCCGACCGCGAACGGCACGCCGGGCACCCACCACGTCGAGGCGCGCGTCTTCAAGGACGTCTTCCCGCGGTTCAAGACGATGAAGGGCTACCGCGTCGAGCGCCGGGCCGGCTGGGACTGCCACGGCCTGCCGGTGGAGCTGGCGGTGGAGAAGGAGCTCGGCTTCACCGGCAAGCAGGACATCGAGGCCTACGGCGTGGCCGAGTTCAACGCGAAGTGCCGCGAGTCGGTCAAGCGGCACGTCGGCGAGTTCGAGAAGATGACCGAGCGGATGGGTTACTGGGTGGACCTGTCCGAGGCCTACTGGACCATGAACCCCGGCTACATCGAGTCGGTGTGGTGGTCGCTCAAGCAGATCTTCGACAAGGGCCTGCTGGTCCAGGACCACCGGGTCGCGCCGTACTGTCCGCGCTGCGGCACCGGGCTGTCCGACCACGAACTCGCGCAGGGCTACGAGACGGTGGTCGATCCGTCGGTGTACGTGCGCTTCCCGCTGACTACCGGTCCGCTGGCGGGTAACGCAGCCCTGCTCGTGTGGACGACGACGCCGTGGACGCTGGTGTCCAACACCGCCGTCGCGGTCCATCCGGACGTGACGTACGTCGTCGCGACGGACGGGAACGAACGGCTGGTCGTCGCCGAGCCGCTGCTGGCCAAGGCGCTCGGCGAGGGCTGGGAGACGACCGGGGAGTCGTTCACCGGCCGCGAGATGGAGCGCTGGGACTACCAGCGGCCGTTCGAGCTGGTGGACGTGCCGAACGCGCACTACGTCGTGCTCGGCGAATACGTGACGACGGAGGACGGCACCGGCCTGGTGCACCAGTCCCCCGCCTTCGGCGAGGACGACCTGAAGGTGTGCCGCGCCTACGGCCTACCGGTGGTCAACCCGATCCGGCCGGACGGGACCTTCGAGCAGAGCGTGCCGCTGGTCGGCGGGGTGTTCTTCAAGAAGGCCGACGAGCGGCTGACCGCCGACCTCCAGGCGCGCGGCGTGCTGTTCCGCCACCTCGAGTACGAGCACTCCTACCCGCACTGCTGGCGCTGCCACACCGCGCTGCTCTACTACGCGCAGCCGTCCTGGTACATCCGCACCACGGCCGTGAAGGACGCGCTGCTGCGCGAGAACGAGCGCACCAACTGGTTCCCGGAGAACGTCAAGCACGGCCGCTACGGGGACTGGCTGAACAACAACATCGACTGGGCGCTGTCCCGCAACCGCTACTGGGGCACGCCGCTGCCGATCTGGCGCTGCGACGAGGGTCACCTCAGCTGCGTCGGCTCGCTGGCCGAGCTCGGCGAGCTGGCCGGGCGCGACCTGGCCGGCCTGGATCCGCACCGGCCGTACATCGACGAGGTCTCCATCAGCTGTCCGGCCAAGGCCGACGGCGGCGAGGCCTGCGGCCGGCTCGCCGAGCGGGTGCCCGAGGTCATCGACTGCTGGTACGACGCCGGGTCGATGCCGTTCGGGCAGCTCGGCTATCCGCATGCGCCGGGCTCGGTGGAGGAGTTCGCGCAGGCGTACCCGGCCGACTACATCTGCGAGGCGATCGACCAGACGCGGGGCTGGTTCTACACGCTGATGGCGATCGGCACGCTGGTGTTCGACCAGACCTCGTACCGCAACGTGCTGTGCCTTGGGCACATCCTGGCCGAGGACGGCCGCAAGATGTCCAAGCACCTGGGCAACATCATCGAGCCGATCCCGCTGATGGACCGGCACGGTGCGGACGCGCTGCGCTGGTTCATGCTCGCGGGCGGCTCGCCGTGGTCGGCACGCCGGGTCGGCGACACGACGATCCAGGAGGTCGTGCGCAAGACGCTGCTGACGTACTGGAACACGGTCGCGTTCCAGGCGCTGTACGCGCGCACCGGCGGCTGGTCGCCCTCGGCGGCGGACCCGGCGCCGGCGCAGCGGCCGGTGCTGGACCGCTGGGTGCTGGCCGAGCTGAACCGACTGGTGGCCGAGGTGGACGCGGCGCTGGAGAACTTCGACACCCAGCAGGCCGGCAAGCTGCTGGCGGCGTACGTGGACGACCTGTCGAACTGGTACGTGCGCCGCTCGCGCCGCCGATTCTGGGACGCGGACCCGGCTGCGCTCGCGACGCTGCACACGGTGCTGGAGACGGTGACCCGGCTGATGGCGCCGCTGGTGCCGTTCGTCACCGAGCGGGTCTGGCAGGACCTGGTGCGGCCGGTCACGCCGGACGCGCCGGAGTCGGTGCACCTGGCCTCCTGGCCGACCGTGGTCGATTTCACCGGGGCCGAGTCCGCCGAGGACGACGCGCGGCTGCGCGGCCAGGTGGCGCTGGTACGCCGGCTGGTCGAGCTGGGCCGGGCGACCAGGGCCGAGTCCGGGGTGAAGACCCGTCAGCCGCTCGGCCGGGCGCTGATCGGCGCGAACGGCTGGTCGCGGCTGAGCGGGGAGCTGCGCGCGCACGTGGCCGAGGAGCTGAACGTCGAGGACACCGGCGCGCTGGCCGAGGCCGGCGGCGAACTGCTGGAGTACCACGCCAAGGGCAACTTCCGCGCGCTCGGCAAGCGCTTCGCCAAGCGCACGCCGCTGGTCGCCGAGGCCATCGCGGCGGCTGACGCGGCGTCACTCGCCGCGCAGCTGCGCGAGCACGGCAAGGCGGACGTCGTCGTGGACGGCGAAGTGGTCGATGTCACAGCGGACGAGGTGATCGTCACCGAGACTCCGCGCGAGGGCTGGGCGGTGGCCACCGCCGACGGCGAGACGGTCGCGCTCGACCTGGCGATCACGCCCGAGCTGCGGCTGTCCGGGATCGCCCGCGACGTGGTCCGGCTGATCCAGGAGGCGCGCAAGACCAGCGGCCTCGACGTGTCCGACCGGATCCGGGTCCGGTGGGCGACCCTCGGCGCCGCCGACACCGCCGACCTGGTCGCGGCGCTGACCTCGCGCGCCGAACTCATCAGCGGCGACGTGCTGGCGCCCGAGTTCACCCGGGTCGAGGCGCTCGGGGACGCGGAAAGTTTCACGGACGCCGAGCTCGGCCTCGCGTTCGCGCTCGAGAAGCTCTGAGGCGCGGCACGCGAACGGCCCCGGTCCTCTCGCGAGGAGCCGGGGCCGTTCCGGTACGCCTGCCGAACAGGAACTCGGGATCCGTTGGCTCAGGAGTCGGGATCCTCGTCGATCAGGAAGCCGCGCATCGGGGACGGCGCCTGCGGATAGACCGGGGCGGGCTGCGGCGGCACGCCCGGGCGGATCGGCGCCATGGTCTGGGTCATCTGGCTCATCGACGAGCCGGCCATCGCGGGCGCGGGCATCGGCGGCGGCGGGAACGAGCCCTGTCCCGGGGGCGGGGCCATGCCGGGGCCGCCCATCGCGGCGCCGACCATCGCGGGGGCCGCGGCGGGCGCGACCGGAGCCCCGCTGTTCTGCGGGGGAACCGGCGCGCCCGGGCCGAGCTGCGGGAACGGCGAGCCGCCGCGGGAGGCCAGCATCGAGTCGTCGCTGCTGTTCGACTCTAGCTGCCGCATCTGGCTCTCCAGGTACGACTTGAGCCGCTGGCGGTACTCGCGCTCGAACGCGCGCAGGTCCTCGACCTTGCGCTCGAGCGAGGCGCGGGCCTGCTCGAGGGTGCCCATCGCCACGCGGTGCTTCTCCTGCGCGTCCCGCTCCAGCGCGTCCGCCTTGCCGCGGGCCTCGCGCTCCATGCCGTCGGCGCGGGTGCGCGCCTCGCCGACGATCTTGTTGGCCTCGTTGCGGGCCTCGGCGATCGCCTGGTCGGCGGTCTGCTGGGCCAGCGCGAGCACCCGGGCCGCCGAGTCGCCGCCGGGCTGGAACTGCGGCGGCTGCGCCTGCGGCACGGGCACCGGCATCGGTGCCGGTAGCTGCGGGGGTATCGGGACAGGTTCTCGTCTGGCGGGCATCCGGTCCATCGGCCGGTCCATCGGCGGACGGTCCATCGGCGGCTGCTGTTGCGCGGCCGCCGCGGCGCGCGTGGCCGCGGCGAGCTTGGCACGCAGTTCCTCGTTCTCCCGCAGCAGCCGGGTGAGCTCGGCCTCCACCTCGTCGAGGAAGGCGTCTACCTCTTCCTCGTCGTAGCCCTCGCGGAGGCGGACGGTCGTGAACTGCTTGTTGTGCACGTCCTCGGGGGTCAGCGGCATCTCTTCACCTCAGCGTGGATCGTCGGCGTACCGGACAGACAATATCTCGTGTCCTGGCTGTTATGTCTTGTCACAGGCGGCCCACCACCCCGATCAACAGCCACATGATGAGCAGCAGCAGCATAAACGCCAAGTCCAGCGCGATGCCGCCGAGCCGCAGCGGCGGGATGTGCCGACGCAGGAACCTGAGCGGGGGGTCGGTGACCGTGTATGCGGACTCCACGGCCACCAGCATGACACCGCGCGGATCCCAGGAGCGGGCGAATTGGAAAACCAGCTCCATGATCAGCCGGAAGACCAGCAGGACCCAGTACGCCCAAAGAACAACTGTGACCAGTTGGATCGCCAGGTGTGCCATGTCCAGGAAGCCGTCCGTCCGGAAGCCGCGGTCACCGGCGGCGTCCGGTCGGGCACCGCCTGTCAGCTTTGGTTGAAGAACCCGCCCTCCGCGATGCGGGCCTTGTCCTCAGCCGTCACATCGACGTTAGCAGGTGAAAGCAAGAAGACCTTCTGAGTCACCCGCTCGATCGTTCCGCGCAGACCGAAAACCAGGCCCGCGGCGAAGTCCACCAGCCGCTTCGCGTCCGGGTCACCCATCTCGGTGAGGTTCATGATGACCGGTGTGCCGTCGCGGAAGTGCTCGCCGATGGTGCGCGCCTCGTTGTAGGTGCGCGGGTGCAGCGTGGTGATCCGGTAGGCGTCGCTCGCCGAGCCGCTCGCGCCGCCGCTGCCGCCGCCGAATCCGTGCGACACGCTGCCCATCGCCGCCGCGACGGAGGCCGGGCGCTCGTAGCGGTCGGTGCGCTCAGGCAGCAGCGAGATCGCCGCGGGACGCGAAACCGGGTACCCGGCCGCGTGCGCGCCGTGGAACGCGGAGTCGCCGGCGTCACGCCGCTCGGGCTCGCGCCGCTCCGGCTCCCGGCGCTCGGCGTCGCGCGGGCGCCGCTGCTCGGACAGGAAGAGCGGGCGCGCCTCGTGCTCGGCGGCGGAGTCGGTGTAGCGCTCCGGCTCCTCGTCGGCGGCGGAGTGCTGCGCCGGGCGAGACTCCTCGTCGCCCTCCTGCGCGTACTCCTCGTACGCGTAGGGGTCGTCCCCCTCCATCAGCCCGAGGTAGACGGCCGTCTTCTTCATGAATCCGGGCATGCCCGTCCCTCCTTGTTCGAACTGATGGCTCATCCGGTCTCCCGGCCGCGGCTTGCTCCCCGTCCGGAATCGGGCGATCGGCGCTTCTCGTTCGGCTTTCGTTCGGGTACTGGATCAGACGTTACCGCAGCGGGGGTCGCCTACCGAGCAAGGCGGAGCCGACGCGTACGTGTGTCGCGCCCGCCGCCACGGCCGCTTCAAGATCCCCACTCATCCCCGCTGAGAGTGACACGGCGTCAGCGTGTGCGCCACGTACTTTACCCGCGATCTCGGCGAGTCGTTCGAACGCCGCGCGGGGATCGGCGCCGAGCGGCGCCACGGCCATCACGCCGCCGAGCCG
>JBKOWZ010000136.1:0-6563 GCA_046724665.1 Actinomycetota bacterium
GCGCCGATCTCCCGGTTGGCCAGGGCCAGCGGCGAGCGGTCCCCGGCGTGGGCGATCTTGGCCTCGTGCAGCGCCGCGAGGTCGGCGGCGGCCGCGATGGCGGCCAGGGCGCCGTCGCGGGCGCGCTCGACCTCACCGGGCTTGAGCGCTTCGACCTCGACGGGGTCGAAGGTCTTGTTCGGTGCTGACATCGGGTTGCTCTACTTCCGCTCTCCAGCGCCGCGGGGCGCGCTCGATCGGGACTGTGCTGCTTGACGACTGTGTTGGTTTGACAACTGTGCTGCTTTGACCACTGCTTGCGTGCAAGCAAGCTTAGGCGGTGCGCGATGTGCGCAATGCCCGCTGCCTGACGATCTGTGGATAACTCCCCGGCTCCGGGGAACACGCGGCCTGGATCGAGTCAGGACCGGGCTGAAACGGGCCCGCGGTACGCGGGCACGGTAAATCGGAAGCGGGCGCCGCCGGAGTCGGCGGTGCCGACGGTGATCGTGCCGCCGTGCGCCTCGATGATGCCCTTGACGATGTAGAGGCCGAGGCCGGTGCCGCCGCGGCGGTTGCCCCGCCAGAACCGCGTGAAGACGCGGCCGAGCATCTCCTGCGGGATGCCGGGGCCTTCGTCGTCCACGGTCACTGCGACCATCTCGGGAATGTCCTCCGTGCCTGCGGTCGGTTCGAGCGTCTCGACGGCGATGCGGATACGGCCGTCCCCGTGCCTTACCGCGTTCTCGAGCAGGTTGGCCAGCACCTGGCGCAACTTGTCCGGGTCCGCGAACGCGGCCGGCGCTGGGTGCGCTGTGACCACGAACCGGTCCTCGGGCTGCCCGGCCGCGACGATTCCGGCGACCTGCTCGTGGACCAGCTCTTCGACATCGACGGCGTAACGCGCCAGCTGGAGGCGCCCGGAGTCGATGCGTGCGATGTCGAGCAGTTCCGCGATCAGGCGGGTGACCCGGTCGGCGTCCGCATCTACGGTCTCGAGCATCAGCTTACGCTGGTCGTCGGTGAAGCGCTCCCATTTAGCCAGCAGCGTCGCCGTGAAGCCTTTGACGCTGGTCAGCGGGGAACGCAGCTCGTGGGCGACCGTGGCGATCAGGTCGGCGTGACGGCGCTCGGCACGGGTGCGGGCCGAGGTGTCGCGCAGGCCGACGACGACGCGGCGCACGGCGCGGCCGTCGCGCACGAAGCGCGCGGTGACCAGCACGTCGCGGCCCCCGGGCAGCAGCAGGTGGGTTTCAGGTTGTCCCGTACGGATGGCCAGGCCGCCGTACGGGTCGGTACACCGCCACCAGTTGCGGCCCTCGAGGTCCTCGAGCGGCAGGGCCTCGGCCAGGTGGCGGCCGAGGACCGACGTCGCGTCGATCCCGGTGATCCGCGCGGCGGCGCGGTTGAACACGACGATCCGGCCATGACGGTCGGCGATGACCACGCCGTCGGGCAGTTCGTCGTGATCGGTGCCGAGGTGCTGCTCGTCGGCGGAGCGTGGCGGCGTGTGACGTCCGGCGGGCACGGGTGACGGCTCGCCGTAGCCCCCGCCGTAGGCACCGTCACCGCGGTGGCTTCCGTTGCCGGCCCCTGGTGCCGTCATCGCCGCGGAATCGGCACTCTGATCGACCGCGCTCGGTGCGTCCAACATTCCGCGCCCCTTTCCACGGATGGAACGGCTCGCCCCGAGTAAGGAACGTCGCCCGCGGGCCGTCCCGCCGATCCGCGCCTTGCGCAGGTCGGCAGCCAGCCGGTTTGGTCCATCTTTCTTGTCCAGGTCGCCATCATTGCCGTTCGCACAGGGTTTCCGCCAGAGTCGTGGCCGATGCGACGTCTAAGCGCCTGCGTATGCATACGCACGCGGCGTTCGCCTCATGCACGACGGGGTGCTCACGGTTATCGACCCTCATGCGCCTTGCGCTGCGCACGTGCCGAGGCGTAAAGGCACACAGCCGCGGCCGTGGAGAGGTTCAGACTCTCGGCTCTGCCGTGGATCGGCACGCGTACGACGGCGTCGGCCAGGTCCCGGATCCCCTCGGGCAGCCCCCAGGCCTCGTTGCCGAAGACCCAGCAGGTCGGCGTCTGCAAAGCACCCGAGTCGGCCTCGTCGTCGAGATCGAGCGGCCCGGTTCCGTCGGCCGCGAGGATGCGCAGGCCGACGGCCCGGCACCGCTCCAGCGCCGCCTCGATCGCGGCATCGACGACGATCGGGAGGTGGAACAGCGAGCCGACCGACGCGCGCACGGCCTTGGGGTTGTAGACGTCCACTGACTCGTCGCTGACGAGTACCGCGTCGGCCCCCGCAGCGTCGGCTGCGCGTATCACCGAGCCGACGTTGCCAGGATCCCGTACGTGTGCGAGGAGAACGACGAGCCGCGGCGACGCGCTAAGGGCATCCGACAGCGTGACGTCGAGGTGGTGGCACACCGCGACCATGCCCTGAGGGTGCACCGTGTCGCTCAGCGAGGCGATCACCTCGTCGGTAGTCGGCAACAGCGCGGCACCGGCCGCGTACGCCGCCTCGACGATCTCAGCGTGCCGGTCGGCAGCAGCCGGCGTGTAGTAGAGCTCGGCGATCCCTGCGGGATGCCCGGCCGCCTCGCGGACCGCCTGCGGGCCCTCGGCGAGGAACAGCGCCTGCCTGGCCCGGAACGCGCGAGTGGCGAGCCGCCGCGCGGCCACCACCCTGGCTGACCGGGGTGAGGTGATCGCGAGGCGGCCCGCCACGCGGGCGTCGGCGCCGGAGCGGGCCGGCCGTGGGTGCGCGGTCAGGCCGCGACCTTCGGCGCGTTCACGTCGGCCGGCAGCGCCTTCTGGGCGACCTCGACCAGCGCGGTGAACGCGCCTGCGTCGTTGACGGCCAGGTCGGCGAGGATCTTGCGGTCCACCTCGACTCCGGCGGCCTTGAGGCCCTGGATGAAGCGGTTGTACGTGGTGCCGTTGGCGCGGGCCGCGGCGTTGATCCGCTGGATCCACAGCCGGCGGAAGTCGCCCTTGCGCTTCTTGCGGTCCCGGTACGCGTACACCAGGGAGTGGGTGACCTGCTCCTTGGCCTTGCGGTACAGCCGCGAGCGCTGGCCGCGGTAACCGCTGGCCTGCTCCAGGATCGCGCGGCGCTTCTTCTGGGCGTTGACCGCCCGCTTGACGCGTGCCATGTCGTTCTCAACTCCTCGCGCGGGGCGCGCGGCGGATCAGCGCCGCCATTCCCCGCAGGTCGTCAGTGGTCTGTCGGTAGCTACCGCGTGCGGGCCTTGATCACTTGCCGAGCAGCCGCTTGATCTTCTTCGTGTCCGCGGGGGACACCACGACCTCGCCGGTCACCCGGCGGGTGTAGGTGGACGGCTTGTGCTCGAGCAGGTGGCGCTTGCCGGTCTGACCGCGCTTGACCTTGCCGGAGCCGGTGAGGCGGAACCGCTTCTTGGCACCGCTGTGGGTCTTGTTCTTCGGCATGGCAGCCGTTCTCCTCATTCCTACTTTTCGGCGCGTACGCGTGTACGCGATCGGCGGCGGCCGGACCGCCGCCGACCCGTGTTGCTGCGGTCCCGGCTACTGCCCGGACGTGTCCTGCACTGCGCTGTCCTGCACTGACGCGCCGTTCTGGGCCGCGCCGTCGTCCGCCGCGCCAGGCCCGTCGGCGGAGGGGGCGTCCTCGCGGTCGCGGCGCGAGCCGGACTCGGCCTTGGCCGCCTTGGCGGCGCGGGCCTCGGCCATCGCCTCGACCTTCTTCTTGCGCGGCCCGAGGACCATGATCATGTTGCGCCCGTCCTGCTTGGGCGCGAACTCCACGAAGCCGAGGTCCTCGACGTCGGAGGCGAGCCGGTCAAGCAGCCGGCGGCCGAGCTCCGGCCTGGACTGCTCGCGGCCGCGGAACATGATCGTGATCTTGACCTTGTCCCCGGCGTTGAGGAACCGCACCACGTGACCCTTCTTGGTCTCGTAGTCGTGCGGGTCGATCTTCGGGCGCAGCTTCATCTCCTTGATGATGGTGTGCGCCTGGTTCTTGCGCGCCTCGCGGGCCTTCATCGCGGACTCGTACTTGTACTTGCCGTAGTCCATGAGCTTGGCCACCGGCGGACGTCCGGTCGGCACGATCTCGACCAGGTCGAGGTCGGCCTCCTGGGCCAGCCGCAGGGCGTCCTGGATCGCCACGATCCCGACCTGCTGGCCGTCCGGGCCGACCAGGCGCACTTCGGGCACCCGGATTCGGTCGTTGATGCGGGGTTCGGCGCTGATGGGGCCTCCTAGGTTCGTGCCGGCCAAGACGGCTAGCCGTTCGCCGTCCGACCGTGTGGCGGTACGGTTTGGGAGCCCGCACCGCCGTGATCGATTCATGGGCGCGCAGGGAAACGCGACCCGCACCGGCAAACAAAAGAGCTCCGCATGTATTCCATGCAGAGCTCCACCTACCGGGACGCCCTGGTCATACCGGGCGTCGCACAACGGAACGCACTGAGGCGATCTATCATGCCGGGACCGTTACCCGTCGGCCGTGGAGTCGATCGGGTGGGAGGTGGGCCCTCCACTTTGCGAACCGTCCACGCATGCAGGCACGCATAGACGGTTGGTCGCTGCCGTCTAATGTATCACGCGATAATGCTTATCCGACCAGGAGACGCCTGGCGTAAGGCGCCATTACGGCGCGGCGACGATGGAGAGGCCGTCCCCGAGACGGTCACGAAGCAACGGGTCGGCTGAGATCGCCTCTCCGACGACACGCAGCGGTTCGCTCAGAGTCTGCGGGTCGGTACCCGCCTTGAATCCCAGCTCTAGTACGGCGCCCTCCGCGAACGCACCGATTCGAGCGCTTTCCAGGACGTCGGCGACCTCGGGCACCGAACGCAGGACGACGAGCAACGCGGCGACGACGTCCGGGTCGGTGTCCGGGGCAGCCGGGACGCGTCCGGAGGCGAAGGCGCGCAGCGCGGTGCCGGTGAGCTCGAACTGCTCGGCGGTGCCCACGTCCAGCAGCAGGACGTCCGCGTTCTCCTGGAGAGCCGCCGCAGCGGCCTTTTCCACGGAGACCGGTACCGGCCGGGCCGCCGGGAATCCGGCGGTCGCGCCCCAGACGCCGAGCTTGTCCGTGGAGGTGAAGACCGGCACGGCCTTGGCGCCGTCCGCGGCCACCAGGGTGACCAGCGCCATGTCGCTGTCCTTGTCCCGGCGCAACTCGGTGCCGCCGACGCCGGTTCCTGCCTGCTCGCTCTCGCCGAGGATCGCCACGATCGGCGCCAGGACCCGCCGGCCGGCGAGCAGCGGGTAGAGGGCGTACCGGTCGAGTTCGCCGCGCTGGTGCGCACGCAGCGCCTCGGTCAACACGGCGTCAGCCGACCCGTCGTCGCCTTCGAAGCCGGTCGGTTGCAGCGTACGGCCGCGGAAGTCAGTCATCCGACGAGCTTAGCCATACCTCGGCGGCCCGGCGGCGGGCGTTGTGCAACAGGACGAGCGCGACCGCGATCGCCGCGATGAGCAGGACCACCCCGCCGACGATGGCGCGCGACAAGGGGCCGAACGAAGGCGTGGGCTCGGTGACGACCGTCGCCTGCCCGTAGCCGAAGTGGCCGCTGGCCGGGCCCTTGTTGCCCGCCACGGGCAGCTGGGCGACGGCCTTGGTCTTGGCCGCGGCCTTGAGGGCGGCGACCGGATCGACGATGCCGAAGCCCAGTTCGTCGTCACGTCCACCTGCGGGTTTGTCGCGGGCGGTCTTCTCGAGGATGTCGCGCACCTGGGTCGGGCTCAGGGCGTGGTTCTGCGACTTGATCAGCGCGGCGATGCCGGCGACGTATGCGGTGGCCTGACTGGTACCGTCGCCGAGCAGGTACTCGTCGTCGCTCTCCGGTGCATCACACGGCAGGTTGACGCCGGGCGCGCCGACGGAGACGTCCCAGCTGGCGGTGGAGAAGTCGGCGTGGCGCCCGGCGGAGTCCACGGCGGCGACGCTGATCACACCCCGTTCCGCGCCCGGGAACTGGATCGCGTTGCCCTTGTCGCCCGAGTTGCCTGCGGCGACCACGACCACGGTGTTGTGGTCGAGTGCGTAACGGATCGCATCGGCCTCAGGCGTCGAGTCCGTGTCCGCACCGGCGTCACTGCCGCCGAGCGACATCGATATGACCTGCGCGCCGTGGTCTACCGCGTAGCGGATGCCGTCTGAGATCGGCGTCTCGCTGGTCGTGGGTTCGTCGATGTCGGGCGCGCTGTCGTCACGGATGACGCGGATGGACAGTACGTGCGCCCCCGGCGCGATGCCCATCATCCCGTCGCCGCCACCGCGTCCGTGACCTGCGATGATCGAGGCCATGCACGTGCCGTGCTCACCCCAGCCGGTCTGGCCGGAACGCTCGACGCCTCCGGCGTAGTCGGGGCCGGTGGTGACCTGTCCGGTCAGGTCCGCGCGTTCGCCCACGACACCGGAGTCAAGCAGCGCGACCGTGACGCCTGAGCCGTTGCTGATGCGGTTGGCCGCCTTGGCGTTGAGGAAGGCGAGCGGCCACTCCTTGGCGCGGATCTCGTCGGCGCGCGCGGGCGCGGCGGCCAGGCAGCACGCGGCGGCGCAGCTGAGCGCCACGGTCGCGGACGCGAGC
>JBKOWZ010000070.1:0-12691 GCA_046724665.1 Actinomycetota bacterium
GACATTCACCACCGGGCCACCGCCGGCAACTCAGAGTTCGTTTACTCGTTCGAACCGGGGGCATTCATGCGATGCGGTACAAACCTGATTTTGCAGACACACAGCCGGCGGGGCCCACACCTGTCGGCCGTGCGCTCTCACAGGAGGATCCCTTGAGCATGAACTCGTTGCGGCGAGGAACCTTCGCCGTAGCAGTCCTCGGTGCCGTCACACTCGGCACCGTGAGCGCCACTTCCGCATCGGCGTCGGCCCAGCCGGCCAAGGCGTCGAGTCCGGCAGTGCACGACACCTCGGTCGTGGACCGCGTCGAGACGCAGACTGCCCAGTCTCTCGCGGCCGCGCTCTCCGACCAGACCCTGCGTGCGCGGCTGCGCGACGCCGCCTTGTCCGGCGGGGAGGTGGACCTGCAGGCGCTGGCCGGCAAGGTCGCCACCCCCACGGGTAAGGCGCTCGCCTCGCAGCTCGCCGCGGCGAACCAGCGCATCGCGGCGGCCAAGGGCCTGGACGCGAGCGTCGGCTCGCTGCTGCGCGTCCGTTTGGGCGCCGACTCCATGCGCGCTTCCCTCGGCGCGGGCGCGGCGCCGCTCGTCATCACCGAGACGGCCGACGACCACGCCACGACGCTCACCGCGTACGACAGCCACGGCCGTACGCAGCAGCTCGACGCGCTCCACGTGCCGAACCGGCCCGTGTACATCCTCGAGATCGACGGGACGAAGGCCGTCTCCGCCGGTCTCGCCGTGATGAACCGCGAACTCGGGGCGCACGGACTGACCAGTCCGCAGGTCATCCGCCAGGACGCCGGCGGCTGGTGGGCGACCAAGGTGGACAGCGTCCGGCTGAACGACGACGAGGAGCCCTGGTTCAAGGGCGACGCCGAGATCTTCTCCCTGGTGACCGGCTTCGGGCTGGACGGCAAGGTCCGCGTGGACTCCGTCGACATGCCCTACCTCAACAACGACGGCACGACCTACTACCCGAACCAGATCGTGGTGAACTGGTCGAACTACAAGTACAACCTCGCCGACATCGTGATGATGGAGGACGACGGCGACACCAACTACCACGACCTGGCCGTGGCCATCGCCACGGCGCTGCTCACCATCGCCGACCAGGGTACGTACATCCCGCTGGTGAACGCGGTCCTGAACGCCATCCCCACCTCGTGGTGGACCGACGACCCGGACTACGTGGACTCCTGGTACACCCTCGCCCAGAGCAGCAGCGGCCGGCTCAACGGCGCCGCGGGCAACGGCTGGATGACCGTCGAGCCGTACTTCGTGCAGCAGTTCTGATCAGGACTCCCGAGCCCTGATACGACGGCCCGCCGCCACCCGGTCAGATCCGGGCGGCGGCGGGCCGTCGGCGTGCGCGCGGCTCATAGCCGAGTGCTCACGGCTTGTAGCCGATGCCTCCATAGATCCAGATCTGCTCGGCCTCCGGACCGACCTCGGCGTCCGGCCGCCACCAGGGGATCTGCACGACGCCCGGCTCGAGGAGTTCGAGCCCGTCGAAGAACGCGGTGATCTCCTGCCGGCTGCGCAGCACGAACGGGGCGCTGGCCTGGTTGTAGCCCTGCACCGCGCTGTTCGCGCGCTCCGGCTCGAAGTCGTTGGTGCCGTGCGAGACGACCAGGTAGCTGCCCGGCGCCATGAGCTGCTTGAACCGCTCAACCAGCGCGCTCGGGTTCTCGCTGTGCTTGATGAAGTGCAGCACCGCGACCAGCAGGATGGCGATCGGCTGGGAGAAGTCGAGCACGGCGCGCGCGTCGGGGTGCTCGATGATCGAGTCGGGCTCGCGCAGGTCGGCCTGGATGACCGTGGTGAACTTCGGGTTGTGCCGGGCCAGCAGCGCCGTGGCGTGCGTCAGCACGATCGGGTCGTTGTCCACGTAGACCACGCGTGCCTCAGGCTGCACCGAGTGCGCTACGTCGTTGGTGTTGTCCGGGCCGGGGATGCCGGTACCGATGTCGAGGAACTGGCGCACGCCGTTGCGCGCGAGGTAACGCACGGCACGACCGAGAAACGCGCGGTTCGCGCGAGCCATGTCGCGGCCCTCGGGCAGTATCGCCAACACCTCCTCGGCGGCGTCCCGGTCCACCTGGTAGTTGTCCTTGCCGCCGAGGTAGTAGTCGTACATCCGAGCCGGGTGGGCGATGCTGGTGTCGATCGTCGCGGGCGCGAAGCCGGGCTCGAGCAACCCTTCGCCGAGGATTGGGGGATCGCCTTCGGGCATGCGCGCCTCCGCGGGAAGAGTGAGGAACACTGATGGTCTGTCACCACCTGAAGTCCCGATGTTAACTGACTCTTACAAGCTCTGATACCTGTGGATTTCCGGGCCTTGGTGATGTTGGCGAGATTACGCCGATGTCACGCCGTTACCCCGTCGCGCCGACGCCCAACCGCTCGCGTTCCGCCTCCACCACCCGCCGCGCGAGCGCCGCCTCGGTGATGTCGCGCGCCTGCGGCGAGAGCTCGGCGGTCTCGCTGCGCCGCGCGTACGCGTCGAAGAGTTCCGTCTTGGCCTCCAGCAGCTCGAGCATCCGCTCGTCCACGCTGTCGGCCACCAGCAGCCGGTGCACCTGCACCTTGCGCACCTGGCCGAGCCGGTGCGCGCGGGCGACGGCCTGGGTCTCGAGCGTCGGCTTGACCTGCGGCTCACACAGGATCACCACCGAGGCCGCCTGCACGTTGAGGCCCACGCCGCCGGCCTGGATCTGGCTGACCAGCACCGCCGGGCCGCGCACGGCGGCGAACCGGTCCACCAGCTCCTGGCGCCGCGGCGGCGGCATCGAGCCGGTCAGCGGCCCGAGGGCGCGTGGGCCGAGCGCGGTGCATACCGTGTCGAGCACGTCGCGGAAGTAGGAGAACACCACGACCTTGCGCCCCGAGTCGCTGGCCTCGTCCACCAGTTCGACCAGGCGGCGCAGCTTCGCCGAGCCGCGCACGCTGCCGGCCGCGTACGCCGCGCGGCGCATCGCCATGAAGTTGCCCTCGTCCACCGCCTGCCGGTAGGCCGCCAGCTCCTGCGGGCCGAACTCCTCCCACTCGTCCACCCGAGTGAGCTCGGGCAGTTCGGCGAGCACGTCCTCCTGGTTGCGGCGCAGGTACGCGGGGGCGACGGCACGGCGGAACGCCTTCGACCCGGCGACCGCGTCGATCTCCAGCGTCTCGTCCACCAGCCCCGGCTGGAGGAAGTCCACCAGGTTGCGGAACTCCTCGACCCGGTTCTCCATCGGCGTGCCGGTCAGGAACAGCACCCGGCCGATCCGGCGGGTCCAGCCGCGCAGCGCCTGCGAGCGCTGCGTGTCAGGGTTCTTGACGTAGTGCGCCTCGTCCACCACGAGCATGCCGACCCTGACGCGCGCGGGCAGCTCAAGCGCGCGCACCGTCTCGAAGGTGGTGACGCCGACGCCGCCCGACGCGGCCCAGGCGCCCAGCTGCTCCTCGCGCTCGGCGCCGTGCAGCCGGTACGGCCGCAGCGTGCTGTGACCGCGCACCTCGCGCATCCAGTTGATCAGGACGCTGGCCGGGCACACCACGAGGAAGTGCCGCTCGCCCTCGGCCCGCAGGTGCGCCATCGCCGCGATCGCCTCGACGGTCTTGCCGCAGCCCATCTCGTCGCCGAGCACGACGCGCCGCCCGGCCAGCGCGAAGCGCGCGCCGAAGGCCTGGTAGCCGCGCAGCGAGACGCGCAGGTGCCGGGTGTCGAGCTGCTGCTGCTCGATCTTCTCGGCCAGCTGCTCGGGCAGGAAGCCGCGGGCGGCCTCGGCGTCCTCCTGCACGCCGACGATCCGGGCGAGCGTGCCGAAGTAGTCCGCGGCCTTCTTCTCGAAGTCGCGCCGGACCGCGGCCGGCCGCGGCCGCGGGGCGCGCAGCCGCTTGTCGGCGGTCTCGATCCGCTTGAGGTCGCGCTGTGTCGCGGGCGCGTCGAGCAGTTCTTCGAGCCCTGCGACCGCTTGCTCGGCCTCGCCCCGCCGCCGCGCCCCGGAGAACGTACGGCGCAGCCTGCTGCTCAGCGGCCGGGCGCCGGATATCAGGCGGCTGAGCTGGTCGCCGAGCCGCCGTGCGGGCTCGCGGGCCCGGTCCGCCGCGCTCTGCGCGTTCTGCACCCGGTGCAGCGCGGCCAGCAGGTTCGCGCCGTCCGGGTCGTCGGGATCGACGTCCGCGGAGATCCGCGTGTCCGCGGCCACCGCCTCGGCGATCCGCTGCGCCGCCGCCACGGCCTGCGCGGCGCTGCGCGCGCCGATGCCCTGGATCTGTCGCAGCCGCTCGGTTCCGGCCGACAGCACGGCGTGTACGTCGGCGAACCCGGCCTTCTCCAGCCTCGCGACCGGCAGCCGCGGCACGACTTCCCTGAGCCGCTCGGTCGGCGTCGCGCGCAGCCGGTCGCGCACCGCGGCCGAGTGCAGCGCGCCGTACGCCTCCCGCACCGCCTGCTGCGCGTGCTGGTCGCTCTCCAGCAGGCTGCGTGCGGACGCGGCGGCCGCCGCGGCGCGCCGAAGCAGGGCCTTGACGGCGGACGGATTCACGGCATGCGGTTGAGGATGTCCGTGTAGAGCAGGCGGCCGCCGAGCAGGCGCAGCGCGGCGAGCCGCGAGTCGGCGCGCCCGAGGTCCTCGGTGCGCGAGCCGCGCTCGTAGAAGAACACGTCCCACCAGCCGTCGGCGCCCTCGATCAGGCACCAGCGCTGTTCCTCGGCCCGGCCCTCGCTGATCAGCCCCGGCGGCGCCGCGACGTTGGAGAAGTGGGAGAGCTGGCTGGCGGGATCCTGCGCGAACAGGTCTCCGGTCGCCGGCTGCTCCGGCGCGGCCGGCTCGGTCAGCGGCACTTCCTCGATGAAGCCGGACCCGACCAGGTCGGTCACCGGCATCAGCGCGAAGTGCTGCACGCCGCCGCCGGGCTGCCCGAACCAGGGCGCTACCGGGCCGGACCAGACCGCGGTCTCCTTGAGGACGAGCCACTGGCGGTAGCCGGACGCGGCGTAGTCGAGCGGAAGGGAGCGCGCGGCGAACGGCGTGTCCACGTCGAACAGGACGCTGGTGAACGTGGGGCCGAACGAATCGACCACGGTGCCGGGTTCGAGGCGCGCGGGCTGTCGGCCAGTGGCCGAGGCGAAGCCGTCGGGGTACTCGTTCTGGGGCGGCCAGATCAGCCGGCGAGCGCTCGGCGCGATCTCGGCCTGCTCCGGCACGACGAACCGCTCGGCCCAGCCGTCCGCGCCGAGCCCTCCGTAGAGGTCTGTGTCGGCGAGCAGCGCCTGCACCGCCGGATGGTCAAAGGGCGCGCCGCCGATCGAGCTGCTGACACCGGTCCCGGGTACGACGTACTGACGGCCGGTCAGCCCCCCGCCGATCTGGCCGAGGAAGCTGTAGCAGCCGGCCCGCTCGTTGTCGTAGACGCACTGGTCGTGATGGCCGCCGCGCTCGTACCAGAAGACCTCGAAGGTGCCATCGTCGTGCGGGAGCAGGCAGTAGTGGTCGTCGCGAAGGCGGCCGATGGACGCGATGCTGTCGGGCACCTGCAACAGGCGCAAGATGAGCCCGAGTTCGTCCATGTTCACAGCGTCTTCTCCCTCAGGTAGCCCTCTTTGAGCAGCGCCTCGACCGAGAACGGCAGGTAGTGCTGGACGCCGCCGCCCGGCTCGCCCATCTGTGGGGCGATCGTGCCCTGCCACGCAGGCAACGGCTTGATCACCTCGTACTGATGGTATCCGGCGTCCAGGCTGATCGCGGGCAGCGCGCGGTCCGGATACGGGACGCCGGCGGGGGAGGTGAACTTGCCGTTGGGGCCGCCGAACCGGTCGATGGTCTGGCCGGGGGAGAGCACGACGGGTTCGCGGTCCGTCGGGCTGGAGAAGCCGTCGGGGAACTTCTTCCCGTCGGCCCAGTCGAGGCTGCCGTCCGGCTTGGTGATGCTCTGCATCCAGGCGTCGCGGCCCTGGCCGTGATACGGGTCGTAGCCGGGCGGCAGCAGATCCTGGACGGCCGGATGCGACTTGTCCACGCCGGCCGGCGAGGGAGGCCAGCTGCCGTGCTGGGCGCGGTACGCCTGGCTGTCCGCGTTGATCTTGTCCTGGATGGACTGGAGCCGCATGCGCTCGGCGTCGGACATGTCCGGGTGCATGAGCTTGCTCGTCGGAATCGGGTTGCCGTGCTCGTCCAGGTAGCGGACCGGCTTTCCGGCGTTGGCCGGGTCGAGGATGTCGCCGAAACGCCGGCGCATCGAGGCCGCCTTCTCGGCGTCCCGGACGACGTTTCCCTTTCCGGACTTCTCGACCAGGTCGATCAGCTTGTGCGCGCTCTCCGCGTCGGCCTTGCTGATCCGCTCGATGACCGCCTCGGTGTTCTTGCCCGCGCTGCGGTACATGTCCTCGACGGCCTTGCCCGCGTCCTTGCTGAGCGTGCGGCCGATGCGCTCCGCGGCGTCTTCGAGCGCCTTGACGATGGGATTCGACACCTGAGGGCCCCCGCGCCTCTTCCATGAGCCGTCCGACTGACCAGGACTGGCGGAGTCTGGCAGAGATCGAATGCGCT
Organism: Actinomycetota bacterium; assembly: GCA_046724665.1. Lineage (GTDB taxonomy): Bacteria > Actinomycetota > Actinomycetes > Streptomycetales > Catenulisporaceae > Actinocrinis. The sequence continues at coordinate 6,536 of JBKOWZ010000070.1, forward strand.
TGTCAACGAGTCGCGGACCGGTCGCGTCAGTGGGCCCACAGGCCGCGCACGTGGCCGAGGTGCCGCGTCATCACGGCGCGCACGGCCGGCTCGTTTCGGGCCAGCAGCGCGTCGAGCAGCTCCAGGTGCTCATGCGCGGACGCTTCGAGCAGGCCGCGCTCGGCGAGCGCGGTCAGGCCGTAGAGCCGCGAGCGCTTGCGCAGGTCGCCGACGACCTCGACCAGGTGGCGGTTGCCGGCGAGGGCGAGCAGGCCGAGATGGAAGCGCCGGTCGGCCTCGATGTAGCCGATCAGGTCCGCCGCCTTCGCGGCGGCGACGATCCGCTCGGCGTCGGGGCGCAGCGCGACGAGGTCGTCCGGGCTCGCCGCCGCCGCGAGCCCGGCGACCACCGGGATCTCGATCAGGGACCGGATGTGCGTGTACTCGTCCAACTGCCGCTCGGTGACCGCGGTGACCCGGAATCCCTTGTTCGAGACCGTTTCCACCAGACCCTCCCGCACCAGGTCGAGCATCGCCTCGCGCACCGGGGTGGCCGAGACGCCGAAGCGCGCGGCGAGCACCGGCGCCGAGTACAGCTCGCCGGGGCGCAGCTGACCGCTGATCAGCGCCGCGCGCAGGGCGTGGGCGACCTGGTCGCGGTAGTTGCGCCGGCCGCTGCCGAGCGACGGCAGCGCTATGTCGTTCACGCGGTCCAGCCGGCTCGCGCGGTCTTGGTCGATGGCGTTCACAGCAGGAAACCGCCGGGGAAGGGGTCGGTGGGGTCGAGCAGATATTGTGCCGTCCCGGTGATCCACGCTCGTCCGGTGACCGTCGGCACGACGGCGGGCAGGGTCCCGACCTCGGCGGTGTCGATCAGCCGGCCGGTGAAGGTGCTGCCGATCAGCGACTCGTTGACGAAGTCCTGATGCAGCCCGAGCTCTCCGCGCGCGTGCAGCTGCGCCATGCGGGCGGCGGTGCCGGTGCCGCACGGCGAGCGGTCGAACCAGCCGGGGTGGATCGCCATCGCGTGCCGGGAGTGCTGTGCGCTCGCGCCGGGGGCGAGCAGGTGCACGTGGTGGCAGCCGGTGATCGTCGGATCGGTCGGGTGCACCGGCGGCTGCTCGTCGTTGATGGCCCGCATCAGCGACAGCCCCGCGGCGAGGATCTCGTTCTTCGCGGCGCGGTCGAAGGGCAGGCCGAACTGGTCGAGCGGCAGGATCGCGTAGAAGTTGCCGCCGTATGCGAGGTCGTAGGTGACGGTACGGCCGTCCGGCAGCAGGGCCTTGAGATCCAGTCCGACCGCGAACGAGGGCACCATGTGCAGCCGTACCGAGACCGCCGCGCCGTCGCGCACCGCCACCTCCGCGGTGACCGGGCCGGCCGGCGTGTCGAGCCGGATCGTGGTGACCGGCTCGGTCACCGGCACCATCCCGGTCTCGACCAGGACCGTCGCCACGCCGATGGTGCCGTGGCCGCACATCGGCAGGCAGCCGGAGACCTCGATGAACAGCACGCCGTAGTCGGCGTCGGGGCGGGTCGGCGGTTGCAGGATCGCACCGCTCATCGCCGCGTGGCCGCGCGGCTCGTACATCAGCAGGGTACGCAGATCGTCCATGTGCTCGATGAAGTGCGTACGCCGCTCGGACATGGTCGCGCCGGTGATCACGCCGACGCCGCCGGTGATCACCCGCGTGGGCATGCCCTCGGTGTGCGAGTCCACCGCGTGCAGGACCAGTTTGCTGCGCATGTCAGCGTCCTTTCGCTCGCTTCCGTGTTCCTCGCGCCTTCGCTGAGCGCGGTCAGCGTAGCCCCGCGGCCAGCGCCTTCTCGGTGGCCGCGCGCACCGCTGCCTCCTGCTCGGGCGCGAGCGGCAGGCGCGGCGGACGGCACGGCCCGCCGCGGCGCCCGGCCAGGTCCATCGACAGCTTGATCGCCTGGACGAACTCGGTCCGCGAATCCCAGCGCAGCAGGGGATGCAGCTGCCGGTACAGCGACAGCGCGTCCGCCGGGTCGCCGCCGGTCGCGGCGCGGAAGAGCTGCACGGTCGAGCGCGGCAGGGCGTTGGGATACCCGGCGACCCAGCCCTTCGCCCCGGCGATCGCGAGCTCCAGCAGCACGTCGTCCGCGCCGGCCAGCAGGTCGAGCTCGGGCGCCAGCTCAGCGATCTGATACGCGCGCCGCACGTCGCCGCTGAACTCCTTGACCGCGTGGATGAGCCCGTCCGCGTGCAGCGAGGCCAGCAACTCAGGGGTCAGATCCACCTTCGTGTCGTGCGGGTTGTTGTAGGCGATGATCGGCAGGCCGACCTCGGCGACGGCCGCGTAATGCTCGCGGACCGCACGCTCGTCGGCGCGGTAGGCGTTGGGCGGCAGCAGCATCACCGCCTGCGCCCCGACCTCGGCAGCGTACTGCGCGCACCGCCGCGACTCGGCGCTGCCGTACGCGCCGACGCCCGGGATCACCCGGTCGGGGCCGACCGCCGAGACGGCGACGTCGATCACGGTCGCGCGTTCCTCGGCGGTCAGCGTCTGGTACTCGCCGAGCGAGCCGTTGGGCACGACGGCGTCGCAGCCCTCGTCGATCAGCCAGGCGCAGTGCGCCGCGTAGGCGTCGTAGTCGATGGTCAGATCGTCGCGCAGGGGTAGCGCGGTCGCGACGAGGACGCCGTGCCAGGGGCGCCGCATATCAGAACTATTCACCACTGTTCACCGGTTCCCTTGTCATTCTCATCCTCCGTGCCGCTTGATCGGGCCAGGACACCGAGTGGCACCGGCCGGGCGAACGGGATGCGCGGCACGGCGGCCGGGCATCCGGCGACCGCCGCGACGCCGGGCGTGCACACGCGGCCCTGACACCAGCCCATGCCGGCGCGAGTCAGCAGTTTGACGGTGCGCAGGTCGCTCGCCCCGAACTCCCGCACCGCGGCGCGCACCGAGCCGGCGGTGACCTCCTCGCACCGGCACACGATCGTCGTGTCGGCGAGCGTGTCGAGCGCGGACGCGGGGGGCGGATAGACCCGGTCGAGCGCCGCGAAGAAGTCCCGCAGGCGGCCGCGGTCGCGTGCCAGCCGCGCCGATCCGCTCACGTCCTGCCGCCGTCCGAGCAGCGCCGCGGCGATCGAGCGTCCGGCGATCTCGCCCTCGATCAGGGCGAGTGCCGCGCCGCCGATCCCGGTCGTCTCTCCGGCCGCCCAGAGTCCTGCCACGTCGGTGCGCTGCTCGTCGTCAACCCATGCCGCCGGACGGTCGTCACCGGTCACGCGCGCGCCGAGCGCCGAGGCCAGTTCGAGGTGCGGGAGCAGTCCGTGCCCGATGGCCAGGCTGTCGCACGGGATCCGCCGCTCAGTGCCCTGACGCAGCTGTCCGTGCCGGTCCAGCGCGGCGACGGTGACGGCCTCGACGCGCGCGGTGCCGTGCGCGGCCAGAACCGTGTGCCCGTAACGGATCGGTACGCGATACCGGGCCAGCCTCGCCGCGTATCCGGCGGCCTCGGCGAGCTTGTCGGGATGCGCGGCCAGCATCGGCGCGAGCTGTCTCAGGCCCCGCGGATCGGCGGACTCGATCAGCGCACTGACCCGAGCACCGGCCTGCGCGAGCCCCGCGGCCACCGGGAGCAGCAGCGGACCCGTCCCGGCGACCACCACGGTGCGGCCGGGCAGCACGAGCGTCCCCTTGAGCATCGCCTGCGCGGCGCCCGCGGTGATCACGCCGGGTAGCGTCCAGCCGGGGAACGGCAGGACCTTCTCGTAGGCTCCGGTCGCGAGCAGCAGAGCGCCTGCGTGCACTGACACGTGGCCGTCCCGTTCGGGGGCGAGCGCGTGCACCTCGAAGCCGCTGTCCGAGTGCTGCGCGAACCAGACCTGGTGCCGCGCCAGGTGACGGATCCGGTGCGCCGCGACGTGGGCGTCGAAGCGGCGGCGCAGTGACAGCCAGGTGCGCCAGTCGTGGTGCAGGGCCTGCGGTCGCCGGGCTCGCAGCCGAGGCGACGGCTGCCGGTAGAACTGCCCGCCGATCTGCGCGCCGGCGTCGATGAGCGTCACCGGGACGCCCGCGTCCGCCGCGGTCAGCGCGCCGGCGAGCCCGGCGGGGCCGGCGCCGACGACGACCAGGCCCCGCGCTGCGCGGGCTGAATCAAAGGTCGTGGGCATCGTGGCCCGTTCCCTCCTGGGTACGCACGACGTCGCCGGGACGCGCCTCGGTCAGGCAGGCGCGCTGGTTCGGCCGTCCGTTGACGGTGACCAGGCAGTCGAAACAGACCCCGATGCCGCAGAACACCCCGCGCGGCCTGCCGCCGTCACGCGTGTAGCGCCACGAGACGATCCCGTCCCGCCACAGGGCCGCGGCGATCGTGTGGCCCGGCAGCGCGCGCAGCTCCCGGTCGTCGATCCGCAGCGTGAATCCGGCCTCCGGCCGCGCCGAGACCAGGCTCTGCGGGGTACGGCGTCGAATCAGCATGCTTCCTCCATCGGGGTTGCGAAGCGCTCGGGCCGGAACGCGGCCGTGCCGATCCCCGGCGGCAGCCCGAGCAGCGAACGGACGATCAGGTGGCCGGTCGCGGGGGCGAGGCCGATCCCGGCGCCCTCGTGGCCGCAGGCGTGGAAGAGCCCTGGCACGCGCGGATCCGGCCCGACGGCCGGCAGATGGTCGGGCAGGTACGGCCGGAAGCCCACGTATGTGCGAATCGCGTCCACCCGCGCGAGCAGCGGGAACAGCGCGATCGCCTGCTCGGCGAGGCGCCGCAGCACCGGCAGCCGGATGCCGCGGTCGAAGCCCACGCGCTCGCGGCTGGCCCCGATGAGTACGGGCCCTGACGCCGTACCCTCCACCACCGCGGAGGTCTGCAACGCCGCCGAGTCGCTCGCCACGTCCGCGACGTAGTCCGCCGCGTACACCTTGTGCCGGATCAGCGGCGGCAGCGGCTCGGTGACGAGGATGAACCCGCGCCGAGGCTGCACCGGCAGCGTCACCCCGGCGAGCCCGGCCACCTCGCCGCCCCACACGCCCGCGGCGTTGACCACGGCCGCCGTGTGGATCTCGCCGCCGCTGGTCACCACCGTGCGGACGGCGCCGTCCGGCGCGCGCCGGATCCCGGTGACGGTCTCACCGATGCGCAGCCCGGCACCGGCGCGCCGTGCCGCCGCGATCAGCTGCGCCGCGGCGAGCGCGGGCTGTACCTGCGCGTCCTGCGGATAGAACACGCCGCCGGCCAGCCCCGGGGCGAGGTGCGGCTCCAGGTCGTCCAACTCGTCGGCCGCGACCAGACGCGCCTCGACGCCGTCGTGGCGCTGCCGCTCGGCGAGCGCGGTCAGCGCGTCGAGGCCCGCCGCGTCCGCCGCGACGACCAGCCCGCCCTTGAGCTCGAACTCGATCGAGCGGCCGAACGGCTCGGCCGACAGCTCCCGCCACAGCCGCGCGGACAGCAGCGCGAGTTCGAGTTCCGGCCCCGGTGCCTTGTCCGACAGCAGGAGGTTGCCCTCGCCGGCGCCGGTGGTCCCGCCCGCGACCGGTCCGCGGTCCACCACCACGGCGTCGAGCCCGGCGCCCGCCGCATAGTAGGCGCAGGCCGCGCCGACGATGCCGCCGCCGATGATCACGACGTCGCAGACCGAGTCCCGGGTCACGCCAGTACAATGTCACATGACACTGCCTCGCGCCACCGCCGGGGCGACGATCCGCGTTTGGTCGCGGTTAGGCCTGAGGCGAAGTTCTGTTCCTTATGCTCGGACATGATCGTGCCGAGGCGTATCGGGTCACGTGGCGCCGTTGGTGCGGCAGGGGGCATCGACGTCGCCTGCCCGGCGCCCTCGTGCCACTGTCTCGTGTCACCGCCTTATGTCATTGCCTTATGTCACCGCTTCGTGTCACGGCGTCGTGCCGCTGCGCCGTCGTTGTCGGTGCCCGGCGCGATGATGGGACCGTGCGCATCGCGCTTACCATCGACCCGGTCGAGCCCGGCGATCCGAGCCTGTCCGGTTGGGTCCGGGTCTTGACGGACGAGGGCGTGCCCGAGCGGCCGCCGCACCGGGCGCCGGACCTGGCAGCGGTCGTTGCGGAGCGTGAGCGCGCCGCCGCGCCGCGATGGGTGTGGGCCGCCACCGAGACGGACTACCCTCGGCTGCTGCGCGCCGGGGTGCGGGTCGAGCGCTGCCACGACGTCACGCTCACCGAGGGGGTGCTG
>JBKOWZ010000115.1:0-9893 GCA_046724665.1 Actinomycetota bacterium
ACCTACCACGCCGACGACCTGTCGCTAAACGGCCCCGCCGGACCAACCAGCACACCAACACCAACCACCACCAACAGCACCACACCCACCCCCACACCCAGCACCACACCAACACACAGCCCAAGCACATCACCGTCACCCACGCCGTCGGGGACAGTCACCTCGCCCGGAGGCAACGGCGCGTTCACGCACCCGGTGTACTTCATGCCGCTGGACAACAGCCCGGCCTCGATCTCCTCGATCATCAGCGGTTCCGGGGAGAAGCAGTTCAACCTCGCCTTCGTGCTCGACTCCGGCGGGTGCACCCCGGCGTGGGACGGCAACTCCTCGACTCCGGTCTCCTCGGACACGGCCGTGGCGGCCGACGTCAACGCCATCCGCGCGGCGGGCGGCGACGTCGCGGTGTCCTTCGGCGGCTACAACGGCACCGAGCTCGGCTCGACCTGCGGTTCGGCCTCCGCGCTGGCCAGCGCGTACCAGCAGGTGATCAACAAGTACAGGCTGACCCGGGTCGATTTCGACTACGAGAACACCGCGCTGGACTCGAACACCGCGGTCCGCTTCGGCGCGATCAAGATCCTCGAGGCGAACAACCCCGGCCTGAAGGTCTCGCTGACCATCCCGATGACCACGGTCGGCTTCCCGGGCAGCGGCACCGACGAGATCCGGCAGGCCATCGCCAACGGCGCCCGGCTCGACGTGATCAACATCATGGACTTCGACACCGGCCTGACCGCGGGCACCGAGGCCGCGCAGACCGAGTCGATCGCCAACGCCGCGGTCGGCCAGCTGGAGTCGATCTACGGCTGGAACGCCGCGACGGCCTGGGCGCACCTGGGCTTCCAGCTGATGAACGGGCACACCGACCAGCCCTCTGAGCTGTTCACCCAGTCCGATTTCAACACCCTGCTGGCCTTCGCCAAGGTGAACCACCCGGCGTGGTTCTCGTTCTGGTCGGTCAACCGGGACTATCAGTGCCCTGTCGGTGCGGTCGAGCCGTGGGCGCCGGGTACGTGCTCGAACATCAGTCAGAACCCGTACGACTTCACGAAGATCATCGTGCAGTACACCGGCTGACGGTCAACCGACAACCGGCGATCAGCTGACCGACTGGCTGACGCGTCGCGAAACGCGCGCCGTGTGCCAGACGCCGGGTGCGCCTCGCCTCCCGACCCCTCGGGCGAGGCGCACACGGCGAGCGAGGATCAGGGCTCGCAATCATGACTCGATCAGGGCACGCAATCAGGGCTTGCGGCCGACGGCTCCGGCGATGCAGTACTGCGCCTGGTTCAGCGGCTCCAGGAAGGGTCCGTCCGGCCACCACCGCGCGCACAGCTCAAGGCCCGGCTCGACGAGTTCGAGCCCGTCGAAGAGCTCCAGCAGCTCGGCGCGGGTCCGGAAGGTGCCCGAGCCCATCGGGCTGTGCAGGAACCTGTCCTCCATCCGGCGGGCCACCTCGGTGTGCTCGTTCTCCGGGTCGAGGAAGTGGCTTATCCCCACGTACGAGCCCGACGGCAGCGCGTCGATGTACTCGCGCATGACCTGCGCGGGGTGCTCGCGCGGGCCGTTGTCGTGGTGCAGCGTCCCCATCTGGAGGAACGCCAGCGGCCTGGTGAAGTCGATCCGCTGGCGGATCTCCTCGTTGCCCAGCACGTCGCGCGGGTCGAAGATGTCCGCGGACACCAGGTGCGTCTGCTCGTTCTCCTCCAGCAGCGCGCGGCCGTGGGCGAGCACCACCGGGTCGTTGTCGATGTAGACGACCGTGGCGTCCGGGTTGACCCGCTGCACGACCTGGTGCACGTTCTCGGCGGTGGGCAGGCCCGAACCGCAGTCGAGGAACTGGTCAATCCCGGTCTGCGCGGCCAGGAAGCGGCAGGCGCGGATGAGGAAGTTGCGATTCTCCGTCGCCAGATCCCGGGCCTCCGGGGCGACCGACGTCACATCCGTGACGACTTGCCGGTCCACCTCGTAGTTGTCCTTGCCGTTGAGGAAGGCGTCGTACACCCGGGCGATACTGGCCCTGGTCGGATCGACACCCACGGGCACGGACCTGCTGGACGGGGCGACGGCGTTGTCGGTCATATGCGATCTCCCGGGTCGTTTGCACAAGGCAGAGAGCTGATGGCGCTTAACTTAGCGTAAGGAGTCGTAATACGATCGTAAACGCGCCAAGAAGTTCGACGGAGAGGTCAACCGTGTTCGACGACCCGAGGCAGACCCCTGCGCCTGGCCCGACGGTCAGGCGGTTGATTCTCGGCACGCAACTGCGCAGGCTGCGTGAGCAGGCCGGGATCAGCCGGGCATCGGCCGCGTACAGCATCCGCGGCTCCGAGTCGAAGCTGAGCCGGATGGAGAGCGGCCGGGTCGGCTTCAAGGAGCGCGACGTCGCGGACCTGCTCACCCTCTACGGCGTGCAGGACGAGGAGGAGCGCGCGAAGGTGCTCGCCCTGGTCGGGCAGTCGAACGTGCAGGGCTGGTGGCACGCTTACAGCGACCTGATGCCGAAGTGGTTCGAGGACTACGTCGGCCTCGAGGAGTCCGCCACCCAGATCAAGGCGTACGAGTTGCAGTTCGTCCCCGGCCTGTTGCAGACCGAGGCCTACGCGATGGCGATCGCCAGCCGCGGGCGCCCGCAGAACGCGAACCGCGAGACGGAACGCAAAGTGCATCTGCGAATGCAGCGGCAGAAGATCCTGCTCGGTCAGACGGCGCCGAAGCTGTGGGTCGTCATCGACGAGTCGGTGCTCTACCGCCGGCTCGGCGGGCCGCGGGTGCTGCGCGCGCAGATCGACCACCTGCTGGAGATGACCGCGCTGTCGAACATCTCGTTGCAGGTCGTGCCGTACCAGACCAGCGGATACGGAGCGGAGGGGCCGTTCACGCTGCTGCGCTTCGGCGAGGCCGAGCTGTCGGACATCGTGTACGTCGAACACCTGGCCGGCGCGCTCTACCTGGAGAAGCCCGAGGAGATCGAGATCTACAGCCGCGCGCTCGACCGGCTGGCCGTGGAGGCGGAGACTCCGGCGCGCAGCCGGCAGATCCTGCTGAAGGTGCGCGAGGAGATCTGACCGCGCCGCGCCCCGGCCACGCCGTGCAAGAGGCGTCGGGGCGTACGGGCGTAGCCGCTCGCCGTCGTCAGACGTCCACTGAGACAGTCTTCCGCGAGTCGAGCGCTGACACGTTCTGACGACCCGTCGGACCTGGCCTTTCGGCCGAAGGTTCGGCAATGGTCTGATCCTCAGCTCTTCGTTTGCATCCGGCTTTCACGGTGCTACTTTGCGTTAGGCAGGTGCATGTGCAAGTGACTCGTGCAGACGGACCGTGCAGGTCGGTCGGAAAGTGAGGGGCCATGGCAGCGCAGAACCCTGAGATCACCAACGGCGTGTCGGCCGACCGTCTGGTCGGCGCCGCGTGGCGCAAGAGCAGCCACAGCGGCTACAACGGCAACTGCGTCGAACTGGCGGCGCTGGCGGACGGCTCGGTCGCGGTGCGCAACTCGCGCGACCCGCACGGGCCGGCGCTGGTCTACACCCGCGCCGAGATCGCGGCGTTCCTCGCCGGGATCAAGGACGGCGAGTTCGACGACGTGCTCTGAGACGGCGCCGTCCGGGGGGACGTGCGCACGCTGCGTCGCCCGGGCCGTGCGGTGCCCGGGCGACGACAGCGCCCACCCCGCGACGCCGTCGCGGCGGCGGGCAGCGCTTTATCAGCTCTCTGGGATCAGGCCCCTTCGAGGACGAGCGTGGTCCACACGCCGAGATGGATCCGGTCGCCGGGGCCGACCGGCACCTCGGTCTCGGCGGGCAGCGGTTCCTCGGCGCCGTTGAGCCGGGTTCCGTTGGCGGAGTCGAGGTCCACCAGCGACCACGAGCCGTCCGCGGCACGCAGCAGCTGGGCGTGCAGGTGCGAGACCGCCGGGTCGAGCGGCGGCCCGGTCAGGTCGATCTCGACCGCGATGCCCCGGCTGGCCGAGGCCCGGCCGATCCTGATCCGGTCGCCGTCCAGCGGGAAGCGGCGCTCGCCGGGATACTTCGGGAACGGGAAGTCGGCCTCGACGATGTCGCCGCGCTCGATCTGCGCGGCGTAGTACTCGGGATCGGCGATGACGACGGCCGTGAGCCGGCGCGGCGGTGCAGGGGACGCCCCGGCGGCCGTGGCCGCAGTCACCGCTCCAGTCGCGGCCGACACCGACTGCGCGGATGCCCGACCGGACACCGGCGGCACCGGCGCCTGACCCGCCTCAGTCGCGCTGCCGGACGCGGCGAATTCTCGCTCGGCCTTCTCGAACTCGGCGTCGAAGTCGTAGTCCGGCGGCATCGCCAGCGTTTCCGCGAACGGATCCGGGTTCTGCGCCGCCGACGACGCGGCCGGTCCCTGCGGCGTTGACGATGCCGCAGGCGTCAGCGTGGGCGGTACGAGCTCGGCCAGCTCGTAGTCGAACCCGCACTCCTCGCAGAACCGGCCGCCGCGCTCGGCGCCGCACTGCGGGCACGAGCCGCCTGCGGCGGCCCCCGCGCCGGTCTCGGACGGTGCGGACGTGCCGGAACCGGATACGCCGGTACCGGACACCGCCGGCCCTGACGCGGCGGACTCGGCGGCGGGCCTGACCGGCGCACCGCCCATCACCGCGCCGCAGGTGTCGCAGTAGTCGCTGGTCTGAGAATCGTGCCCGGCTGGACACAGCGCCATCGGAAGCCTCCCCGGTCCGTGGACTCGCTTTCACCCCGGGCCGCCCACGCCCGGGCTCAGCCTTGGGCCACGGCTAGTTGTTGTTGCCCTTGCCGACCCGCACGGTCTTGCTCGACCTGGTGTCGAGCGCCATCTCGTCCGCGTCGTTGACCCGCGCCTTGAGCCGCACCGTGCCGGTCGCCGGATCGTCCACGTCCACCACCTTGTGCAGCAGCTTGGTCGTCTCCTCGTTGCCGGACTCGGCGGCGAGCTGCACCGCGCGGCCCAGCTTGGCGGTGGCCGTGTCGAAGTCGCCGTTCTTGCGCGCCTCAAGGCCCTCCTGGATCGCGTCGGCCAGCTCCGCCTGCCCGGTGTAGTGCGCGACCTGCCGGTTGATCTTCGTGGACAGCGCCGCGTCGTCGGTCCACACCGCGCGCACCAGGCCCTGGCCGAGCACCTCGGCCTGCCCGGAGGAATCGACCGAGACCAGCGAGGCGCGGCCGGCCAGCATCTCGTCGCCCACCGAGCCGGCGCGCACCGTGACGCAGACGTGGTAGTCGCGCGACTCGGCGCCCCACGCCCCGGTCGGGTAGTCCCCGGCCAGCGGGCCGGTCGGCACGCGCTTGCCGGTCAGGTCCACCACAGTCGGCGCGACCTGCTTGACGAACTTGACCGACGCCCCCTGCGGCGACCACAACCGCAGCCGCACGTCCGCGACCGCCTTGCCCATCGCGGCCTCGATCATCGAGCGGAAGTCGGCGGCCAGGCCGCCCGGCTCGGGCACGATGTCCACCGTGCCGAGCAGGCCGGTCGCGACCCGGCGCAGCTCGGCGACCACCCAGTCGGTGCCCACGCCGCGGCAGTCGCAGGTGAACCGGCCCTCGCAGCGGGCGATCGCCTGGTCCAGGTCGGCCGGGGTCTCGTGCTCGTCCTTGCCGTCGGTCAGCAGGATCGCGTGCCGGATCGCGTTCTCGTGCCCGGTGAACAGCCGGTCGGCCAGCGCGAGCCACTGGCCGATCGCGGTGCCGCCGCCGGCCGTGAGCCGGTCCACGGCGGCCTTGGCGGCCGCGCGGGTGGAGGCGTCGGCAGGCACCAGGTACTCGGTGTTGGGGAAGACCATCCTCGACACGTGCGTCCCGGCGACGACGGCGAACGGCACGCCGTCACGGATCGCGTCGATCGCCGCCCTGGTGGCCTGCCGCGCGGCCGACATCTTCGTGGACGGATAGTCCATCGAGCCGGAGCAGTCCACCATGATCACCTGGGCCGCGCGCGTGCCGGCCGAGCCGGCGGTCGAGCCGGAGGAGGTCACCGTGACGATCGCGTTGACCTCGTCCGCCCCCTCGGACAGGTATTCGTTCTGGTAGACGCTCACGCCGAACTGCGGCAGGCCGCTGCTGGTGCTCACTGTTCGATCCCCTCATCGGACGGCACGATCTCAATGGTCTGCGTCAAGTCCTCGTCCGCCCGCGGCGACCCGTCCGGCGGATATGCGGCGAGCACGGTGGTGATGTTGTCCTGGCCGCCGCCGTCGAGGGCCACGGCGGTGAGCGTCACGGCGCCGGCCGCCAGACCGCGCGCGGCGTCGGCGGCCACGAGGCGGGCCAGGTCCCCCGCGTCCCAGACGTAGTTCCACAACCCGTCGCTGCACGCCAGCACGAGGCCGGGGCCGTCCGGCACGAACCGGCGCACGTGCGGCGGCTCTGCCGGGGCGTCGGGGCCGAGCCAGCGCAGAATCGCGTGCGCGTGCGGCGCCTTGTACGCCTCGGCCTCCTCGACCGCGCCCTCGATGATCAGCTGTCCCGCCCAGGTGTCGTCGTCGGTCAGCCGCCGGGAGCTCGCGCCGTCCGCGCCCAGCCAGTAGACGCGGCTGTCGCCGACCCAGCCGACCGTGACGAGTCCGGGCTCGACGACCGCGGTGGCGATGGTGCACGAGGGCGCGCCGGCGCGGTCCTGATACTCCTCGCCCAGCGCGGCGACGGCACGCTGCGCGGCCTCGATCGCGGCACTGATGGAGGCGTCCGCGGGCTCGCCGCGGCGCAGCGGCTGCAAAATGTGCTCAAGGGCGGTGTCCGCGGCCAGCTGCGAGGCGCGCTGCGGGTCGGTGGAGGTGGACACGCCGTCGCAGACCACGATGACACCCGCCGCCGGCCGGCCGGATTCCGGGCCGATCACGGCGAACGCCATCGCGTCCTCGTTGCGGCTGTGCCGCAACCCGCGGTCGGTCACGCCGGCCACGCTGCCGAGGTCGCGCTCGACCCGGTCACGCCCAGAGGGCGCGAGCCTGCCGCAGTTGTCGCAGTACCCGTCGGAGAACGCGGTCTGCCCGCAATCGGGACACGGAACCTGCGCGGCGTCGGGCGGCGCGGCGCGGCGCACCGCGAGGTCGGCGCCGCAGGCTTCGCAGAACCCGTCGCCGGGCAGCACCTCGGCCCCGCACGACGCGCAGGCGAGGTGCGGCTGCGCAGCGCCCTCAGCCTGTTCGGGTAAAGCCTGCGCGGGTACAGCCGCGACTACCGCGTCCGGATGTTGCGTAGGCAGGGCGCCGTCCTCCGTTCCGCTCATACCAGGGTCCTGGGACGCAGCGAGTTGGCCTGGTCCACCAGCTCGATCCGGCTTCTGCGATCAGCGGCCATCCGGGCGCGCGCCCGGTACGAGCGCTCCAGGGCAAGACGCACCTCGCGCTCGGTCAGGTCGGCGTCGAAGACCCGGCCCTGCGACATGTTCCGGGCCACCGCCGAGGCCGGCGGATGCGCGCCGACCCAGTCGAGCGCGCCGAGCAGCACCCGGCACACCATCGACTCGTACGCCTCGCCGTCCAGGCCGAGCGCCTGCACGCGACTGCTCATCTCGTGCAGCTCGGCGGGCGCGGCGCCGTCGGCGAACCCGGGCGAGCGCAGCCGGGTGGTGATCGACTGCACCTCGGCGGAGGTGCGGTGGATCGACGACTCGGGCACCTGGCCGAGCACCGCCACGGCTCCGGCGTGGTCGTTCTGCGCTATCCGCAGCCTGGCCAGCGCGAAGGCCGCGGTCGCGTAGGAGCGGTCCACCGTCCAGACCAGCTGGTAGTAGCGCGCCGCCTGCTCGCCGCGCCCGGCCAGCTCCGCCGCGGCGGCCAGGCCGAGCTTCGGCGCCTGCTCGCCGGGCAGCTCGTCATAGCAGGAGTCGAAGTTCGCGTACGCCTGGTCGGGCCGGCCCCGGGTCAGCTCGAGCAGCCCGCGGTACCAGAGCACCCGCCAGTCGTAAGGGTCCTGCTGCCGTAGGAACTCGAGCCATCGCTCGGCCTCGGCCAGCTCGCCCTCCTCGATCTGCGCGCGCACCAGCCGGTAGTAGGACTCGGTGGACTCGTGCGGCAGCGCGTTCAGGGCATTGATGATCTGCCGAGGCGAGCCGCCGAGGGTGGCCAGCGTGCCCGCGTTCGGGTCGGTCGGATCGACGGTCGGGATCGGCAGCGCGGCGGCGAACTGCGCGCCGGACGGCAGTTCAAGGTCGGTGCCCACCGCCAGCCGCTCGCCGGTGAACAGGCCGGGGATCGCCGGATACGGCCGGGAGTCGGTCAGCGCGAGCACCTCGCGCAGCACCCCGGTCAGCTGCCCGGCCATCTCGGCGGCGGAGGAGAAGCGGCGCTCGCGGCGCCGGTGCGTGGCCCGGCGCAGCGCGCGGTCGAAGGACTCGTACTCGGCCAGCAGCGGCACCGAGCCGCGCTGCGGCAGCGTGGTGGCGAAGCTCGAGGTGTAGCCCTTGAAGTCGAAGGAGAGCACGGCCATCATCCGGCCTACGGTGAACAGGTCGGACTCGACCGACGGGCCGTCCTGCGCGATCTCGGGGGCCTGATAGCCGACGGTGCCGTAGACCGCCGAGTCCTCGTCGTCGAAGGCACGCACCGCGCCCATGTCGATCAGCTTGAGCTGCTCCTCGGACTGGATCACGTTGTCCGGCTTGAAGTCGCAGTACAGCAGGCCGATCGAGTGCAGGTAGCCGAAGGCGGGCAGGATCTCGATCGCGTAGGCCAGCACCTGCGCGAGCGGCAGCGGCGCGCCGGCGTGCCCGTTCTTGTAGTCAAGCGCGATCTGCTTGAGCGACTTGCCGCCGACGTACTCCATCACGATGTAGTCGTCGCCTAGGTGCCGCACGAAGTTGTAGATCTTGACCACGTTCGGGTGCTCGACCTCGGCGAGGAACTGCCGCTCGGCCACCGCCGCGGCCATCGCGTCCTGGTCGCCGGTGTCCAGCAGGCCCTTGAGAGCGACCCAGCGCCCTGAGACGTTGTTGTCGCGGGCCAGGTAGATCCAGCCGAGGCCGCCGTGCGCCAGGCAGCCGAGCACCTCGTACTGCCCGCCGATCAGGTCCCCCGCGGACAGCTTGGGAGTGAAGTCGTACGCGTTGCCGCACTTGGCGCAGTAGCCGCTGGTGCGCCCGGGTCGGCCCTGCCGGGAGCGGCCGACCTGCTCGCCGCACTTCGAGCAGTACCGCTTGTGCTCGGGCACCTGCGGGTCGGCGAGCACCGCCTCGCTCGGGTCGCGGTACTCCACCTGCGGGATCTCGACCAGGCCGAGCCCGAGCCCGCCTCGCCTGCTCGAACCGGAACTGCGGCCCGACGTGCTGCGCGAGGTGCCGGTACGCGCGGAGACGGCCGAACCGCGGCTGCGGCCGGTGGACGTGCGGCCGGTCGAGGAGGAGCCGCGCACCGAGCCGGTACGTACGGACGCCGACCTGTTCGCAGCGTTCGACGAACCCGCGCGGCCGGTGCCCGTGCCCGATCCGGGGCTCGCCGCCATGCCGCAGGTGTCGCAGTACCCGTCTTCGATGGTGCCGCCGCAACCGGTCCGCGTGCAGCGCTGCGGACCGGACGCCGGCGCCGCGGTCTGTACCGCCGCCGCGGGCTTCTGCGCGAGCCCGCAGGTGTCGCAGTACCCATCTACGATCGTGCCGTCGCAGCCCGGACGGCCGCACCTGACCCCGCCGCTCATCCTCGAACCTCTCCCCCTCGGGTCGGCTGCGCCGGCCGGTCCAACGCCAGCACGGCCTTCTGGTACGCGGCCAGCGCCCTCGTGGACGCCGCCAGGTCGCACGGCTTGGACCACAGCAGTTCGTGCGCCTCGCGGTGCAGCGCCTCGAGCCGGGGATCCTCAGCCGCCCCCGATCTTGCCGCCCGCACCCGGTACGCCGCCAGTCTGCCGCGTAATTCCTCGCGCCGCTCCACCAGCCCCGCGACCGCCCGGTGC
>JBKOWZ010000097.1:0-31093 GCA_046724665.1 Actinomycetota bacterium
GCTCAGCGCCGGCCCGGCCGCGCCGGGCAGCACGGCCAACCCCACGCACGCCGCCGCGGCCAGCCACATCCCGGCCCGCATCGCCGCCGGGGCTTCGTGCGCGCGCTCGGCGGCGAGACTGCGCGGCTTGGCGAGGAACCCGGTACCCAGGGCCTTGACGAAGGTGGCCACCGCCAGGCCGGCCGACAGGGCGACCGCCGCGACGACGACCGGCAGCATGACCACCACGGCTATCCCGGGCACGGCCAGCCCGTGTATCAGGGATTGGAGAAGCAGCCACTCGGAGGGGAACCCGGCGCCGCCTGGCAGCGCCGCCGCCCCGAGCGCGCCGAGGGTGAACAATCCCGTGGTCACCGGCATCCGCGCGCGCAGCCCGCCAAGCTCGTCCAGGTCCCGGGTGCCCGTGGCGTGCAGCACGGAGCCGGCGCCGAGGAACAGCAGGGTCTTGAACGCGGCGTGCGTGGCGGTGTGCAGCAGCGCCGCGGCCAGTGCCAGGGCCGCGAGGGCGGGATGGCCGGAGTCGGCGAACACCCCGGCGGACCCGACACCGACCAGGACCAGCCCGAGGTTCTCCACGGTCGAATACGCCAGCAGCCGCTTGAGGTCGTTCGCGACCGCGGCCTGCACGATCCCGTACACGGCGGACAGCGCCCCGAGCGCGAGCGTGGCTATCCACCACCAGCGCGACCCGCCGTGCAGCAGGTCGAGCCCGAAGCGGACCAGCCCGTAGCCGCCGAGGTTCACCATCGCCGCGCTCATCAGCGCGGACACCGGGCTCGGCGCCTCCGGGTGCGCGCGCGGCAGCCAGGCGTGCAGCGGCACCACGCCGGCCTTCGACCCGAACCCGATCAGCAGCAGCACGAACACGCCGCCGCGCACCGCCGGGGACAGCCCGGCCGAGGCGGCGCGCAGTCCGGCGAAGGTCTCCGTGTGCGCCGCCTCCGCCAGCCACACCAGTCCGGTCAGGATCGCGACCAGCCCCAGGTGCGTCATCACCGCGTACCAGACCCCGGCCTCGCGCACCCGCGCCTCGCTTGGATCGCCTGAGACCACCAGCAGCAGCGAGCCGAGCGCCATCAGCTCCCAGGCCACCAGCAGCGTGGACACGCTCGCCGCGGCGGGCACCAGCAGCAGACTGAAGGAGAACAGCGGCCACACCGCCTGCGC
The DNA here is from genome assembly GCA_046724665.1 of Actinomycetota bacterium. Taxonomy (GTDB): domain Bacteria; phylum Actinomycetota; class Actinomycetes; order Streptomycetales; family Catenulisporaceae; genus Actinocrinis. The sequence goes on from JBKOWZ010000097.1 coordinate 1,168, forward strand.
CGCACGACCACGCACCGCTCCGGCCGCGTATCCGATCCCGTACACCGAAGCGACCGCCACCACCGCCCCGCCGATCGCGAGGAACGCCCCGGACAGCGCGTCCACCCCGAGGCCGACCCCGGTCAGCGGCAGCACGTTCGGCAGGCGCTGGGTGAACGTCGATCCGGCCAGCGCCGCGCCACCCGCCACCACCCCGGCCACGCCGATCAGGGCACTGAGCACGCCGACCGACAGCACCCGCACGCGCGCCGGGGCGAGCAGTGCCGCGAGCACGGCGACTCCCGTCGTCCCGGCGCCGACGGCCAGCGCCGTGCCGACCACGTTCATGCTCACCGGCCGGTCACCCGGCGCAGCGCCGCGACGATCTGATCCGGCGTGGGCGGGCAGCCGGGCACCGCCAGGTCCACCGGCACCACGTCCGCCACCGCGCCCTCGACCCCGTACGCCCCGGCGAACGCACCGCAGTCGATCGCGCAGTCCCCCACCGCGACCACCACCCGCGGCTCGGCCGCCGCCGCGTACGTGCGGCGCAGCGGCTCGGCCATGTTCCGCGTCACCGGGCCGGTCACCAGCAGCACATCCGCGTGCCGGGGTGAGGCCACCACCCGGGCGCCGTACCGCTCCGCGTCGTACACCGGCCCGAACGCCTGCCCGATCTCGATCTCGCAGCCGTTGCAGGAGCCCGCGTCCACGCACCGCACCTGCGCCGACCCACGCAGCGCCCGGATGCGCCGGGCCAGGTCCGCCGCGGCCGGCTCGGGCGGCGGCGGGGCGGGCTCGGCGACCCGCCCGATCGCGGCGATCTTTCTCAGCAGGCTGAGCACAGCGGTACCCACTCACGGCATCGATAAGGACAGGGACTACGGCAGGAGCGCTCCCCCGGAGGCGAGCCGCCGACCCGGCGCTCGCTCAGGGCCGACGGTCGCGAACGGCGGTCAGGTGCGGTCAGGTACAGCTCACGCGGCGCTCGTCTCCTGCAACGCGGCCAGCAGCTCGCGCTTGTCCACCAGCAGCTCCGTTAGGATCCGCCGCGCGGCGAGCATGAGCTGCGAGACGTCCGCCCCGGCCAGCGCGTACACGACGGTCGAGCCCTCGCGGGTCGCGGTGACGATCCCGTAGCGGCGCAGCACCGCCAGCTGCTGGGAGAGGTTGGACTTCTCGATGTCGAGCTCGGCCAGCAGGTCGCGGACCGGCTTCGGGCCCTCGCACAGCAGCTCGAGCACCCGGATGCGCACCGGATGTCCGAGCACCCGGAAGAACTCGGCCTTCGCCTCGTACAACGGCACCGGCATTCCGCTCACCTCCCAACCGCACCGTCCCACCGCCGCCCGGCACCGTCCACCCGGCTGGCGGCTCCATCATCCGCGAAAGTGATGAAGTCTTCAACTTGTCACCCCGGCGGCATATCCTGGGCGGGTGGACACTCGGTCGGAGACCCTCGCACACACGGCGGCCCGCGCCGAGGCGCGCCGCCGGATCGAGCATGCGGCCCGGGACAGCGGGATCCTGCTCTCCGGCCTGCGGCTGCGGCTGAACGCGCCCGACCCGGAGTCGGCCGGGTCGGTCCTGGCCCAGGCCAACGCCCACGCCGACGGACATCCGTTGCGGGTGCAGGTCGTAGCGCACACCGTGCGCGAGGCGGTTGACGCGTTGTCCGCGCGCACGGCTGACCGGCTGGGGCAGACGCAGCACGCCTGGACGCCGCGCCCCTGGTCCGAGGAAGACCGCCGACCGCCCGGCGCCGCCGTAGGCGCGGGCTCAAGCCCAGTCGCGGGCGGCGACGCGCGGATCGTCCGGGTGAAGACGTACCCGCTCACCGTGTGCGCGCCGCAGGTGGCGGCGGCGTACATGGACGCGATGGACTACGACATCCACCTGTTCATCGAACAGGAGACCTGGCAGACCTGCGCGGTGCGCCGCGCGGGCCCGACCGGCTACCGGCTGACCCGCCTGCACCCTGCCGCCCCACCCCGCCAGACACAGCTGCCGCTGGCCATCGACCCGCGGCCCGCACCCATGCTGACCGCGGCCGCCGCGGTGGCCCGGCTGGAGGAGACCGGCGACGCCCACCTCTTCTTCGCCGATCCGGGCACCGGCCACGGCCACCTGGTCTACCGACGCTACGACGGCCACTACGCCCTGGTCACCGGCGGGGCGAACGCGGCGGCCGTCACTGCCGGCCTGTCCTCTCGGTAAGTGCGACGAGGCAGGCGGTGTAGTTGCGTGGCAGCCGAACGGCAAGCTCACCGTCTCGCGGCTCCCAATGCGCGTGGGCGTCGCCGGCCACCGGAAACAGGATACTGACGCTCGCCTCACGGCCGCGCAGGTGAGGAATCGTCAGTACCCTGTCCTGCTCTTCGCCGTCGCGCCGCCACAGCGTCAGATAGGTCGTCGCCGCGCCGCGCAGGCCGAGGGCGGCCCACGGATCGCTCCAGCCGGGCAGCCCCAGCGGCCAGAACGGCAAGCCCGCCGGAATGTCGCCGCGGATGCGCTTGTAGACGGACACCGCCTCGGCGACCAGAGCGCGCTGCGCGGGGTTCATCCGGTTCAGATAGCCGGACAGGTGGACGCGACCGAGCAGCGCGTTGCACAGCGTGTAGACGATCTCGTCGTCAGGATGCTCGGGCTGCGGGTAGGCCCACGAGGCGGCCTGCTCGGGAGTGATCGACGCCGGAGCCGAGGCGGCGATCGGTGTGTAGAGATAAGGGTCCTGCTGGTCGCTGGTGGACTGTAGTTGCAGGCGCGCGAGCATCGCGTAGTCCGCGCGCATACCGCCCGAGGAGCAGTTCTCCAGCACCAGGCCGGGATGACGATCGAGCAGTGCATCGAGCCAGGCGAGGTGCGCGCGCTGATGGCCGAGTTGCCCCGCGCCCGCGCTCTCCGCATCGAGATCGGTGCCGGGACCGGCGTTGACGTTGTAGTCGAATTTGAAGTACCCGATGCCGTAGTCGGTGATCAGCCGGTCTACCACGCCGTCCAGGTGCGCGACGGCCGCCGGGTGGCGCAGGTCCAGGTGATACCGGCCGTTCTCCACCACGCGGTCGCCGCCGCGCTGGAAGAAAGCCTGCTGCGGCAGCGCGGTCGCCAGAGGACTGCGCACCCCGACGACCTCGGGCTCCAGCCACAGCCCCGGCGTCATCCCGGCTGCGCGGATCCGGTCGGTGACCTCGGCCAGTCCACCGGGGAAGCGTGAGCGGGCCTCGCGCCACTCGCCGACGCTGTCCCACCAGCCGCCCGCGTCGTCGTCGTACCAGCCCGCGTCGATCACGAACACCTCGGCACCCGCCTCGGCCGCGGCGTCGATCAGCGGCAGCAGCTTCTCCGTGGTCGGGTCGCCCATCAGGGTATTCATGTAGTCGTTGAAGATCACCGGAAGAGCCGCGTGATCGCGGTGCGGACGGCGCAGCGCACGCCGATACGCGGTCAGCTCACCGATCGCCGCGGCGAAGCCGTCGTCGGCGTCGTGCGCCGCACCGCCGACCGCGACAGCAACCGGCACGGTGGTGAACGTGTCTCCGGGTTCGAGCACGTGGCGCCACTGGTGGTCACGGTCTGTTGGACCGAGCAGCACGAGATAGGCCAGACCCTCGTGCTCGCCGATCTCCCAGCGCCAGCCGCCGCTGCTCTCGATCTGCCACGCCAGCGTCCGGCCAGTGGTCCGATCCGTCAGCGCGCCCATCGGCAGGTGCCGCGCGGTAGACCACGTACCCTGACTCGTCCGCTGGACGATGGCACGCGGATCGTAGCCGTACAGCCGGATGCCGGTATCGACCAGCTGCTCGCGCAGCGGCCCGTGCCGCCAGCGATTCTCCGCCAGCCAGTCGTTGTCCGCGTGCCACAGGTCGAGCCTTGCGACACGGTCGCCCTCGCTCCCGGCGCCCAGGCCGCCGAGCACGAACGAGCTCACGCTCTCGACGACAAGCGGCCGCGTCCCGCCGTTGGCCAGCGTGACATAGGTCTGACATGCCGCGACGCCGTCCGGACGGCGCAGATGCAGCGATGCCGCCAGCCCCGTGTCAGGGTCGGCCAGATCCACCCGCAGCTGCGCCCACGAACCGTCCCGTAGTTCTTCATGCCCCTTGTACAGCAGCTGTGCCCCGACGGCCGTCTGCACGCTGCGATCGGCCGCCCCGTTGCGCTTCTCTCCGGCCAGCCGCACCTCGACCAGCGGCAGCAAACCCGCCGGCTGCCCGCCCTCCCCCGCCGCTACAAACGTCGGCGCGCACAACCGCACGATCCGATCTGCGCCGACGCCGACCTCCAGTCCCAGCCCGAGACCCCAGTCGAAGCGCTTCACCATAGCCGTCACATCGCCGATATTACTATCGATGCAATACTTACCGCCACCGTTGACATGCGCAAACAGTCGAACGAGTATCGAAGCACACGAGACGTTTCGATCACGGACATTCTACCGTCTTACCCCATGGACCTTCGCGCAGCGTGCTCCCCGGTCAACCATTCGAAGCGATTCGATTAACCCGCCCTCATGGCCGGCCAAGGCCGAGACGACCGATCATCGTCGAACAACTGACGATCCCCGGACCGCCGAGCGGCCCGGGGATCACTGTGTCAGCTTTGACGCTTCAGCTTTGACTCCACTGCTGGCCGCTGCCGCCGTTGCAGGCCCACAGGTCCACCAGCGTGCCGTTCGCGGTGCCCCCGCCGACCACATCAAGGCACAGACCCGACTGCACACCGGTGATCGTGCCGTTCGCGTTGAAGTTCCACTGCTGGTTCGTCTGGCCGTTGCAGGACCAGATGATCACCTTGGTGCCGTTGGACGTACCCTGACCGTTCGCGTCCAGACACAGGGTGCTGCCACCCACGGTCAGGGTCAGCTGGCCGGACGTGGTGTGCGTCCAGGTCTGGTTCGCGCCGCCGCTGCACGTGTTGATCTGCTGCTGGGTGCCCAGCGTGGTCGTCGAGTTCGGGTCGTCCAGGCACTTGCCCGAACCGACCGCGTGCAACGCGCCTGTGGTCGTGCCGCCTCCACCGCCCGACGTGCCGCCGGCGACGCGGTACATGACAACGCCGTGGCCGGGCACGGACGCGCTGATGGTGCCGGTCGTCGTGGAAGTGGCGCCGCTCCACAGGTCGGTGAGGGTGTAACTGGAGGCGCCGGTCTTGCCGATCGCGGAGACCGTGGTAGAGATGGTGGCCGCGGTGCTGTTCTCGTTGAACAGCACGACCGAGACGTCTCCGTTGGCGAGCGGCTTGGCCAGCACGTCCCGCCCGCCGGAGGCGGAGACTTGGGTGCCCTGCTTGCCGAGCGAATCCTGGTCCACCGCGATCACGTTCTTGTTCGTCAGGATGCTGAGCGTCGTGGCGCTGGCGCCGGCGATGTTGGTCCCGGAGACCAGCGGCGCGGCCATCTCGGCCCACAGGCTGAACTCGGTGCGATCCTCGGTCGCGGACATGCCGTTGCCGATCTCCAGCATGTCCGGGTCGTTCCAACCGCCGGGACCGGCGTACGAGGCCAGACCGACGTTGCTGTGGAAGATCGACAGCATGCTGCTGTAGCTCGCGTTGATGTCACCGGTGGTCCGCCAGGAGTTGCCCACGTTCGCGCCCCAGGTCCACACGCTCTCCTGGCCCCAGTTGCACAGCGAGAACAGGATCGGGCGTCCGGTGGCCTTCAGCGCGTCACGCATCGCGGTGTAGCGCGTCTGACCGCTGACTCCGGTGTTGTTGCAGTTGTCGTACTTCAGGTAGTCAACGCCCCAGGAGGCGAACGTGTTGGCGTCGGTGGTCTCGTGCCCGAGGCTGCCGGGATAACCCGCGCAGGTGGCGGTCCCGGCGTCCTCGTAGATGCCGAGCTTCAGGCCGAGGGAGTGCACGTAGGTCGCGGTGCCGGAGATCCCGTCGGGGAACTTCGCCGGATCCGGCACCAGACGCCCGGCGCTGTCGCGGTTCTTGGTCATCCAACAGTCGTCGATGTTCACATACTGGTACCCGGCGGCCTGCATGCCGTTGTTGTGCATCGCCAGCGCGGTGGATTTGATCAGCGACTCGGAAACGTTGCAGCCGTAGGCGTTCCAGTCGTTGAACCCCATCTGCGGCGTGAGCGCCAGGCCGTTGCCCAGCGCCTGCGCGGGCGTCGCCGCGCTCAGCGCGAACAGCGGCGCCGAGGTTACGGCGAGCGCCACGGCAAGCAGGCCGCGGCGCGTGCGCCGTCCGGACGTCGGGTGGATTCTCAGAACCATGTACGACCTCTCATGGGTCTCTGGCAGCGAATGAGACTTCTGGTCAAGTGAGACTTCCGGTCAAGGTGCAGGTGGGCACGACCGGCACATTGTTAGCGTTAACATCCCTAGCCCGCGCAGACTCGGTCCACGGAAGCAGTAGCCCGAGATGTTTCGGAATGCTGACGGTGCATGACACCCTGAGCTGTGTCAAGCGCCCCCGAGGCGGCCGACGACGCGGTTGGGCGCTCGATTTGTCGAGTTATCGCCGAGCCCGAACACCGCCGCGGCGATCAGAAGCGCGACGGCCATGCGTAGCGCTGTACGCACTCTCCACCACGCGCGAAATCCACAAAGCGCTCGCCGCCGCGAATCAATATCGAACAGGAGCCGAAAGTTCCAGCGCGCGCTGCCGTACGCTCCAACGCCCCGCAGCCCACCGACACCGGATGTGGAGAAGCTCAAAGCAGGTGTCATGGCAGCCAACCTCGACCCCACTCACCACCCCATCACGACACCTGGCCGACTCGCCGACACCGGATACAGCGGAAGCCCAAGACTGGTGCCTTGGCAGCCCACCCTCACCCCACTCACCACCCCTGACCACACCTGACCGGCTCGCCAACACCGGATACCGAGAAGCCCAGGACTGGCGTCGTGGCAGGCAACCCTTACCCCACTCGCCACCCCACGACCACATCTGGCCGACTTGCCGACACCGGATGCAGATGCAGCGGAAGCCCAAGACTGGTGCCTTGGCAGCCAACCGTTACCCTGCTCGCCACCCCACGACGACACCTGGCCGGCTCGCCGACATCGGACGCCGAATGAGCCGAGGTTGGAAGCGATCTCGACGCACGCCGGCTACCAGCACGAGCACGAGCACGAGCCACAAGTTCCAGCGCGTCCTCCTATGCGCTAAAGCTCGCCGACATCGGACGCGGGTTAAGCCGAGACTGGAAGCGATCTCGGCACATGCCTGCTACCAGCACGCCGAACCGAGTCGGCAGCTGATGCGGTGAGCTGCCACTCCTGCTGCCGCGGACATGCCCGTAACCGGCCCTTTACAGCGATACCCGCCGCCACTATGGTCCCGCTGGAAGCGCTCCCGGACCCGCCTCGCTTCGTGAGAGCGCTCTCACTTGCTCGTGCTCGTGTTCTGTCTGACCATGCCACTCGAGAGGATGTGGACGTTGAAGTTCACCGGGTTCAAACCCGCCCTGGCTGTCGCCGCCGTCGTGGTCGCGCTCGGTTCTGCGCCGGCCGCCGCGGTGCAGACCGCCGTCGATCACACACTGCCGTCGGACGCCCGCTTCTACGTCGAGCCGAACAGCGACGCGGCGAAGCAGGCCCTGACCGATGTGAAGGCCGGCGACCTGCGCGACGCGCTGCTGATGGCGAAGCTGGCCAGCTGGCCGGAGGCCACCTGGTTCACCAGCGGCACCCCGGCTCAGGTGTCGCAGCAGGTCACGGCGCTCATGCGCGCCGCCGCGAGACAGCGGGCCGTCCCGACGCTGGTCGCCTATGACATCCCGCTGCGCGACTGTAGCCAGTACTCCAGCGGCGGCGCCACCTCCGATGCCGCCTATCAGCAGTGGATCGCCGCGTTCGCCGCCGCGATCGGGCAGGCGCGGGCCGTGGTGATCCTCGAGCCGGACGCGCTGGCCAACCTGCCGCAGGACTGCGGCCCGACCACGGACCCGACCGGCGAGCTCACCGCCGCGCGGATGGCGGACCTCAGATACGCCGTCTCGGTGCTCGAGGCCCAGCCCCGCACCTCGGTCTATCTGGACGCCGGCAACAGCCAGTGGCACTCGGTCGGCGACATCGCGCAGCGGCTGATCGACGCGGACGTCGCGCACACGCAGGGATTCTCCCTGAACGTCTCGAACTACCAGCCCACCGACCAGTCCGACCACTACGGCGACTGGGTCTCGAAGTGCATCTGGTTCGCCACACAGGGACCGAGCTGGGCCATCGGCCACGCGAACTGGTGCGCCAGCCAGTACTACTCGCCCAACGCGCCCAACGACGGCCTGCCCGGCAACTCGGTCTCGTCCACCGACCCGAGCACCTGGCACTGGACCGACGACTGGTTCACCCAGAACACCGCCGACGCACCGGCCTCGGCGCTGACCCACTACGTCGTGGACACCAGCCGCAACGGCCTCGGCGCGTGGTCCCCGCCCGCGGGCACCTCGTACCCCGACCCGCAGACCTGGTGCAACCCGCCGGACCGCGGCATCGGCGCCCGCCCGACCGCCAACACCGGCGTGCCGCTGGCCGACGCATACCTCTTCATCAAGACGATCGGACAATCGGACGGCGGCTGCACCCGTGGCACCGCCGGACCCGGCGACCCCGTCTACGGCGGCACGGTTGACCCGGCGGCCGGCGCGTGGTGGCCGGCGCAGGCGCGGACACTCGCGAGCAACGCCGTCCCCGCTCTCGGATTCAATCTCCCTCTACGCTGAGCCTGTCCTTCAACTGAGCACCAGATCGCACCACGCACGGACAGTACAGCCGTAGAGAGGACCAACCGGTTCATGGGAACGCAACCGGCGCGCCGGCCGACACTCGACGAGGTCGCCCGGCGCGCCGGAGTCTCCCGCTCGGCGGCCTCGCGCGCCATCAACAATGCACGGCACGTGAGCAGGGCCACCCGCGAGGCCGTCGAGCACGCGATCGAGGAGTTGGGCTACGTGCCCAACCCCACCGCCCGGGCCCTGGCCACGCAGCAGGCCTCCGCGGTCATCCTCGCCGTCTCGCACGACGACCCGGCGCTGTTCGCCGACCCGTTCTTCGGCCAGGTCATCGTCGGCGTAAGCGCCGCACTGGAAACCACCGACCTGGTCCTCATGCTCGCGCTGGCCAGCTCGAGCCGTGGCAGGGAACGCGTACAGCGCGTGCTGCGCTCCCGGCGCGCCGACGGCATCATGCTCCTGGCACTGCGCGGCGACGACCCGCTCTACCGCCTCGCCGGGCAACTCGGCCTGCCCGTCGTCGTCGGCGGACGGCCCCTGCACGGCGAGCCGGCCTGGTACGTAGACGCGGACAACCGCGGCGGCGCGCGCCTCGCCACCGAGCACCTCATCACCACCGGCCACCGCCGGATCGCCATCATCACCGGCCTGTCCGGCAGCAGGGCCAGCGCCGACCGGTTGCGCGGCTTCCGGGAGACCATGGCCCTCGCCGGCCTCGACAGCACCTGGATCGATCAAGGCGACTTCACCGAGGACAGCGGCGCCGAGGCCACCACCCGTCTGCTCGCCGCCCACCCCGATCTCGACGCGATCTTCGCCGCCTCCGACAACATGGCCGCAGGCGCGCTACGCGCGCTCAAAGCACACGGCCGCTCGGTGCCCGCCGACGTCGCCGTCGTAGGGTTCGACGACCTGCCGATCGCCCGCCACACCGACCCGCCGCTGACCTCCGTCAACCAGCCGGTCCAAGCCCTCGGCCGCGAGATGGCGAAGATGCTCGTCAGCCTGATCAACGGCGAACAGCCGACCCCGCTGATCCTGCCCACCACCTTGGCCGTCCGCGCCTCCGCACCGCCGCCGGATCAGGCCTCGACCCTCGCGGCCGCACCGTAGCCACCGCGAGGCACTATGGTTTCGAACCATGCGTCTCCTGATCGCCCAGTGCAGCGTGGACTACACGGGACGGCTCACCACCCGCCTGCCCACGGCCCGCCGCCTGCTGATCGTCAAAGCGGACGGCAGCATCCTGATCCATGCAGACGGAGGCACGTACAAGCCGCTCAACTGGCTCGCCCCACCCTGCACGGTGGTGCAGGAGGAGCTTGCCGAGGGCCACCGCTGGACGGTCGCCAACAAGACCGAGCAGCTGGTGATCACCATAGAAGAGATCTACCACGACTCGGACCACGAACTCGGCGTCGAACCCGGCCTGCGCAAGGACGGCGTCGAATCGCACCTCCAGCAGCTGCTGGCCGAGCAGATCGAGACCCTCGGCAAGGGCTGGCGACTGATACGCCGCGAATACCCGACACCCATCGGCCCCGTAGACATCCTCTGCGAAGACGCCGACGGCGGTACCGTGGCCGTCGAGATCAAGCGCCGCGGGAAGATCTCAGGCGTCGAACAGCTGACCAGATACCTGGAGATGCTCAACCGCGACCCGCTCCTGGCGCCGGTGCGCGGCGTCTTCGCCGCACAGGAGATCAAGCCCCAAGCACGCGTACTGGCCACCGACCGCGGCATCGACTGCGTGATCCTCGACTACGACGCGCTGCGCGGATTCGAACCCACACCCGCAGAAGCAGCGTCCTGATCCCGCAGTCCCCTTACTTTGGGCCTACTTGAGCGTCGCGGCGACGCCCGCGCGGTCTTCGGCGGCCTCGGACGGCGTCCCGCCGGGCGGCTCGCCCTTCGTGTTGGCGGCGCGCAGCCCGATCAGCACCACGGCGCCGACGAAGAACGCGGCCGCGAGCAGCGCCCGCGTGAAGCCGCCGACCTGGGCGTCCGTCGCGCTCTGGTGCGCGGCCAGCAGCGAGTTCGTGCGGGCCGTCGCGATCGCGGACAGGACCGCGAGCCCGAGCGCCACGCCGACCTGGAACGACGCGGCGATCAGTGCCCCGGCCAGGCCCGCCTTGTCGGCCGGCACGCCCGCGTTGCCGGCGATCTGCACGCCGACGAACACCAGGCCGAGTCCGAACCCCATGACCATCAGCGGCGGGAAGAGGTCGCTCCAGTAGTGGCCGTGCACCGGCATCCGCGAGAGCCAGTACAGGCCGCCGGTCGCGATGGCCGCCCCGACGACGATGAGCGGCCGGGTGCCCACGCGCGGGACCAGGCCGGAGCCGCCGATCGACGCGATGGCGACGATCGCCGCGATCGGGACGTACGCCGCGCCGGAGCGCAGCGCGGAGAAGTGCAGGACCTCCTGCAAGTACAGGGTGATGAAGAAGAACGCCGAGTTGAGTCCCGCAAGGCCCAGCGCCTGCGACGCGTCGGCCGCGGCCAGGCCCCTGACCCTGAAGATCGACATCGGCAGCACCGGGTTCGGGTGTCTCAGCTCGTTGATCACCAGGGCGGTCAGCAGCGCGGCCGCACCCGCCAGCCCGCCGATCGTGGCGGCCGAGCCCCAGCCGTTGTCGGGCGCCTTGACCAGCGCGTAGATGAGCAGCAGCATCCCGGCGGTGCCCAGTAGGGCGCCGGGGGTGTCGAAGCTCTTCAGCCCGGCGCGGCGCGGTGCGTCACCGCTGACAAGCAGGTACGCCGCGACGATCACCAGCACGGAGATCGGCGTGTTGATCCACAGCACCCACCGCCAACCGGGCCCCGAGGAGATGACGCCGCCGAGGAACACCCCGGCGACGCCCGACAGGCCGCCCATCGCGCCCCACGCGCCGAGCGCCTTCACCCGCTCGGTGCCGGTGTTGAAGCTCGTGGTGAGGATGGACAGCGCCGCGGGGGTCATCAGGGCCGCGCCGATCCCCTGGGCGAGCCGGGCGCCGACCAGGGTGCCGGCGTTCGGGGCCGCGCCGCCGACGACCGTGGTGACCGCGAACACCGCGGTCCCGATCACCAGCGTCTGACGCCGCCCGAGCAGGTCGGCCAGCCGCCCGCCGAGCAGCAGGAACCCGCCGTAGGTGACCGTGTAGGCGCTGATCACCCATTGCAGGTCCTGCTGGGAGAAGTGCAGGTCGTGCTGGATGGTCGGCAGCGAGACGTTCACCAGCGCGATGCCGACGAAGTCCAGGAACGCCACCGCGCACAGGAACGCCAGCGTCAATCGGCCCCTGCGGGTCGCGAGGAACGACGCGCTCGGCGCCGCCAACATTTCCGTCATGCGAGAACTCCGAGAGTCAGTGTCAAGAGCGCCCCTCACGAGGCGGCGCTACCTATGACACCGACGCTATGCAGCGCCATGCGGGCCGATCCATGCCAGATCGATGCACGAACATGCTTGATCGGCTCATGAGGTATCCTCGGAGTCATGGGTACCGTCGTGAACGATCCGGTGGCGGACATCGTCGCGGACGTCGTCGCCACAACCCGCCGCGGCAGCCTCATGTACTCGCGCAACCGCTTCCACGCGCCGTGGGGCGCCGCGTTCCCCGCCGGAAATCTGGCCAGCTTCCACGTGATCACCTCGGGGGTGTGCTGGCTCACCGTCGGCGACGCGGACCCGGTGCAGCTCACCCGCGGTGACGTGGTCCTCATCCCGTCCGGCGCCGCGCACGAACTATCCGACACCCCGCGGCGCCCCACACGCCCGATGCCCGAAATCGTCGGGCGCTTGTTGGACGACGACGAGGCCGCGCCGAGCGACGTCGTCATCGAGGGCGACGGTCCGGCCACGGTGTGGATCTGCGGCGGGTACCGCCTCGCCGCGGCGGTGCGGCACCCGTTGACCAGCGTCCTGCCCGACGTCGTGATCATCACCGCCGCCGAGGCGCGCGGCACCGGGCTGGGCGCCGCCGTGGACCTGATAGCGGCCGAGGTCGATGGCACCGACCCGGGCGCGCCCGCGGTCATGGCCTCGCTGGTGGACCTGCTGTTCGTCTACCTGCTGCGCACCTGGTTCGCCGAGCACCACGACGACGCCGGCTGGGGCCGCGCCCTGTTCGACCCCACCGTCGGCGCCGCCCTGGCGCTGATCCACACCGACCCCGGCCGGTCCTGGAACCTCGACACGCTCGCCCGAGCCACCCGCACCCCGCGCGCCACGCTCACCCGCCGCTTCGCCGCGCTGACCGGCCAGTCGCCCATGGCATACCTGACCGCATGGCGCATGTCGCTCGCGGCCCGCAGGCTGCGCGACAGCGACGCCACCGTGCGCCAGATCGCCCACGAGGCCGGCTACGACTCCGAGTTCGCCTTCGCCCGCGCCTTCAAGCGGGCCACCGGCACGGCGCCCGGCCAATACCGCAAACTCGCGCAGACCGTTCGGTGAACCGGCCTGGGCCGTGCCGTCGGAAACGGCACGGCCCAGGCCGGGAGGTTCGACGAGTCGCGCTCAGACCTGCTCGACGTCCGCGAACAGGAGCCGTACACCGCCGGTCGCCAACCCGAAGACCTTTGAGACGAACGCCGACGCCTCCTCGGTCGTCACGGCCGCGCTGGCGGCGTCGTAGTCGGTGAAGTAGAGGTCGAGCACGCGGTAGGCCGGGGTGGCGCTGCCGTCCTCCTTCGGCCAGACCTTCGCGCTCTCGATCCGTTCGACCCCGGGGAGCTTCTTCGCCAGCGCGAGCTGGTCGGGGTGGCCGGCCTCGAAGGCGGCGGGATCCTGAGGGTTCTCGTAGATCACCGTGATCTTCGTCGGCATTACTTTCCTTTCTTCGGTGACATCTCGGTGCCCGCCCGGTTAATGGGCCTTCCACTCCGCATTGTCGGGAATCGACTTGCCGGGCACCAGGACCTCGATGATGGTCGGGCCGCCCGAGTTCGCCAGCGCGCCCGTCACCGCGTCCTTCAGCTCTTCATATGTGCCGGCCCGGTATCCCTGGCAGCCGAACACGTCGGCCAGCTTACTGTAATTCCACGGATGCAGGATGCACGACTTGTAGAACGGCTTGTCGGTATGGAAAACCGACGAATCGGCGAGCCACTGCTCCACGCCGTAGACCCCGTTCTCGATCACGAAGATGATGGGGTCGAGCTTGAAGCGCGTCTGCGTCGAGAGGCATTGGGCGGTCATCTGGAAGCCGCCGTCGCCGGAGAAGACCAGCACTCGCTGATCGCTCCGCTTCGCCAGGCAGATACCCGTAGCGGCCGGCGCGATGTAACCGATCGCCGAATACGACGACTGTGCGATAAACGCGCCGGCGCTGGGCACATCGAGAAGCAGGCTGCCGAAGTAGCTCAGGCTCGCGTCGCTGCCGACGATGGTGTTCTCGTCGATATATTGTTGGATGAAATTGTAGAATCCCTGGTACGTGATCTCGTCGGTCGCGCCCACGGCCGGCATGCTGCGAACCGGCCGCTCCGGCAGGCTTCGCGCCCTGGTGGTGACCTGCTTCGCCAGGATCCCGTCGATCAGGTGCTCCAGCGCGACCTGGCCGCCGAAGTAGGTGCCGAACTTGACCGCGTCCATCGACGCGAAGGCGGTCTTGTCGTAGTCCGGGCTCCAGCCCAACGAGTTGATGTCGGTCAGCCACACGCCGAGGGCGAGTACGAAGTCGCACTTCCCGACCAGATCCGTGACGGCGGACGCCGAGGCCTGGCCGTCGAGCACGCCGACGAACAGCGGATCGTTCTCGGACAGGACGGACTTGCTCAGCAGTTCCGTGACGAACGGGGCGTTCAGCTGGTGGATCAGCTCGACCGCCTTCTCCCGAAGGCCGAGCCGGTCGATCTCCACGCCGACCCAGATCAGCGGGTTCTCGGCCTGCTCCAGCGCCGCGCAGATCCGGGCGACCGACTCTTCCAGGCTGGCCGCGTCCGACAGGATCCTGGTCGGCTTCAGTTCGCCGCTCGGCGGCTCGCAGACCATGTCGACCATGTCCTGGAGCAGCTCGATGTAGATCGGACGCTTCTCGCTGATGCACCGGGTCAGCGCGTAGTCGATCAGCATCGGCGCGGTGTCGGGGTTGTTGATCCGAACGGCCGCGACCGTGAGGTGCTCGAACGACTGGAGGTCCGTCTCACGGCCGCTGATGAAGTGGTGCGAACTGAAACCGGTCTGCTCGAAGGTGATAGTCTTCTTGATGCTCGGCGTGCCGTTGATCAACACGAACGGCACCTTCTCCACGTAAGCGCCGGCGACGGCGTTCACGGCACACAGCGCGCCCGCGGAGTAGGTGACGCAAAGGGCCCCGATGCCCTTCATCCGCGCGTACGCGTCCGCCGCGTAACCGGCGTTCACCTCGTTGACTTCTTCGATGATTTCGATGCCGCTCGGCGTGACGTACCGATTGACCCAGTCGATCGTATAGTCGCCCGCAATGGAGAACAGGTGGTCCAAGCCCAGCTGGTGGAGCCGGTCCACCAGATACTGCCCTACGGTGTATTCCCCGTTCACGGTTTCAATGCCTCCTGGTCGGTAGTCATCAGTAGTCACTCGCCCCGCCGAACAGGCGAGGCAGGTAGATGTTGAAAATGCCCGGGCACCTGCGTTCCGGGTACCGCTGGATCAGGAATTCCTTGAAGGCGTCGTCCGCCAGTCCCTCGCCGACCGCCTGCCGGGCGGCCGCCAGATACTCGATGTTGCGGGCGACCTCGTTCTTGTCGGCCGGCAGGCCGTGGCCCGGCATGAACAACTCGTAGTCCGAAGTCAGCATCTCCTGGAGAATCCGGCTCCAGTGGTCCATGTGCTTGGTCAGATACAGATGGGTGCCGCTGTAGATCAGGTCCTGGGCGAAGTACACGCCGAGCTCCGGGAGCCTGATGGTGAGGTTGAAGTCGATTTCGTTGTCCGACAGCCGGTCGAAGACATACCTGATCCCGTCGATCGTCTCCTCGCCGGGGCTGACGACTCGTTTGGGGACGACGACCTGGTCCGGAACGAGATCGCCGAGCTTCCAGTGGTCGCTGATCGAGTCTTCGCCGTGCTCCTGGATGAAGGTCATGGTCTCGGGCAGCGCGTAGATCGGCACGTCGCCGAACGCGGCGCCCGTACCGAACCAGTGGTCGGGGTGCCGGTGAGAGAGGTACAGCCGTTCGATCGGCTTGCCGAGGCTGTCCGCGTAGTCCCGGAACGCCCTGGCATAGGGAACGAGGAACTGGCTGTCCACGAGGACCAGCTGGTTCTTGGTCTCGACGATGTGCGTGGCGTTCGCGATGTTGTCGCCGAAGAAGGACGCGATGAACGTGTGAATACGAACATCGGCGGTCTGCTTCACGACCATGATGATGGGAGCGTCCATCAGGCACCTCCTGCGTGGGCGCCGACCAGGTGCGACGGGTCGGATCGAAGCCGGGCGCAGCGATCGATCTGCTCGCGCAGCTCCTGCAACGCGGCCGAGGCGACGTCGTAGGCGCTGTCGACATGGAGCACCGGCTCGTCCTCGCCGGGCCGCCAGAAGCGCCGGCGCGCCATGCGCATCGAGCTTTCGAACGGCGGGATAGCGTTGAACACCTCGACCAGGTACGGACCGCGGTAAACCGGCTCGACCTCGTTCAGCACCAGCTCCCACGGGATCCAGCTGTCGCGCACCGCGCCCCGGTCGGGTGCGGAAATGTGCACGTAGTAGAGCCGGTCCTGCCGGGCGGCCCGGGCGACGTTCTCCTTGAAGACCGCGGGCCCCTGGCTTTCCATCACGACCTGGGCCGTGTCGATCGTGACGCCGCCCTGCGGGTGTTCGAGGCCTTCGAGGAAGTCCAGTGCCTCCGAGACCATGTTGGGCGGCGGCGACTCCCAGCTCTTGACCGGCTCGAGGGCGAGCTTCACCCCGCGCGCCGTCGCGTACGCCACCAGCTCCTCGAAGACGTCGCGTGCCGCCTGGAAGCGCGGCACGATCCAGTCCTGGAGCGCGTCGCTCCAGAGCGGCTCGTCGGCGTCCGTGAGCGGAAAGACCCCGTAGGGGTAGAGGAACGGCCCCGACATGATCGAGTCGCCGCCCAGCACCCGCGTGATGTCCACGCGGGACTTGAGGTAGGACAGCGCCTGCCTGCGCTGCTCCTCGTAGGGAGAAGTCGGGTCGAAGGTCCGCGTGGTCCCGACGTTGGTCGTGAACCTCACGTCCTTGAGCCCCGCCTCGTCGAACGCCTTCCTGAGGCCGACGTAGTCCTCGACCTCGAGCCGGTGATCGACGGTCGCGGGCTGGGTGGCGATGTGCACGTCGAAGCCGTCGTAGCCCATGTCGGTAAGAGCCCTGAGGTGATTGATCAGGGTTCGCGTGTACTGCGGGTCCTGCGGCCTCAGGTCGGCCGTGAACATGAAGAAGCTGAAGAACACTTCGCGGTTGGGTGTCGCGTTCATTACCGATGTCCTCGCTGTTCTCGGTGAGTGCTCCCGCCGGCCGTCCGCTACCAGCCCAGGACGTCGGCGAGGTAGGCGCGGGCCTTCTTGGCGTACTCGAGCGGGACGGCCTTGTTCGGGTCCTGCTCCGCCTCCACGACCAGCCACCCCTGGTAGCCGGCGTCGGCCAGCACCTCGAGGATCGGCCGGAAGTCGATCGCGCCGTCTCCGGGCACGGTGAAGACGCCGAGCTCGATGGCCTCCTGGAATGACAGGCCCTTGTCACGCACCCGGCTGACCACCTCGGGCCGGATGCTCTTCAGGTGCACGTGGCCGATGCGGTCGGCGTGCGCCTTCGCCAGCTCCAGCGGATCGTCGCCGGCGAAGGCGATGTGGCCGGTGTCGAGCAGCAGGTGGACCAGGTTCGGGTCGGTCGAGGCCATCAGCCGATCGACGTCGGCCCTGGTCATGACGCCGGTGCCCATGTGGTGGTGGTAGCTGAGCTTCATCCCGGCCGACCTGGCGATCTTGCCGAGCTCCTCGAGGCCCGAGGTCAGCTCGTCCCACTGGGCGTCGGTGAAGACGGGGCGGTCGGCGAACAGGTCCACCGGGAGCAGGTGCGAGGAGGCCCCGAACTCGGCCACGACCAACTCGTCGCCGCCCAGCGCCTTGATGTGAGCCAGCGTCTGTTCGAAGGCGGCGATCGTCTTCTCCCGCATCTTGCTGATCGTGAAGTACGTGCTCGTCCAGGGCTCGGACACCCGCAGGCCGCGCAGGTCGAGCGCGGCCTTGAGCGCGGCGGCGTCCGAGGGGTACTTGTGGCCGATGCTGCACCCCTGGAAGCCGGACAGCGCCATCTCGCTCACGGCCTGGCCGAACGGGATGTCGGCGTCGATGGTGGGGAAGTCGTCGTTCCACCACAGGGTGCAGCAGACGCCGAGCTTCACCCTGTCCGGGCCGAGGCGGTCGGCCAGTCTCGTCATCGTTTGCTGGGTCACCGGGTCACACCTTTCAGATAGCGGTCCTCGATGCGGGGCGGCTGAGTCCAGGAGCCGTAGCCGGGCGCCTTGGCACCCGGCGGGTTGGCCGCGATGGCCCGCCACAGCAGCCCCTCCTGGTAGGAGGCGGCGGTCACCGTCGAGGTAAAGGCCGCCGGTTCGGCCCCGTAGCGGTCGGTCCATTCGGGCGGCAGCCCGTACCACATCCCGGCGTACCAGAGCTTGATCACATTGCGGGCCACCGGGCCGATGCGGTCGTCGCTGAAGATCCGGTGGCGCAGGGCCCGATCGAGCGCGCTGCGATCGATGCTGCCGTTGCCGCCGGCTGCGTCGGCCCGGGCCACCCGATGGGCGTCCAGCAGAGCGGTGACGATCTCGTCGCCGCAGGCGGCCAGCACCTTGTCCAGGTACTGACGGGCAAGACCGGTGCCGAGCAGGTCGGTCTCCTCGAAGGCGGTGAGGTCGGCCGACAGGAGAAGGAACTGCTCGAATGACGGGGCGGTCATCGCGTCACCGCCTGCGCTGTCGCCTCGGCGCGCCGAGCCGCGCCCGGATCGGACCCGGCCGCGACCGGGATCTCGAAGGTGGGAGCGGCGTTGCGGCCGTCGCTGCCCGGCAGCGGATTGCGAATCAGCTGGTTGAAGCCGTCGCGCAGCCGGAACATGTACCAGACGGCGTCCTGGAGAAGGCCGGGCCGCCCGTTGAACGCCTCGTTGAGCAGGGCGAGGAAGGCCCCGTAGTCGGCGTTGAAGTTCCGGGCGGCGGCGGCCAGTTGCGAGCCCGCCGGATAGTCGGCCAGCTTGGCGTTCACCTTCACCTGGTGCACGTCGCCCCACGTGACGGCCAGCGGCGGCCCCGAGGGCGAGTCGGGGAGATCGCCCTTCTGGTAGTAGCGGCCGAGCTGGAGCTGGCGGAACCGGTAGTAGTGGGCCAGCTCCCCGTCCGCGTCGTAGATGCCTGAATCGAGCCCCTCGCCCTGGGCGGCGATGAAGCCCAGCGCCCGCCGGGCCGAGTCCAGGTCGTAGACGGGGATCACCGTCCCGCCGCCGGAGTAGAAGTACTCGGGCCCCACCTGGCGGGCCGGATCCCCGCAGAAGAGCCCGGGGTCGGCGGCGGCCACCTTCTCGAGTCCCTCGATGATCTCCGCGTAGAACTCGCCGATGCTGTAGAAGCGCATCCCCTCGACCGTCGGACTGGCGGCCAGGGGCGGCCTCCCGTCGTCCGAGGTGCGCACCAGCCGCGCGTCGGCCCTGGGCGCCATCGACGGACGCTCGATCTTGCAGAACGTCTCCACCGCCTCAGGGGTGAAGGGCCGCAGATCGACGGTGAAGTCGTCCTCGCCGTCGGGCAGGTACGCCGGGTAGGACGGCACGAAGCCGGGGCGGGTCAGGTCGGGCGTCCCGCCGATGGCGTTGAGCACGTTGGCGGCGAGGGTCAGGTGCAGCATCTCCTCCACCGCGACGACCCGGATGATGTGGGCGGCGTCGGAGTTGGTGGTGGAGTGGATGGAGTAGTACGCGGTCAGATAGGGCGGAAGGGTCGCGTGCTCGAGCGCGAGCGCCGCGTCCAGGTAGCTGATCAGGTCGTCACGGTTTTCGATGGTTGACGCGTTCACCGGGCCACCCCCTGGAGTTCGCTGCGGGCGGCGCCGTTCGAGCTGATGTCGATCGGCGCGGTCTCGGAGTCGAGCTGGGCCAGCATCGCCCGGGCGCTGCGCAGGCACAGGGCGGCGACGGTGAGCGTCACGTTCGACGTGCTCACCGTGGGCATGCTGCCCCCGCCGACCATGTAGAGGTTCTCGTAGTCCCAGCACCGCTGGTCCGGGTTGACCACCGAGGTGGACGGATCGCGGCCCATCATGTGCGTGCCGGCGAGGTGGTTGCCTCCGCGGATCTCGTATCCCTCGCCCGCGTGCACGGCGTAGCCCCAGAAGTTCGGGTCGTACCAGGTGTGGTCCTCGGCGCCGAGGCGGGCGAAGATCCGCTTCGACAGCTGCCGGGCGAACGCCACCCCCCGCAGCGTGTAGTCGGGAATGTCGTAGGTGAGGATCGGCCGCATGTTGCCGAGGTTGTCGGTGTAGGACGGGTCCACGGTGACCCGGTTGCTCGGGTCGGCGGGGACCTCGACCATGAACGCCAGCTGCAACTGGCGGGAGACCCGATCCACCAGGCCCTGGCGCAGGGTCTCGCCGTAGCGGCCGCCGGCGTCCACCAGGTCGAGCAGGTCGGTCATCGGCGCCCCGCGGGCCCAGCCCCAGCCGTCGTTGTGGATGTCGACGCCGAACGCCGCCTGGTGGCGGCGGAAGCCGCCCCCGCGCAGGTCGGTGATGCCGCCGGTGCAGACCGTGCCCCGGAACGTGCCGGCCACCTCCGGCAGCAGCGCCCACGCCAGCAGGTAGGCGTGGTCCATGAAGTTGCGCCCCATCATGCCGCTCGAACCGCGCAGGCCGGAGGCCAGCATCAGCCGGGGGTTCTCCACCGCGTTGGCGGCCAGGATGAACAGCCGGCCGCGGGCTCGCACGGTGGTGAAGTCGGGGCTGTCGGGCCGGTCGTAGCGGCGGTACTCGATCTCGGTCACCCGGCGGGTGTGCTCGTCGATGTGCACCTTGTAGGCCACCGCCTGGGCCACCAGATCGACCCGACCGCTCTGGAGGGCGGCGGCGAGGGTCTTGCCCGCGTTGTACTTGGCCTGCACCGGGCAGATGGGCACGCAGTTGTTGTTGCCCTGGCACCGCTCGCCGACGTCGGCCTGATAGGTGCTGACCGCCCCTCGCGGCACGTAGCCCTTCCCGCCGTCGTAGGCCGGGTTCGGAATCCCGTTGCGCCCCTGCGGGAACGGCCGGACCCGCAGCTCGCGCGTCTCCCCGTCGAGCTCGACCGACATCCCGTTCACGTCCTTGGCGACCATCTGGTCCAGGTAGGACAGCGGCAGCCCCTTCATCGGGAACACGTAGTCCTCGTCGAAGGTGATCCCGAGGTAGGCCTGGTCCTCCACGTCGGCGGAGACGCCGATCTCGCGTTCGGCCTCGTTGTAGTACGGGGCGAGGTCTTCGTAGGTGAGCGGCCAGTCAACGCCCTCGCCGTAGAGAGTGCGCATCTGGAAGTCCTCGGGCAGCATTCGCAGCGTCTTGCCCTCCCAGTGCATGGTGGTGCCGCCGAGGACCCTCGTATACGTGGCGTCGCTGGCGAAGGGCCCGCTCTGGACGATGTACGCCGAGGCGTCGGGCGTACCCGGGGGAATGCGCTTCACGTCTGTGCCGCGCGGCATCATGGCATTGGCGACGACCGGATAAGGAGCTTGATTGTCCTTGCTGATCGCCGAGTAGAAGCGGTCGAGGTAGTCCTCGTAGCCCCGCAGCGTGAGGTCCTCGGCCGGGCCTGCTTCGAGTATCAGTACCCGCTTTCCGGCGTCGCTCAGCCGCGAGGCGATGATGGCGCCGGATATCCCGCCGCCGACGATGACGGCGTCGTAGAGCACCTCGGCGGCCGCCGCGGCGTCGGTGCGCTTCGCCGCACCGTGGGGGAATTTCACGTACATGGCGCAGTCACTCCTCTGCCAGGTCCCAGACACGGCTGGGGCCAGCGTGCGTCAATGACTTGTACATAAACCAGGACATTTCTGATCTAACCCCACGCGGCGCGAGGCTGCCGCGAGACACACGGCCATCCGGGGGAGCCGCCCAGCGCAATCACTCATCCCGGGGAGCGGATGCCGGGCGTGTATCGCATAGTGGCGGAAAAGGGTCAAAACTTCGCCGGGGTACAGGAGGGCGCGCCATGGAGAACTATCCGCTGATCGCCGACCACGGGCTGGTGGGCGACCTACAGACCGCAGCACTTGTCTCGTCCGCGGGCGTGGTCGACTGGTTCGCCGCGCCGCGGTTCGACTCGCCCAGCGTGTTCGCCTCGCTGCTCGACGCCGGCAAGGGCGGCTACTTCAAGCTGGCGCCCGCGCATCCCGAAGCCAAGCCGAAGCAGCTGTACTATCCCGACTCCGGCGTCCTGATCACCCGGTTCACCTCGCCGGACGGGGTCTGCGAACTGATCGACTGGATGCCGGCGCTCGTCTCCGACACCCCGACGGACCGGCACACGCTCTACCGGGGCATCCGGGTGGTGCGCGGGACGGCGCGGATGGTGCTGGAGTGCCGCCCCCGCTTCGACTACGCACGCGCGGAGCACGAGTTGCAGCTCGACGGGCAGGACGCGGTCTTCCGCTCCCCCGCCGCGACCGGATATCTCCAGGCGCGCGGCTTCCCGATCACCCGGGACGGCGACGACCTGCGCGGCGAGGCGCTGCTGCGCGCCGGTGACATGGCCGGGTTCGCCTTCACCGTGTGCCCGCCCGGCGGCGCGGCGCCCGAGCCGAAGAGCGCCGAGGAGATCATGGAGTCCGCCTGGGAGACCATCGACTTCTGGCAGCGGTGGGTGCGCGGCTCGACCTACCGGGGCCGGTGGCCCGGCCCGGTCAACCGCTCGGCCATCACGCTCAAGCTGCTGACCTACCACCCGACCGGCGCACCGGTGGCCGCGGCCACCATGGGCCTGCCGGAGCAGGTCGGCGGGGAGCGCAACTGGGACTACCGCTACACCTGGGTGCGCGACGGCTCGCTGTCCGTGCGGGCCCTGCTGGACCTCGGCTTCACCGAGGAGGCGGAGAAGTTCGTGCTCTGGATCGGCGACCGGCTACGCGACCGCGAGGGCAAGCGCGGCGAGCCGTTGCAGATCATGTACCGGGTGGACGGCGACCCGAGCATCCCGGAGGAGATCCTCGGCCACCTCGAGGGCTACCGCGGCTCGGCCCCGGTCCGCCTCGGCAACGCGGCCTCCGACCAGCTCCAGCTGGACATCTACGGCGAGGCCTTCTACGCCATGTCCGAGGGCCGGCAGGTGCTGCCGAGCACGGGGTACTCGAGCTGGAAGATGCTGGCCGCGACGCTGGACTGGCTGACCGACTCGTGGAACCGGCCGGACGAGGGCGTGTGGGAGACCCGCGGCGGGCCGAAGGACTTCACCTTCAGCCGGGTGATGTCGTGGGTCGCCTTCGACCGCGGGATCTCGCTGGCCACCGAGTTCAGCCGGCCGGCCGACCTGGACCGCTGGGGGCGCGAGCGCGACACCATCCTCGAGCAGATCATGAACGACGGCTGGGATCCGAAGCGGCAGGCGCTGGTCCAGCACTACGGCGAGGACGGGGTGCTGGACGCCTCGCTGCTGATCATCCCCCGGGTGGGGCTGCTGCCCCCGCGTGACCCGGCCTGGATCTCCACGCTGGACGCGATCGACAAGACCCTGGTGTCCGACAGCCTGGTCTACCGGTACGACCCGGCCGCCTCCCCGGACGGGCTGCGCGGAAACGAGGGCACCTTCAGCCTGTGCAGCTTCCTGTACGTCGATGCCCTCGCCCAGGCCGGACGGCTGCGCGACGCGCGCTACGCGTTCGAGAAGATGCTCACCTACGCCAACAACGTGGGCCTGTTCTCCGAGGAGATCGGCCCGACCGGAGAACAGCTCGGCAACTTCCCGCAGGCGTTCACCCACCTGGCCCTGATCATGGCCGCCACCGCGCTCGACACCGCGCTCGACGAGGCGGCCAGGGACGGCCGGTCCGCCTGACCCGCCGGCGCACGGCGTTCACCCGTTCGGGTGCGGAAGGTCGTTGATTAAGTACTGAGAGTCACCACAGGGTGTTCGAGTGCGCCAAGGCCGTGTTAGAAGGGGATGAGCACGTACGCCGCTTGGGGGTACTCCATGTTGAACGAGTTGCGGCCGGTAAGGATCGAGATCACCGGGGGCTCGCGCGAGGGTGGTGCGGTGCGCGAGTCATGGGCCTTCCTACGACGGCCGTTCTACGCGTGGCACTGGCGCTGGCGCACCCGCTGGCTGCTGCGGCGCGGCGTCAGCCACGCGCACCGCTGGCGCAATCCGCCGTGGAACAAGATCCTCGTGACCGTCATGTGGCTGCTCGCGCTGGTGCTGGTCACCTGGGTCGCGCGTGCGGTGATCACGCTGATCTGGTTCCGCGACGGCGGTTGGGCGTGGGGGCCGTACAACCCCGACGCGGGGTGCGAGGGAGCCCTCACCTCCTGCGACACGGTCAACGGCATCGTCATGCCGGTGCTCCTGCTGGCGTACTCGACCGTGGTCTTCCTGGCCTGGCGGCTGCTGCGGGTGCGCCGCTTCTACGCCCGCCAGGCGCAGCACCACCCGGAACAGCTCGTGCAGACCGCCGGAAGCCTCATGGACGAGGTGGTGGGACGCGACCAGGTCTGCGACGCGATCATGAACAACCTGCACGACCGCAGGGTGCGCCGCCCGCACGTGATCATCGGCAACGTGGGCGCGGGCAAGACGGCGCTCTTGGTGCACCTGACCGAGCGGCTGGCCGCGCACGGCGCCATCCCGGTCCCCATCCGGCTGCGCGATGTGCAGCAGGAGGAGGACCTGGACTTCCACGACCTGGCCCGAAAACGCTTCGGGGAGATCGTGGCGCCGGTGGTCAGTTCGGAAGCCGAGGTGGACCGGGTGTGGCGTTGGCTGCGCCGCAGCTCGGACCGGATCGTGGTGGTCGCCGACGGCCTCGACGAGGCGCTGGCCGGCAAGGAGTTGGCCGGACGGCGCGACAACGCTATCCGCAAGGCGATCGCCCAGGTCGGGGAGGGGAAGGTGGCGCTGCCCCTGGTCGTCGCCTCACGCCCGCACGATCCGCTGCGCGCCATGCAGGCCGCGATCAGCGAACTCGAGCCGCTCAGCGACGAGGCCGCGCTGCGCTACGTCGCGAGCGCCGGGACCTGGCGCGCCGATCCCAAACCGATCGACCGGCTGGTGGAAGCAGCCAACATGGCCGAGTCTCCGCTGTACTTGCAGATCGCGAAGGACCTGCACGCGTGCGACCTGCTCGAACCGGTGTGGAGCGACGACGGATCCGGGCAGCTGGAGACGCAGGACCGGTGGGCGCTGCGCGAAAGCCTGCTGTACGCGTGGTTTGACGCGCTGATCGGCGGCGCGATCCACCCGGAACTGCCGATCGACTGCGACACCAGGAGCGCCGTCGTCGAGTTCATCTCCGCGCTCGCCTGCATCGGACTGGCTTCCGACACCTCACGGATCTCGCTGGGAACGCTCGACCCGAACCTCGCCGCCATGAACGGTTATCGAGCCGAACACGCACCCACCGCGGACGACGAATGGGTCGAGCGCACCGCGCGCCGCCTCGGCGAGCGCATGAAGAGCCTGCAACACCCGGTCGGCGTCCCGAACGCGTCCGGGACGGGTACCAACACGCACGCGCGAACTCCGTGGATGGACGTGCGCCTGGCCGCGACCTGGGGCACCCGAATGGGCCTGGTGCGCGAAAGCGGCGACGAGGTCCGCTTCCAGCACAGCATCATCCAGGCCTACCTCGGCTCCCGATTCCTGGATGCGCAACTTGAGCTGACCGCGCCCGCCGCGGGCTCCGCGCGGCAGGTCGCTGCCGCGAACGGTGAACGTCAGCCCGCCGCTGCCGCGGTCGGCAAGGCGGACGGTCCCGCGTCCGCCGAGCCGGGCACAACGATGACGGTGCCGCGAGCCGACCCGGCAGGTACCAGCACGTCGATATCCGGTGGCGATCACATCGCCCGCGCGATCCGGCACGGCGGCCGCGAAATGCTCATCGCGCTGAGTCTGCACTCGCGGTCCTTCAACTGCTCCTGCACGTGCCGCAACGATGAATCAGACATCGCACAGCCATGCGGTGTCGCGCTGGCCGTCGAGCAGCTGCGGCTCTGCGCGTGCGAGCTGCTCGAGCAGGCCGAAGAGTCCGAACAGCGCGTGTACCGCGCCCTTGACGAGCCGGTGGACCGCGAGGTGCGGGCCGCCCGCGGAAGCCTGCGCCGTCGTGCCCTGGAGCTGTACGGCGCGGCGATCGACCTCACCACCGTGGACGCTCGCCCGCGCATCGACGCGCTGATGTCCGAGCTGAGCGAGAACTGGGAGCAGTTCGGCGTCGGCGAGGACCCGGCCCGCCTCAGCGAGGCGAAGCGCAACGCCATCAAGCAGTGCGGCGCCGCGATCCGGCACGTGCCGCAGCGCGAGGACCAGAAGAAGGCCTACACCAGGCTGTACCAGATCGGGATCGCCGAGCCCAACCCCCGGGTGCGCGCCGCGATCACTCAGGAGATCGGGGCGGGCGCCGATACCGCCTTCGCGGCGCTCGCCGAGAAGTTCCATTCCGACGTGCCGGACGAGCGCGCTGCGGACCGATCGCGCACCGAAGACGAGGCAGCGCCCGAACAGTCCGTGAACGCGGACGGCGTGGACGTGGACGGGGACGAGCTCAGCACGGACCTGAGCGCGCGCGAACAGCGTGCCCGGCGGCTGCGTGATGTCCGGCTGCTGCAACGCAGAGAACGCAAGATCGCCGAAGACGAGGCGTTCAAGGAGCGGCGCGCCTGGCAGAAGAAGGTGCTGGACGCGTGGACGCTGCCGCTGCTCGTCGAGTCCGCCGCGCGCGCCTACCACGAGCGAAGCCCTCAGCGTGAACTCGAACGGCTCATCGGTGAGATCGCCCAGCGCTCGCAGCGCGATTCGGTGCGGGTCGTCCACGGCGGCCCGGACGGCTTCGCGCAGTCCGCGCAAGCAGGTCGGGACGACCCCGCGCCGACCGCGCACAACGGCTCGGACGGCTTCCCGCCCGGCGGCCTGAACGACCAGGCGAAGTTCGATCCGGGCAGCGGCGAGGCGCTGAGCGCCGCGCTGGCGCGCGGCTTGAAGTACGCCGCCAACCGCCGACCCGGCGCGCAGTCGAGCAAGGAGGGCCGCGAGTTCCTCAAGAAGCAGACCGCGGAGCTGCTCAAGCACAGCACGTTCTGGCTGACCCGGCTCGCGCTCGTGCAGGCGCTGGCGTTGTGGGCGCTTCCCGACGACGTGAACTCCCCGCAGCCGATGCGCGGGCAGGGAGCCGATCCGGGCGGACAGGTGCGCGAGTGGCTCGCCCGCCCCGACGGCGCGCGCGATCACCCGCTGGTGGAGGCGGCGGGCCGGCTCGCGGTGCGCGCGCTGCAAACCCGCCACCCGGAACGCTTCCTGTGGATCGACGAGGCGACGGTCAGCGCGATCGGCACGGAGGTCAGCTCGCCCGGCGAGCAGCGCTACCACAACCTCTGGATACCGCCGTCCACCGGCTGGAGCTCGCTCGACCCGCAGGCCCAGCAGCTGCTGGCCGACGTGCTCGTGCTCATCGTGCTCAGCGAGCGCAGCTACCGGCCCAAGGAGCTGTTCAGCGTGATCGACCGGCTGCGCGACGAGCGGAGGCTGCCGTCGTGCCTGAGCAGGGACCGCAGCCGCCTCGACCCGGTGCGCGCCGTGGAGAGCGACGCGCAGCCGGGCGACCACTGCTCCTGCGGCATGCGGATGTGCCCGTATCCGGCGAAGGCGGAACGGGACCTGCGCGTGGAGTTCACCGAGGTGTTCTGCCTGCGCCAGCGCGACCTGCTCAAGGCCTGGCAGCCCAGATCGTGGCGCTACCTGAGGCTGCGCCGGGAGGCACGCTGGCAGCGCAACGTGCCCGTCGCCGGGATGCGCAGGTTCTGGGACCAGATGGGTGAGCGGGCCCGGGACGTGGACCCGAGGCAGACCCGCGTCCCACGCCGGTTCATGCGCAGGTGAGGCCCGCCTACCATACCAGCTCCCTACATCACATCGCCGCTACGGTTGACTGGGGTCATGACCGTCAAGACCCGAGTGTCCGAGGTGGCCGTTGTGCCCGGGGCCGGACGAGCCGTCGGGAGCGAGGTGGTCGTTCGTCCACGCCGCGGTGTGATGCCCGTGCGGATCCCAGAGGTGCTGGTCCCACGGATGCGACGGGTCGGCCGGATGCACTGAAGGGCTCGACGGATCTGCAAGCGCGGGATCTGTGGCGTCGATCGGACCGTGCTCGGGCGGGAAGGGGTCGGCGCCGCCGTGGAGCACCGAGTTCCAGACGTCGTCGCTCAACGGTGCGGCCGGGGCGGTGTGCAGGGCGTCGTGCAGCCGGGCGAGTTGGGCGGGCTCGACGGCCAGGTCGGGGTCGAGGTTGGGGTAGCGATGCATGTCGAGCCAGTCGTCCGGACTCATGACGCCCCTACCTCCGCCGCGATCGCCGCCATGTCGTCAGTCATCTGTCATCAACATCAGCCATCAACATCAGTCGTCGGGGTCCGTCATCCGGCGGCCCGCTCGGCGAGCGCCCGCAGCCCGGTGAGCGCCGCGTAGGCCTGCTCGCGGCGGGGCGCCAGTTCGGCTTCGGTCGCCTTCAGGTTCTCCAGGTGCGCCGCGAGCTCCTTCTCCAATTCGCCGCGCCGCTCGTCGAGCCTGGCCGACATGTTCCTCTCCACTGTACGCAGCATCTCCTCCAGGCCGTCTTGCAGCGCGGGCGGCAGTTCGGCGTGCGTCTGCCGCAGTAGGCTCTGGAGGTACCGGTGCAGATCGCCACGGGTGCTCAGCTCGGCCTCCCGGCGGCGGCGCTGCTGGAACAGCATGTTGCCGATCGCGCCGCCCGCGACGACGATCACCACCGGCGAGAGCGCCACCATCCCGGCCGCTCCCGCCACTCCGGCCATCGTGTGCGCGGCCAGGGAGCCGATGCCCAGCCCGGGTGCGAAGCGTTCGACCAGCCCGACGAGCCCGCCGGTCTCCCGCACCGCCGTGCTTTCGAGCTCGGGCAGCGTGGACAGGCGACCCGACGGCACCCCGGGCTCCGGCAGCGTGTACAGCTCCACGCCGCCGTCGGCGAACCGGCGTGCGAGGTCCTCGGCGATCCGCACGGCGCCGCGCCGGGACGCGCTCTCCAGCTCGGCGCACATAGCCTGGATGCCCGCTTCCAGGTCGCGGGCCACCTCGGTCGCGTCGGCGGGGGTGGCCTCGGCCAGCCTGCGGTCCGCCGCGGCCTGGAACTCGGCCACCATCCGCTGGTAGGTGCGGCTCAGTTCGCGGTCGAGCAGCTTGAACTCCTCGGCCAGCCGGGTCCGCCACAAGGCGTCGGCACGCAGCAGCTCGGCCAGCCGGTCGCGGCCGCGCTCGATGGCCGCCAACAGCTCGGCGTCGTTGGCCAGCGATCGGCGCAGCCGCTCCAGCGCGGCGATGTGGCCGGTGAGCACCCGCACGGCCACGAAGCGAGCGTTGCGGCGGCGCAGGGCGAGGGTCGCCCCGGCCACCTGTGTCCGCAGGGCTTCGGCCAGCCGCGGCAGGCCGCTGGCCGCGTCCCGTTCGGCGGCGGTCGCCGGGTCCCCGGCCTCGTACGCGCGCACGGCATCGAGTCGCAGCCTGCTGCTGACGGGGTACCAGGGCGCGTCGGCGAAGCGCGGCGCGTGCTCGCGGACCAGGTCCTGGCTGCGCTGGAGGACCTGCCGCCAGCCTGGATACTTGTCGGTCTGGGTGAGCACGAACAGCACGGTGGCGACCCGTTCGGCCGCCCGCCCCAGGAACGCGCACTCCGAGGCGGTCAGCTCGCTCGCGCCGCTGACCACGAACACCAGCGCGTCGGCGTGGGCCAGCGCCGCCAGGGTGAGCGCGGCGTGCCCGCTGACCAGCCCGCCGACGCCGGGGGTATCGACCAGGACGAGCCCGCTCTCCAACAGCGGATCGGGGACCCCGATCTCCAGATGGGTCACCTCCGGATGCCCCATCTCGCCGGTGACGGGGTCGAGCGCCCCGTACTCGGCCACCTGGCCGAGCGCGATCGCCAGCGGCTCGGCCGGGCCGAAGGCCAGCGCGGCCGCCTGCTGCGCGTGCCCGACCGCGATGTGGACGCCGGTGGCGATATCGACGTCCACCGGCAGGAACCCCGGGCGGCCGAGCACCGCGTTGATCAGTGAGCTCTTACCGCGCTTCTTCTCGCCGACGACCACCGCGACGG
>JBKOWZ010000001.1:0-9332 GCA_046724665.1 Actinomycetota bacterium
GCACCAGGTCGGGCAGCGGCGCGCGGTGCGCGGCGAGGTCGGCCAGCACCGCCCGGATCGGCCGGGCCGCGTGGCTGTGCACCGGGCCGCCGGCGTCCTCGACCACGGCGACGCCCGCGTGGTACCGGATCTCCAGGTGCCTGCGGCCGTGCGAGGTGGCGGCCTCGTACGACCAGCCGTCGGCCGCCTCGACCACGGTGCCCCCGGCGGCGCGCAGCACCTCGGCGAAGCGCTGGTAGAGCGGGCCGAGGTTGCGCGGGTGGCCGGTGGCGAACAGCACCCGCTGACGTTCCCTCAGCGCGGCACCGAAGCGGACGGCGTAGCGGTCGAGCGCGTCGGCGGTGCGCTCGGGATCGATGGTGTCCTGGCCGTACCTGTGGTTCAGCAGGGGGCTGACGCCGACCTTGCGCGCCATCAGCTCGAGCACCGAGTCGCGGGTCCAGTGCCCGGCCGGTTCGAGGCCGAGCAGGTAGTAGGGGTCGCGGTCGGCCAGCAGCCGGTAGTGCAACAGGTTGTTCTCGCGCGGCGTGGCCACCCGGCCCGCCATCCCGGTCGCAGTCAGGTGCCCGACCAGCGCTTCGCGGGTCGGGTCGAGCTGTTCTCCGAGGAGCGGAACCAGGGCGCTCATGTTTCGAGACTAGCGGCCGTGGCCGCGCCGCGATGAGAAATGGATCGTTGCCGGCCGGGGTTGGCAAGCCTCTGTCAGATCCGGCGGATCCGGATTCCGTACGGATCAGTCGGTGCGCAGCGCGACCACCGGATCGAGCCGTCCGGCGCGCCGGGCCGGCACGACGCCGAAGATCACGCCGACCGCCACCGAGACGCCGAAGGCCACGGCCGGCGACCACCAGGCGATCGCGGTGGGCAGCGGGCTGAACGCGCCGACGGCCACCGAGATGCCCACGCCGAGCAGTATGCCGATGCCGCCGCCGACCGCGGTGAGCACCACCGCCTCGACCAGGAACTGGAGGATCACGTCGCGCTGCCTGGCGCCGAGGGCCTTGCGCAGCCCGATCTCGCGGGTGCGCTCGCGCACGCCGACCAGCATGATGTTGGACACCCCGACCCCGCCGACCAGCAGCGAGATCCCGGCGATGGCCGCGAGCACCAGGGTGAGCAGCGAGAGGATCTTGCCGATGGTGCCCAGTATCTGGTCCTGGGTCACCGCGGAGAACTGCTGCCCCGGGTACTTGGCGCTCAGCGTGGCGACCAGTTGGTCGGACAGCGGCCCTATCCGGTCCGGGGTGGGCGCCTTGACCGCGAGGTCCTGGATCGCGCTCAGCCCGAACAGCCGCTGCGCCGCGGTGATCGGGATGTCCACCTGGCTGTCCTGGCTGATGCCGAAGGCCGAGCCGCGGCGCACCGCCACGCCGACCACCCGGAAGCGCACTCCCGCGATCGTCACCGGCCGGCCGACCGGATCCTGGCCGGGGAACAGGTTCGCCGCGACGTCGGAGCCGAGCACCACGACGCGGGCGCTGGTGTCCACGTCGGCCTTGGTCAGGTATCCGCCCTCGGCGATCGGCCGGTTGAACACCTCGGGCACGGTCTGGGTCACGCCCTGGACGGTGGCGAAGTAGCTGAGCGCGCCGGCCCTGATGTTCTCGCCGGAGGTGATGCTCGCGGTCACGTCGTTCGGCGAGCCGACGACCCGCGCGGCCAGGTCGATGTCGGAGAGCTGTAGCCGGGAGACCGAGGGCGCGGTGCCGAAGGCGAACTTGCCGGGCACCACCAGGATGATGTTGGAGCCGAGGCCCTCGACCTCGTCCTGCACCATGTCGCGCGCGCCGCCGCCGATGGCGACGAGCACGACCACCGCCGCGACGCCGATGATCACCCCGACCATGGTCAGCAGCGAGCGCAGCCGGTTCGCGGCCAGCGACTCGCCCGCCACGCGCAGGGACTCCAGCGGGTTCACCGGTCCTGCGCCGCCTTCCCGGCCGCGGTGCCGAGCGCCGGCAGGCTCGCGCCGGTGTCCTCGACGACCAGGCCGTCCCGCATGCGGATCAGCCTCCGTGCCCGCGCGGCGATCTCCGCCTCGTGCGTGACCAGGACGATCGCGACGCCGCGGTCCCGGTTCAGCGACTCCAGGATCGCCATGACCTCGTCCCCGTTCGCCGTGTCGAGGTTCCCGGTCGGCTCGTCGGCCAGCAGTACGCGCGGTTCGCCGACGAGTGCGCGCGCGATGGCGACGCGCTGCTGCTCGCCGCCGGACAGCTGCGTGGGCCGGTGCTTGAGCCGCTGCCCGAGGTGCACGGCCTCGAGCGCGGCGGTCGCCCGGCGGCGCCGCTCGGCCCGGCCCACGCCGCGATAGACCAGCGGCAGCGCCACGTTGTCGAGCGCGGACGTGCGCGGCAGCAGTTGGAAGGACTGGAAGACGAAGCCGATAGACTCGTTGCGCAGCCTGGCCAGGTCGCCGTCGCCGAGCTTGGCGATGTCGCGCCCGCCGATCAGCAGCGAGCCCGAACTCGGCCGGTCCAGGCAGCCGAGCAGGTGCATCAGGGTGGACTTGCCCGAGCCGGACGGACCGGTGACGGCGACGTATTCGCCCTCGTCGATGCGCAGCGAGACCCCGCGCAGCGCCGCGACCTCGACCCCGTCGAGCCGGTAGATCCGGCGCACGTCGCGCGCCTCGATCGCGACCGCCGAACCGGCCGCCGCCGCGGGGTCCATGACGTCGGCGCTCAACCGACGTGGTTCCCGTCGGCGACCTTGTCGGCGCCGGCGACGACGATCCGCTGGCCGACGCTCAGGCCGGTGAGAACCTGCACCAACTTGTCCCCCTGCGCGCCGAGCCGGATCGCCTGCTTGTGCGCGACGCCGCCGGTGACGAGCCAGACGCTGGTGACGTTGCCGTCCGTGACCAGCGCGGCGGACGGCACGGAGAGCGCGTGCTGCACGGTACGGACGCTGAGGTCCGCGATGGCGCTCATGCCCGGCAGCGGGACCGGGGCCGCGGCGCCGTCGGACAGCTTGCCCGCGCCGAGCCGGATGCGCACGGTGTAGGTCACACCGCCCTGCGACGAGGTGGTGGAGTTCGGATCGACGGCTGTGACAGTTCCCTGATAGCTGGCGCCGGGAACGGCGTTGAGCTGGATGCGCGCGGCGACCCCGGGGGCGACGGTGAGCACGTCGGTCTCGTCCACCTGCGCGGTGACCGACAGGTTCGAAGCGTCGGTCACGGTGAACAGCGCGCCGCCACTGGTGACCGGGCTGTCGGCGGCGATGACGGTGCCGCCCGAACCGGCCGAGCCGCCCGAACCGCCGGCGTTCGAACCCGCACCCCCGGCGGCCGAGCCGAACGCGGCGGAGCCGCCCACGCCCGAGGCCGCCCCGGCGAGCAGCTGGCTCAGCGAGCCGAGGCTGTTCGAACCCGCGCTCGGCTGGCCGCTGCCGAGCGTGACGATGCCGGAGATCGGGGCGGTCACGGTCAGCGCGTCCACGGTGCGCTGGGCGACATCGACGGCGGCCTGCGCCTGCATGCTCTGCGCCTGGCCGAGCGAGGCGAGCACCTGCGTCGCCGAGGCCAGCCCCCGCTGGAACTGCGAGATGGTGTCCGCCACCGTGCGGATCGCGGCGTCGTACGAACTCTGCGTCGCGGAGATCTGGTCGAGCAGCGCTTCGCGCAGCCGCGGATCAGCTATCTGCCGCGCCGCCGACCGGGCGTGCCGGAACGCCCGGTCGGCGCTGCTGCGGGCGGAGTACGCGGCCTCGGCGAAGCCGTCGCCGGTCGGTTCGATTCCTGAGCCGCCCGAGGCGGCGGCCTGCTCGGCGGCCTGCTTGGCCTGGTCGAGCTGCTTCTGGGCGGCGGGCGAGGAGATGACCCCGAGCAGCTGGCCCCTGGTCACCCGCTGGCCGTCCTGCACGGCGAGCTTCGCGACGGTGCCGTCCGCGGCCGCCGAGAGCGTGATCTGGGCCTTCGGGACGATGTTCGCAGGGGCCTGCACAACCTGGGCCACGGTGCCGTAGCCGACCGCGGCGACCTTGATCCCCGAGTCCGGGTTCGACGTGCAACCTGATGCCGTGACGGCCACCGCCGCCGTGACGCAGCCGAGCGCCAGGAACAGTCCCGTACGAGCCCATACTCTGCTCACGCGATACATCGTATGCAGTGCCCGTTCGGCAGGGTGTGGCCGGGGGCGGTGAGCCGTCGAAATCGCCGAAGTGGCGCAAGGGACATTCCGGGCAGGCGCCGATGTCTCGGCCCTGAGATCTTCGTCGTCCCACCGGAGCGTCCAGCGCGTCCGGTGGGACGCCGATTCGGCCAGACTAGCCACGCCGTGGATCACCGACGGCGTTCGTGTCCCAACCGTGATCTACCGGTAATAAGAGTCATAACATTCGGGTCATGCGCCCGAGGCCAGCTCACGGGAGCGGTCACGTGCCGCTTCGAGCGCGGCGAGCAGCGCGGCTCGCACCGAGTGCCGCTCGAGTTCGCGGATCGCCGAGATGGTGGTGCCCGCCGGGGAGGTGACCGCCTCACGCAGCTTGACCGGGTGCTCGCCGGAGTCGCGCAGCATCACCGCCGCGCCGATCGCGGACTGCACGATCAGCTCGTGCGCGGTCGCACGCGGCAGGCCGAGCAGGATGCCGGCGTCGATCATCGCTTCGACCAGGTAGTAGAAGTAGGCCGGGCCGGAGCCGGAGAGCGCGGTAACGGCGTCCTGCTGCGACTCGGGCACGCGCACGGTCTTGCCGACCGGCCGGAAGATCTCCTCGGTGCGGCGCAGGTGCTCATCGGATGCGTGCGCGCCCGGCGAGATGGCGGACATCGCCTCGTCCACAAGCACCGGGGTGTTCGTCATGACCCGGACCACAGGCAGTCCCGGCACGCCGAGCCGGTCGGCGACGTACGCCGTCGTAATGCCCGCGGCGCCCGAGATCACCAGCCGGTCGGCCGGCATGTGCGGCGCGAGTTCGTCCAGCAGTGTCGCCATGTCCTGCGGCTTGACGGTCAGGATGAGCGTGTCGGCGCTCTTGGCCGCCTCGGCGTTGGAGACCGCCGCGACGCCGTAGCGCTCGACCAGCTCCGCGGCCCGCTCGGCGCGGCGCGTGGTGACCATGACCTCGTCGGCGGCCTTCCCCGCGCGCAGCACGCCGGAGACCAGCGCCTCGCCCATCTTGCCCGCGCCGAGTACGGCCAGCCGCCCGCCGTCGCCACCGCGCGCAGCCGCACGCCCTTCGACGCCGCGATGCTCGGCGCCGCCGCTGCCAACGCCCTGACTCGTCATGCGCTTTTCCTCGATCTCGTCCTCATCCGTGGTCGGCTACATCAAAGACGCCGCCCTCGACTTCGCCCTTGACGGTGCCCCTACGGTCCTCCACCGCCGCCGCACCGGCAAGGTGCCGACGCGCGAACAGCAGTGCTTCGTGCAGGTCCACGTCCCTCTCGTCCTGATTCGCCGCGCGCCGGGTGTTGATCTCAAGCACCACATTGCCGTCGAAGTCGTTGCGGCCGAGCAGCCCCAGGATCTGCGCGCACGGCTGGTTGCCCCGGCCCGGCACCAGGTGCTCGTCGGCGTTGGAGCCGCTGCCGTCCGCGAGGTGGAGGTGCGCGAGCCGCGTGCCCATCCGGTCGAGCATCGACAGCGTGTCGATACGTGAGGTGGCCGCGTGCGAGAGGTCGAGCGTGAAGTGCGGGTAGTCCTGCTCGGTCGGATCCCAGCCCGGAGCGTACGCCTCCACGCCACGTTCGCCGACGATCCGGTTGCGCGGGGTGCGCCACGGATACATGTTCTCGACCGCGAAGCGGATGTCCGTCTCGTTCTGCATCCGCCTGATGCCCTCGACGAAGTCGGCCGCGTACTTGGGCTGCCAGACGAAGGGCGGATGCACGACCACCGTGTTGGCGCCGAGGGCTTCGGCGGCTTCGCGCGCCTTGACCAGCTTCGCCCAGGGCTCGGTACCCCAGACCCGTTGCAGATTCAGCCAGAACAGGCATGGCGCGTGCACGGCCAGGATCGGCAGGTTGAGCCCGTCGCGCAGCCGCCGCAGCGAGTCGATCGACTGGCTCACCGGATCGTTGGTGACCATCACCTCGACGCCGTCGTAGCCGAGCCGTGCAGCCGCGGCAAAGCCGGTCGCCGTGCTCGCCGGGTACACCGAGATCGTCGAGAGCGCGACCTTGGGGACGTTGACCCGCGCCGCCTCGCCACTGCTACCGACTGCCCACGTCACGTGATCGAGACTACCTACCTGTCGGACGGGTCTCCTACAGCGTTCTCCTTAAGCTCGTGTTCCCACACTCCTACAGCTCTACGTCCGCCAGCTGTACGGGCCGCGCCTACAACCACGCGTCCGGCAGGCCGTCAAGGCGTCGCAGGATGACGCCCTCGCGCAGCGCCCACGGGCAGATGTCCACGTAGTCGGCTTCGAACAGGTCGAGCGCGGCGTCGGCCACGATCGCCCCGGCCAGCAGCTGTCCGGCGCGGCCGGGCGAGACGCCGGGCAGTTCGGCACGCTCCGAGGCGTTCATCCTGGCCAGCTTGGGCAGCCACTCCAGCAGGTCCGCGCGGTTGAGGCGGCGGACGACGTAGGAGCCCTCGGCGCTCGGCGCGGCCCCGCACACCCGGGCCAGCTGCCGGAAGGTCTTCGAGGTCGCCACTACCCGGTCCGGCCGGCCGAAGCGGATCAGGTCGCCGACGACCTTCGCGATGCCGCTGCGCACGTGGCGCCGCAGCGCGCGCACGGAATCGTCGTCCGGCGGGTCGTCGGGCAGCCAGTCCTTGGTCAGCCGGGCGGCGCCGAACGGGGTGGACCGGGCGACCTCCGGCATCTCGTCGAACCCGGACGCCATCTCGAGCGAGCCGCCGCCGATGTCCAGCACCAGCAGCCGGCCGGAGGACCAGCCGAACCAGCGGCGCACGGCCAGGAAGGTGAGCTGCGCCTCCGCCTCGCCGTCGAGCACGGCCAGGCGCAGCCCGGTGCGCTCCTGGATGTCGCGCAGGATCTGCTCGCCGTTGGCCGCGTCGCGGATGGCCGAGGTGGCGAAGCCGATGAACTCCTCGACCCCCTTGTCCTCGGCTATGGAGACGCATTCGGAGACGAAGGACTCGAGCCGCTCGGCCCCGTCCGCGGAGATGGTGCCGTCCTCGCCGATCAGCCCCACCAGGTGCAGCTCGATCTTGTGCGAGAACGCCGGCAGCGGCCGCGCTCCCTGGTGTGCGTCCACCACGAGCAGGTGGACGGTGTTCGAACCGATGTCCAGCACCCCTAGCCGCATACTCGCGACGTTAGCCCACGAGCGCTCGCGCCGCTGGTAGTGGGGGTGATCTTCACCGAATCGAGGCATTGCGAGACGGTGTGCCGCGACGCTGTGACAAGACGGTGTGACAAGACAAAGAATTCCGGCGCGCCGGATAGTCGGTTCGCCGGACCGCTCATAGGCTGATGCCGTGCCCGAGGTACCCCTGGACTTCCCCCGAGCGTGGGTCGAGTTCCCCGACCCCGCCGACTCCGAGCAGGTCTTCCGCGCGGATCTGACCTGGCTGTGCTCGCGTTGGCGGTGCATCTGGGGGTCGGGCTGCCAGGGCATCCACGCCGGGCGGCCCGACGACGGCTGCTGCACGCTCGGCGCGCACTACTCCGACTCGGCGGACGAGAAGCGGGTCAAGCAGGCCGCCCGCAGGCTGACCCCGGACACGTGGCAGTTCCACGACGAGGCGGCCAAACGCGGCGGCCGGCTGTCGATCAGCGAGACCGACCAGGACGGCGACCGGCGCACCCGCGTGCACGAGGGCGCGTGCATCTTCCTGAACCGGCCCGGCTTCTCCGGCGGCGCGGGGTGCGCGCTGCACGCGCTGGCGCTGCGCGAGGACCGCCACCCGCTGGAGACCAAGCCGGACGTCTGCTGGCAGCTGCCGATCCGCCGCACCTACGACTGGATCGAGCGGGCCGACGACAGCAAGATCCTCGTCGTCACGATCGGCGAGTACGACCGGCGCGGCTGGGGGCCCGGCGGCCACGAGCTCAACTGGTGGTGCACCGGCAATACCGAAGCGCACGTCGCCGCCGATCCTGTGTACATCTCCTACGCTCCCGAACTCGTCGAGTTGATGGGGCGAGCCGCGTATGACGTACTCGCGCGGTTCTGCGCCGCCCACCTCGCCTCGAAGGTCCCGGTCGCCCGGCATCCGGCATCACGCGAGTAGCCGTCAGCGACTACCGGTGGCTGCCGCCGTGCCGCTCGGCTCGGAGGGTGACGCGCTGCCGCCAGCGCTATGCGACGGGCCCGCACCCGTCGTGGACGGGCTGACCTTGCCCGCCGAGGACGAACCGGAGCTCGGCGTCGGCGTGGGCGTGGGCGTCGAACCGGGGGACGGCGGAGCGCTGGACTGGCCGGGCGAACTCGGCGACGCGCTCGCGGAGGGCGGTGCACTGGTGGCCGACGAGGTCGGCGCGGGGGTGGAACCGTACCCGCCGTGCAACGTGACGACCGTGCCGCCCGGCGAGAAGGTCACGGTGCTCGTCCACGGACCGGAAGGCGCGCCACTCGTCGCGGTCGCGACGACCGCCTGGGACCGGCCGGCGGCGAGCGTGCCAGAGCTCTGACTCAGCGTGATCCACCGGTCGCGCGGCACGGCGCTCCAGGCGATCGGCACGCTGCCGACATTGCGCAGCAGGATCGTGACACTGCGCGAATCCGCCGAGCGCTGGTTGACGCTGACCCGGAAGTCGGCGGGATTCACGCCGTGCCCGGACGTCGGCGCCGCCGTACTGTGGCCCCCGCCGCCGACGACGAGCCCGGGTGCCCGCGTCGGACCGTTCGCACCGACGCCGAGCGCGTTCGGCACGTGCGGACCGGTCAGCTCGCCGGGCGCCGGAGGCGTACTCACGGAGACGGACAGTCCGTCGGTACCACCCAGCGCATCGGCAGGATCCTGCGTGGGCGCGGAGTCGGCGAGTTGGTGCGAGTGGTTGTCGGACACGGCGCCCAGCAGCGCGGCGGAAGCGGCCGCGGCAACGCCCACGGCACCGAGCGCGGCGGCAGACAGCACGGCTTGCCGCATCGGCCGCGACTTGTGCCGAGGCCGCGATCGCGGCTTCGACTGCGACTGCGACTGCGACTGCGACTCCAGCTTGCCACTCCCGGCATCCGTAGCCGCCTCGGCGCCTTCACCGGTGTCGCCACCCACGTTCGGCGCACGGAATGCGAAGCGGCCCGAGGGTGTCGAGATGAAACCAGCACGCTCGCCAGAACGCCGCGATTGTCGCGTCTCGGCGACGTCCGACGCAGCAGCCGCAGCATCGGGTGCGTTACTCGGTCGCCAGACCATCGTCGTATCAGGAGGCAGAACACGCGCTGCCCAACTCCCAGCTGTGCGGTACACGCC
>JBKOWZ010000284.1:0-31480 GCA_046724665.1 Actinomycetota bacterium
CTGCGGGGGAGCGGCGCCCCAGCCCTGCGCCGGGTACTGCGGCGGCGGGGGAGTGCCCCACATCGGCGCGGGAGGCATCGGCGCCGGACCCGCGGGCGACTGAAGCGGCTGGCTCGCCGGCTCGGCCGGCCGTGCAGCATCAGGCGCCGCTGGCTGCGTCGGCGCGGGCGGTGTTACCGGTTGCGGCTGTGCCTCATGAGGCTGTGCCGGCTGCTGTACCGGCGCCGGTGGCGTCTGGAGCCGCTGTGTGGCTTCGAGTTGTTGCTGCGGGGGCTCGGGCTGCGGGCGGGGCCATGCAGGCGGGATCGGGGTCGTCGCGTCGAGCGCAGCCGATTCGGCCTGTTGCGCGTTCTGTGACGGCGACTCGTATTGCGCTGGCGCGTCAGGAGTACCGGTCTCGGCGGCAGATGTCTCGGGTACCGCCGGCTCAGCCGGGCTCGGTACCGAATCCACGGTCTGGTCCGTCGGCTCGGTCACGCGGTGATCAGGCGTCTCGGTCATAGGTCGTACTTTCTTCCAACTAGCTGAGATGCGGCTGAGATGGCTTGGAGAACTGAGTATGGAATTGAGCCTAGGGAGTCCCGGCCGCCGGTGCCGCCCCGTTCGGGCCATCCGGCCCCTTCGACGACGGCGAGGACACGGCGGCGACCTGCTGATTCGGGTCCGCCGCCGGGGCGCCCACACCTGGCAGCCAGACGCCGAGCAGCGCACCGCCGCCGGGTGCCCGCGCCGCGGCGACCCGGCCGCCGTGGTTCTCGGCGACCTGGCGGACGATCGCGAGGCCGAGCCCAGAGCCGGGCATGGTGCGCGCCTCGGTGGAGCGGTAGAAGCGCTCGAAGATGTGCGGCAGGTCCTCGTCGGCGATCCCCGGCCCCTGGTCAGCGACCTGGAGAGCACCTTCGCGCAGACTCACCGTTACCGTGCCGCCGGGCGGTGACCACTTCGCCGCGTTGTCCAGCAGGTTGGTAACCGCTCGCTCCAGCGCCGCTGGATCGCCCTGGAGGTACCACGGCGTCAGCTGCACGTCGTACGTAAGGGACGACGCACGCCGCTGTACCCGCTGAACGGCGCGCTCGACGACCTCCGCGAAGTCGATCTGCTCGATCGCATGCACCGGGCGTTCGTCGCGGGACAGCTCGACCAGGTCCGAGATGAGCAGCGACAGCTCATCCATTTGGGCGCGCACGTCGTTCATCAGATCAACGCGGTCCTGCGCGGACAACCGCGGGTTGTCCGGTTCGGCCATCGCCTGAGTGAGCAGGTCGAGGTTTGTGCGGATCGAGGTCAGCGGCGTCCGCAACTCGTGTCCCGCGTCTGCGACGAGGCGTCGCTGGTACTCCTGCGAGCGTGCGAGGGCGAGGAGCATCGTGTTGAAGCTGGTGGTCAGCCGGGCCAGTTCGTCGTTCCCGGTCACCTCGATGCGGCGCAGGTCCCCGGTGCGTGCGATGTACTCGGTCGCGACGGTAAGCCGTTCGACCGGCCTGAGGGCAGCGCGACCGACAAGGAACCCGGCGATACCCGCGATGGCGATACCCAGTACGCCGCCCAGAACCGACGTAAGGCCCACGATGTGCAAAGTCGCCTCGGTCGTGGCCATCGACGTGGCGAGTACGAGTGCCCAACCGGGCTCCACCTGCACCGCGACGACGCGAAAGGCGCCCTCGCTGGTCGTCACCGTCCGTGCGCTCTCGTTCAGCCGCCCGGCGGCGACATCAACCTCCGGCCGCCCGACCGGCGCCGCGGCGTCCATGGTGACGGACTGGCCGTCGATCACGGCGGTCATCGTCGGTGGTTTGAATGCGACGTACTGCCCGTCCTGCGGCCCGACCATGGATTCCTTAAGGCCGAGCGCGGTAAGCGTCGCCGAGGTGTGCTGATCCTGGATCAGCGCCACAGGGTTGGCGAACCCGAAGCTGGCAGCGGTCGTCGCCCGCCGGTACAAGTCGTCGTCGAGCCGATTGGTGACCGAGTTGCGCACGATGGCGTAGCTCACAATCGACCCGATGGTGAGAATCAGCCCCACGGTCAACATGACCAGCACGGACACGCGCATGCGCAGCGACATGCCCCGCAACGCCGCGCCTATTGACCGGCGACCCGGCTGGCCCAGTTGGCTCGGCTGACCGCGCTGCCCCGATTTCGCCCGCTGCTGCTCGTCCGCACCGCCGGACTCGGGCAGCTGACGCGCCGAGGAGGCCGAGGTCACGGCGCCGTCTCCCGCAGCGCATAGCCGATACCGCGCACCGTGTGAATCAGCCGCGGCTCGCCCTCGGCCTCGGTCTTACGACGCA
Organism: Actinomycetota bacterium; assembly: GCA_046724665.1. Taxonomy (GTDB): domain Bacteria; phylum Actinomycetota; class Actinomycetes; order Streptomycetales; family Catenulisporaceae; genus Actinocrinis. The sequence continues at coordinate 2,292 of JBKOWZ010000284.1, forward strand.
GGTAGCCGATGTAGACCTCAAGCGAGTTCGCAGTCGTCGGGAAGTCGAAGCCCCACACCTCCTCAAGGATCTGGGCACGCGTCAACACCTGCCGCGGATGGCGCATCAGCAACTCGAGCAGGTTGAACTCGGTGCGCGTCAGCCGCACGGTACGGTCACCGCGCGTCACCTCGCGAGCAGCGCTGTCCAGCGACAAGTCGGCGAAGGTGAGCACGTCCTGTCCGGCTGCGTAAGCAGATTGGGTGCGGCGCAGCAGCGCGCGCAGCCGGGCCAGCAGTTCCTCAAGCGCGAAGGGCTTGGGCAGATAGTCGTCGGCACCCGCATCCAGCCCGGCAACGCGGTCCGAAACGGCGTCGCGTGCGGTCAGCACGAGAATCGGCAGATCCTCACCGGCCGACCGCAGCCGCCGACAGGCCTCAAGCCCGTCCAACCGAGGCATCATCACGTCCAGCACGGCCGCGTCCGGCCGATTCCGAGCGATGGCCTCCAGCGCGGCGAGCCCATCCGGAGCGACCTCGACGTCGTAACCGTTGAACGCGAGCGAGCGCCGCAGGGAGTCCCGCACCGCCTGATCGTCGTCAACCACCAGAATCCGCATGGCGGAAGTGTCACCCGGCGCGCTGAGAAGGTCCTGAGACTCGCCGAAAACGTGACTCAACTGCCACGCCGCAGCCCCGCTGCTCGTTGCCCCGATGCACGGCCGCCGCGCCACTGCCCCGATGCACGACTCCCGCACTGACGCCCGCATAGTCAACCGCCGCTGCCACACCGGCCGCCGCGCCGCAGCCCCGCTGCTCGTTGCCTCGATGCTCGGCTGTCGCTTTCACGCTCGGATAGCCAACTGTCGTAGCCGCGCTGTTGCCCCGAGGCACGACTGCCGCGCTCCCGCTCGGATAGTCAACCGCCGTAGCCACACCGGCTCCCGCGCCGCGACCCTGGTCCTCAACTGCCACGCCCCTGTCCGCGCCCCGCTGCGGTGGCTGGATGTACGCGGGCAGCGCGCGGTGCCCCACGCCCACGCCCCGATGCGCGACTGCCACGCCCGCGCGCTGATGCGCGACTTCCGCGCTGCCGCCGACGCCGACTGCCGCGCCGACGCCGCGATACCCAACTGCCACGTTGGCTCCGACCGCCATGCCGCCACCCCCGATCCGGTTCTTCGGGCGTTCCGCGCCTGGCCGGAGCCTCGCGCACGGGTGTAGACCCGTCCTCCCCGTCCTCGTCGTCCTCCCCGTCCTCGTCGTCCTCCCCGTCCTCGTCGTCCTCGTCGTCCTCCCCGTCCCCGTCCCCGTCCCCGTCCCCGTCCCCGTCCCCGTCCCCGTCCCCGTCCCCGTCCCCGTCTTTAATGTGTCAGTCAATCCAGCCTCTTATAACACAAGTACCGCACACGGCCCCCTTTCCCAGCTGCTCATCAGATTATCGATTGCGCTGTTCAGGCGATACCCAACATCCACAAGCCATGTTTATCCACAGGCAGCAAAATTTCTTCCCCACGGGGCTTGCAAACACGTGATCGTTGTCTCAGGACGGACGCGACGAGCGCCGTCCGATCCGCCGATCGGCGGCGGAGACGACGTGAGGAGGCAGGGCGCGATGAGCATGACGACGGTGACCACGACGGGAAGCGTGTGCTGCGGCGGACGCGGTTGCTCGGAGACCGGCTGCGGGAGCGGCGGTGCGGCTGAACCGTCGGTGGACCGGTTCGACGGATTCCAGTTTGGTGCGGATGGCGGTGCACGGGTAGACACCCTGGCTGGCCATCTGGGCGGCAGCTCGGACGGAACGGTGAAGCTGGGCTCCCCGGCGGAGGTGGCGGCGGCGATCCCGCACTTCTTCGGGTTCCATCCGGACGCGAGTGTGGTGGTGCTCGGCTTGGACCGGTCGGAGGAGGACGGCCGCGCAGCCATCAGCCACGGCCTCAGGGTCGATCTCACCTCGGCGACGCACAGCCCGGCCGCCTTCGGCCGGTGGGTTGCGGGGCGGATGGTGGACACGGGCGCGAACGAGACGTTGTGCGTGATCTATCCGCCTGAGGGCGGCCCGGCGCGCATGTCTGACTACCGGCGCGTTGTCGCCGGGATGTGCACACCTCTGCGTGTCGCGGGTGTCGCTCCGCTCGACGTGCTGTTCGTGGCGGACGGACGCTGGTGGTCGTTCCTCTGCGACCGGCCGACCTGCTGCCCTCCCGACGGCTCGCCGGTTGACGCCGGCGCGAGCGCCATCGCCGCGCTCAGCGCTTACTCCGGGCTGGCCGTGCTGCCCAACCGCGCGGCGTTGGCCGTGGGCCTGGAACCCTATGGCGCGGATATGGTCGATCGCATGCGCGCGGCCTGCGACACTGCGCTGAGCCGCATTGCCGCCGAACGCGCCGAGTTCCAACCTGGACTCGATCCCACGCCTGCCTTCATCGTCGAAGGCACTACCGCAGACGGCCTGATCTGCTGCTGCGGCGGCGTAACGTCGTCGTCCGCCGACGGATCCCAAGAGTTTCCCAATACGCACCTCAAGGCTTACGACGAGGCGGATAGCCGATGCGGTCTGTCCACAACAACTCCGCTGTTCTCCGACGTGGAGACCGCCGTATCCCCTGGGACCCTCGCACTCCCGGCCGACGTCCGCGACCCGATCAGCGTCGGAGCGTGCCGATGCGGAGCTGGCATCGTCGATGACCCCACGGCTGCGGACGCCGCATCAACCGTGCCCCGGCAACTGGTCCGGGCCAGCCAAGTCATCGACTTCGACTGGGCAGACGTCGCACACGCCTGGCGGCTCGCAGACAGCCTGTGCGACGGCCAAGTTCCGCCAGACCGGGCACTTGACGACACGGCGGCGGGTGAACTGCTGATCGGACTCACCGACGTCCGGGTACGCGACTACCTGGCCACCTGGTGCGGCGACGATCGCGCTGGGCAAGCAGTCGCGCTCAGCGTCGAGCTCGCGCGCCGCGCCGTCACTCCCGAACAGGCCGCAGCGGCGTTCTCCATCGCGGCGTGGGCGGCCTGGGCGCTCGGCTGGGGAGCGTGGAGCCGGCTCTGCCTGGAACGCGCTAGCAGGGCGGTGCCCGGTTACGCGCTCGCCACGCTGATCAAGCAGGGTCTGGAGCGGGGAGTGGGACCCGAGCTCGTCCGCGAGGCGGCGCGGGGTACGGCTCGCCGTCTGAACGAGATGCGAGCCGCTCATACCGCCATCATCGAGCGGGAGTCGGCCCGAGCCCGGAAGGTGCTGTGACCAGTGGTGCGTAAGAACTCTTCTTCGCTGGTTATCGTCATTCGGACGATATACGATGCGAGGCCATGGCACCCTCACCGAGTCCGGCGGGTTATGACGCCCGCGACTGGCCACCGTTCGCGGTCACTGTGGACCTGGTTGTTCTTACAGTTCGTGACGGCGCTCTCTCGGCTCTGGTCATTCGCCGCGGTGAGGATCCCTACGCGGGCTGCCTGGCGCTTCCTGGCGGGTTCGTGCGCGAGGCCGAGTCGCTGGACCGGGCTGCGGAGCGGGAGTTGGCCGAGGAGACGGGTCTCGCCGACCTTCCAGTGCATCTCGAGCAGTTGGCCACCTACGGTGCGGTGGACCGTGATCCGCGGATGCGCGTCATCTCGGTGGCTTACCTTGCGCTCGCCCCCGACCTGCCTGCCCCGCGGGCCGGCGGGGATGCGGTGGCCGCGGCGTGGACGCCGATCGCCTCGACTCTGCCCGCACTGGTCCCGGGATCGCCGCACTCCGCGTCAGCCCGCGCTACGCTCGCCTTCGACCACGCCAAGATCCTCGCCGACGGAGTGGAGCGTGCGCGGGCCAAGCTGGAGTACTCGCCGCTGGCCGCCGCGTTCTGCCCTGCCGAGTTCACCGTCGGCGAGTTGCGCCGGGTCTACGAGGCGGTGTGGGGTGTCGCGCTCGATCCTCGCAACTTCCATCGCAAGGTAACCGGCACCCCGGGGTTCCTGGTCCCGGTCGGAGACACGACGGCACGTCAGGGCGGACGCCCGGCGCAACTGTTCCGGCTGGGCGACGTGACCCTGCTGAACCCGCCGATGCTCCGGCCAGCCTGATCGGTGCTCAGACCAGCCTGACAGAGCGTTCCAACAACCTGACTGGCTCCGCCAACCTTGGCCGACTCTGACAACCTTGACGGGCTCCAACAACCATGGCCAACTTCGACAAGTTTGTCTGGCTCGGACAAGTTTGACCGGCTCGAGCAATCTGGTCGGCTCCGGCAAGCTCGGCTGGCTCCGGTCAGGGCACCGCTGACCAGCAGCGCGGCTGTCTGGTCCATCACACGAACTGCCTGGGCCAGCGCGCGGGCTGCCTAGACCATCATCAGCCCCCATGCGGGTGTATTTCCGGCGGGGCTGAGCGTGTCAGCCCGGTTCGGATGACGGGGCGACCCGACGATCGAGAGGAGATCAGCCCAGCAGGTCATCAACACATCCAGGAGGCGCCTGGCGTGATCGAGGCCATCGACCTGACGGTACGCCGGCGCGGCCGGATCGTTCTCGACGCGGTCAGCTTCGACGTTCGCCCCGGCCAAGTGACCGGTGTGCTCGGCGGCACGGGGGCGGGCAAGACGACGTTGCTGCGCCGGATGGTGCAACTCGACCGCGGCGGCGGGGAGACCCTGTTCGATGGCAGGCCGTATCGATCGCTTCGGCATCCGATGCGCGAGGTCGGCCTGCTGCTCGATCCCGGTGTCGGGCATCCCGACCGAACTGTGCGCGGTCAGCTTCGGCTGGCGCTGGCGACGGACCGGCGTGCGGCACGGGAAGGAGGCTTGGCCGGAACTCGGCGCTCGGCGAGCGTGCCCGGTCCGCCGAGTTCCAACGGCTGGCACGGCCCGCGCGAGCAGGCCGAGCCGGCTGGGCACACCGGGCAGGGCGGCGGGATTGGCCGCTGCACCAGGACGGTAGGCCGGCTCTTCAGGACCCAAACGGGAAGTGTCGCCGAGCGGATCGACGCCGTCCTGGACATCGTTGGGCTCACCGGACAGAGCGAGACACGACTGGCCGATCTGACGGACGGAATGGCGACGCGGCTCGGAATCGCGGTCGCGCTGATGGGCGATCCTCAAGCCCTGCTGTTCGACTGCCCCGAGCGTGGACTTGAGCCGGAAGGCGTGGCTTGGCTGGGAGCGCTATTGCGGGCGTTCACCAGTCAGGGCCGTGCGGCGCTGGTCACCGGTTCCGACACCGAGACGCTGGTCGGGCTGGCCGATCGGATCCTGCTGCTCGACTCCGGTTACCTGGTCGGCACCCGGACCGCCGAGGAGGTGCTGCGCGCGCCGACCGGCGCGGCCGTCATCGTGCGGTCGCCGCAGATCGTCCGCTTCGCGGCGATCCTTGCCGAGGCTGGTGCGCGCAGTACGCAGGGCGAAGGTGCCTGCCTGGAGGTGCGCGGACTGGACCGTGCTCGGGTTGGCGACCTTGCGTATCGCCACGGCGTCCCGGTGCACGAACTGTCCGAGCGCTTTAACGGCTCGGACCCGGCGGACGTGGTTCTTGCGGCGTGCTCGGGGCGCAACAGGCCAATCGTGCCGTTCCAGGGGTTCCCGGAGGGCTTCCCAGACGGTCATGCATTCCCGGAGGAGGTCGCTATCGGAGCCTTGGCGAGCAAGGTGTCCGCAACGAGCGCTGTTGATGGCGTGGCTGGAGCGGGCGCGGCAAGCGCAGTGGACTCTGTGATGGTGGCAGAAGCAGAAGCTGTGGAACCAGCGGCTGTCGCGAATGTTGCGGACACCGTGAAGATGGCGGGCACTTTGGGCTCCGTGAAGGCGGTGGACGCCGTGGGCTCCGCGAAGATGGCGGACGGCGCGAGCGCTGCGGAGCCTGTGGATGATTTGAAGGTTGTGGACGCCGTGGGCGTGGCAGGTGCCGTGCATGTTGTGGACACCTCCGAGGTCGCGGACGTCGTGAGTGTTGATGGCGCCTTGCATGTGGCGGGTGCAGCGAATGTCGTGGACGGCACCGTGCACGCGGCGGGTGTTGCAAACTCCACAGGCGCTGTGAACGTCACTGGCGCTGTGGACGCCGTGAACCCCGTGGACGCTGTTCACACTGTGGAGGCGAACCGATGAGGGCGCTGCTCTCCGTGTTCTCGATCCTCGGCAGCGTCATCAGCGCTCTTCGGTACGAACTGGCCAGGTTGCGCGGAGTGCGCTCGTTGCGGGGCGTCGTGCTTTCAGCGATGGCAAGCTCGGTCATCCTCACGCTCCTGGCGGCACGACGCATGATCGGGCTCGCGCATTCGCTTCCATGGCCGCCGCACCCGTCGCACGTTGGTCACTCGCACCTCAGCTACGTGTCCGAACTGCTGTCGCAGTACACGCCGACGCACGGTGGCGGGGCGTGGGTGGTCGCCGGGGGCGTCGTTGGGATGGTGCTTCCAGGCGTTGCGGCTGCGTGGGGTGCCGCGTGGTTCGGAGCGACGTCGATCGGCTGCGAGTACCGATCCGGTGGTGTCGGCGGTAGCCGTGGTGTCGGCGGTGGCGGTGGCGGTGCTGGTGGCGGTCGCGGCGGCGGCGGAAGCGGCGGCGGGCTGCTTACGTTCGTCCTCGTGCCTCGGCGCGGTTCTGTGCTCGTCGCGAAGGTTGTTGTTGCGGCGGGGTTGGGCGCCCTGCTGTGCGTTGGCACGACCGCTGTCGCCTACGGCACCGCGCGACTGGGTTTCCGGGTTACGGGGACACATGTCGCGCTCCCGCTCACGTTGCTTGTTCCGGGCCCGCGTGCGGTCGCCTTGGCGGCTCTCGGCGGTGCGCTAGGGGTCTTCGGCGGCGCAGTGTTGTGGGTGCGGGTGCTCGCGACCGTGTCCGCACTCACGGGTTGTTCTCTGGTTGCCGCTTTCCTGCCACGGTCTACGAGTCTTGCGATTCCGTACCTGGTCAAGGCTGCTCAGCACATCGTTCACGTGGTGCCGGGGGTGACCTATGCGAGTGTCATGGACGCGCTGCTCACGCTGCCGTTGGCGGCGATGGTGCTGTCGGGGCTGGTCGCCGTGCGTTGGCGCCGAGTCGTCTGACCCCGGCTCTACCCAACTCGGCCAGGTCAACCCGACCCGGGCCGACTCGGTCTTACCTCTTACCTGACTCGACCGAAGCCGACTCAGCGCGACTCTGTACTAGCCGCAACGCCGCAACCTTGCCCGAGAGAGACGCCAATCCAACTCGACTCAACTTGGGCCCAGGCCGTGAGCCTAAGCCAAATCGGCCCGATTCGGGCCGAAGCCAAGTCGGCCCGGTTTGGGCCTAAGCTGAGCCGACCAGACCGGTTCGACCCATGCCTGAGCCAACCGGAGTCGATGGTTATCGAGCCGATGCTTACCGGATCGATGCTTACCGGTCGGTGCGACCCGACTGGGCTTGTGTGACCTGGCTAGCACGGCCTGTACGTGCGCGAGTACGTGCCCGAGTCAGCCTCATAAGCGCCGTGTCTTAAATACCATCTATCACTCGGTTGAGTGCATTCCGTGACAATCATGAGTAAATGGTGGCCGGAGGCCTCAAGCCGACCGGTGGGAACGCCGACCAGTTCACCATGAACACCGTCTCCTCAGTCACCTCCGCGACCCTTCAGGCCCGTCCCGGCGTCTCTGTCGCTCCGGCTCCGGCTCCGGCTCAGGGCCAGGTCGGCGAGGCGTATGCCTATCCGTTCGGCACGGTGCAGGGCACCGCCGTGTTTCCCCGGGCGGCCGCGCAGCGGGGCCGCGGCCTGCACGGCCAACTCGTCCAGCAACTCGGCCAGATGATCGTGGCCGGCGAGCTTGGTGCGGACCGTCCGCTGGTTCCCGAGGAGATCGGCCACCGCTTCGAGGTCTCCAGGACGGTCGTACGTGAGTCGCTGCGGGTGCTCGAGGCCAAGGGCCTGGTCTCCGCCCGGCCGAACGTCGGGACGCGGATCCGGCCGGTACACGAGTGGAACCTGCTCGACCCGGACGTGATCGAGTGGCGGGCACTCGGGCCGTTCCGCGCCGACCAGGCGCGTGAGCTCACCGAGTTGCGCCAGGCCTTCGAGCCGCTGGCGGCGTACCTGGTCGCCGCACAGTCTGCACGTCTGTCCGAGGCCGCCAGGACCCGGATGATGGAGCTTTCCGACCTGCTGAGCGAGGCCGCCGCCGACTCCGACCCGATCGCGTACCAGCGTGCGGACGCGGAACTGCACGCCCTGCTGCTGCGTGCTACCGACAACCGCATGCTTGAACACCTCGCGACCGTCGTCTATGGCGCGCTGGAGATGACCGGTGTCCGGCCGTTCGGGTGCGTGCCCGATGCCGAGGGCGATCAGCACTCGACTTTGGTGGATCGTGTGCTCGCAGGTGACGGTTCGGGCGCTGCGGAGGTGCTGACCAGCCTGCTTGGGCACGCCTTGGCTGCCGCAACCGCGGCGCACTTGCCGACCCAGCGCGATCACTAGTGCCTCGGCGGCTTACGTTCGCCCGCAGGCGAGGTGCGCCGGAGCGGCCAGTGGCTAGGCGCGGGGATGCCCGCGCACTTGGTTGTGCGTGGGCATCCCCGCAACGCGGTCAGAGGTCGTGATGGGGCGGCGAGTGGGCGAACGTAGGCTGCGAGGCACTAGCGTCGCAGGGGCGGAGAGCAGGAGAGCAGGAGAGCAGGAGAGCAGGAGAGCAGGAGAGCAGGAGAGCAGGAGAGCAGGAGAGCAGTGGGGCGGGTGCAGTGGGCGAGAAGCTGACAGGGCTCTGCGGTTGGGCTGTTGGGCGTTCCGGCGTCCTGGCGTTGCTGTTGGCGGCCGCAGAGTCCTGTGCTCGTGAGGCCATATGTGTCGTGAGCCGAAGTGTCTCGTGAGTCGATGTGTGTCGTGGGCTCGTGGGCATGGTGTGTTGTGAGCGGGTTCGTGTGAGCGTGCGCGTGTGAGTGAGTCGTTGGCTTGTCTGCGGTGCTCGGCGATTCGGTGCACGCGTCCGTAGATCCGACAGAAGATCTGACGGAGTATCACCAAACGCACGGACAGTGTTGTTGGTCACGCCTGCGACGCATGTAAAGCCTTCCGTGCCTGTCCTGGAATGTCATGATTCGCAACGTTCTGTTCTGCCTAACGGCGTCGAAACGGCGCCTTGCGTTGCGAGAAACCTCCAGCAATCACTCCCTGTAGACGATCGGTGACGGCTAAGCTCGGTGCGGGTACAGGCACGCCCGCACGGAACCGCAGTCGCGATCGCGGTGCAATCGCGATCGTGGTTGCAGTCGCGGCTCAGTCGCGGTGGCAGTCGCGGTCGCGGTCGCCTGTACGGCGTTCTGGCGGTTATGGCGGCGGACAGCAGTCTGTCGGCTCGTCGCGGTCGGTTAGGGGATGGGAAGCGAGCGGTGGCGCAAGACGCTGTCCGGCAGCAGGATCCTGCTGCCTACGACTCGACGGACGCCGATTCCGCCCTGCTGCGGGCGCTGCTCCAGGACGGTTCGGTCGCCTTCGCCTGCTACGGGACCGATCGGCGGTACCGGCAGGTCAGCCGCGCGCTGGCCGAGATCAACGGGCTCAGCGTGCAGGAGCACCTCGGGCGGCTGCCCAGTGAGGTGCTGCCCGGCGAGTACGGCTCGCTGGTCGAGGAGTCCGTCGCGCGCGTGCTGACCACCGGCAAGAGCTGGCGCGAGCCCGAGCAGCGGTGGGAGGTCGCGCAGTGGGCCCCGGCTCCGCGCGGTCACGGCGTTCGCGTCCTGCGTACTCACTGGTCCCCGGTGCGCGATCCGTCCGGGGGGATCTCTGGAGCTCTGGCGATCGTGCACGACGTGACCGACCGGCACCGGATCGCCGAACTGCTCGGCTCGACCCAGTGGCGGATCGGCAAGTTGCAGACCGTGGCCCGGGAACTGGCCGGCGCGCTGACCATCGGCGAGGTGCGCGCGGCGGTGGCCAAGCTTGGGCAGGTGACCGGCGCCTCGCACGTCGAGTTGCGGCTGCTCGACCCGGTCTGGCACTCGCCGTGGCCGCAGAGCCGCACCGTCCGCCCGGTGCCCGCGCCGCGCTCGCCGCGCGCCGTCGAGGACGAGCGCTGGGAACGGCGTACCGGGAACTGGCCGCCTCTGCTGACCGCCGCGGTGCGCGCCGGGCAGCCCTGCTACCTGCCCGACCGCGCGGCGGTGCACGCCATGTTCCCCGATTTGGCGGACTGGGAGGACTCGCTCGAGGCCGAGCACGCCTGGGCGGTGCTGCCGCTGGTCACGGCCGCCGGGCCGGTCGGCGGCCTGTACCTGGTCTACGAGGCCGAGCGCGCCTTCGATGAGGACGACCAGGCATATCTCCAGGCCCTGGCCGGACAGTGCACCATGGCGGTCGCCCGGGCGCGCATGCACGAGCGCGAGCACCGGCAGGTTGTCTCGTTGCAGGACGCGCTGCTGCCCAAGCGGCTGCCGGACCTGCCCGGGATCGACGCCGCCTTCCGCTACATTCCGGGCTCGGTGGACACCGAGGTCGGCGGGGACTGGTACGACCTGTTCGGCTTCCCGGACGGCCGCCTCGGCATGGTCGTCGGCGACGTGATCGGCAAGGGCGTGACCGCCGCGGCCGGGATGGGCCGGGTGCGGGCCGCGCTGCGCGCGCTCGCGTACAGCGATCCCTCGCCGCGCGCCGTGCTGACCGGGCTCGACCGGCTCTTCGACGCGACCGAGAACGCCGAGTCGCTGACCACGGTCGTGTACGCGGTCTACGATCCCGCCGCCGGCTGCCTGGTGATGTCCGACGCCGGGCATCTGCCGCTGCTGGTGATCACGGCCGAGGGCGAGGCGCGCTTCGTCGATGCGACGCCGCAGGCCACGCCGCTCGGCTGGAGCGAGGAGCGCTTCGAGCACCGGCTCTCGCTGCGGCCGGGCGACATCGTGGTCGGGTTCTCCGACGGTCTGGTCGAGACGCGCGTCGATTCGCTCGACGAAGGGCTGGCGCGGCTGCGCGCCGCGGCCCTCTGCGCTCCGGACACCGCGCTGGAACCGCTGCTGGACCACCTCGTGGAGACCATGCTGCGCGACCACGAGCAGGACGACGACGTCACGCTGCTCGCCGTGCGCGTGCAGGTGTGAAGGGGGACGGTCGAGTGAGGCGGCGGACACGGGCCGTGAATGCGGAAGGCGGTGTGCGAAGGGTTCCGAAGCGCTGGTAGACTGCTGGACCGAGTGCGTGACCTGTGTTCGCGAAGCGGTGTACAGCGGCTTGATCAAAGCCGCGGCCGGGAATGATCTATACCAGGCACGGCTACTGTGGCTGCCGGCCCGTCGGCTTGGGCGGGAATACGGGGCTGCTCCATCGTGCTGTCATAAAAGTGACAGTTCGGGAACGCTGTTACCCCATATCAACACGCCATACAACGTGATGAGTTCAGCCGCTCGCTTGTGATGAGTTCAGTCGATAGCATGCCAGGTCTTTTAGTTAGCGCTTCTGTGAGCACCTTTCCGAAGGGTACGTGAGTGTCGGCCCCGATCTCGCTTTCCGCGTCTGCCGCCCCCAACGCGTCCGGCGCACCGTTGACGACAGAGGACGCGCCCGCCACGCCGGTGGCTTCCGCCGTGCAGGCTCTGCTCAACCGCGCCCAGGGGGCCGCGGTGTCGAGCGAGGATGTGAGGCGTGCCTGCGAGCAGGCCGGGGTCCCGGTCAGTCAGGGCAAGTCGGTGCTGCGCGCCCTTCTGGAGCAGGGCGTGACCGTCGCCGTGGTCGGTGAGGGCGCCGCGTCCCTGAGCAAGCCGCGCAAGCGCGCCGTCGCGGCCGCTTCCAGCAGCCGGACCACCGCCACCGTGCACAAGGCCGCCGAGAACAAGAGCGCCGACGCCCCGGAGAAGTCCGCGGCCGCGAAGCCGGCCGGCGGCGCCGAGCAGACCGCCGCCGCGGCGAAGGCATCTGGCAAGACCGCGTTCACCGCGGACACCGACGGCGCCGCGGACGCGAAGTCCGCGCCCGCGAAGCCCGCCGCCGCCAAGACCGCCGCTAAGAAGACGGCCGCCAAGAAGAGCGCGGCCCCGGCCGCGACCGACGAGGCGTCGTCCGCGACCGCGCCCGCCAAGAAGGCGGCCGGCAAGAAGGCCGCCCCCGCCAAGTCCGCCTCCCCGGCCAAGCCGCAGTCCGGCGAGGACGACGACGCGGTGGAGGACGAGGACCTCGACGGCGACCTCGACATCGAGATCGACAGCGACGAGGCGCTGGTGGTGGACGACACCGAGCTGGAGGCCGCCGTCGATCCGGAGGCCGAGCCGGACGCCGAGGCCGAGCCGGAGCCGGAGACCGAGGCCGAGGAGGCGGAGCCCGCCGGCGACGCCCCGGCCGCGACCGACGAGGACGAGGGCTTCGTCCTGTCCGACGACGACGAGGACGACGCCCCGGCGCAGCAGGTCGCCTCGGCCGGCGCCACCGCGGACCCGGTCAAGGACTACCTCAAGCAGATCGGCAAGGTCCCGCTGCTCAACGCCGAGCAGGAGGTGGAGCTGGCCAAGCGGATCGAGGCGGGCCTCTTCGCCGAGGAGAAGCTGAACTCCGGCGAGAAGATGGACCCCCGGTTCAAGCACGAGCTGGAGATCATCGCCGAGGACGGCCGCCGGGCCAAGAACCACCTGCTGGAGGCGAACCTGCGCCTGGTGGTGTCGCTGGCCAAGCGGTACACCGGCCGCGGCATGCTCTTCCTCGACCTGATCCAGGAGGGCAACCTCGGCCTGATCCGCGCGGTGGAGAAGTTCGACTACACCAAGGGCTACAAGTTCTCCACGTACGCCACCTGGTGGATCCGCCAGGCGATCACCCGGGCGATGGCCGACCAGGCGCGCACCATCCGCATCCCGGTGCACATGGTCGAGGTCATCAACAAGCTCGCCCGCGTGCAGCGGCAGATGCTCCAGGACCTCGGCCGCGAGCCGACCCCGGAGGAGCTGGCCAAGGAGCTCGACATGACCCCGGAGAAGGTCATCGAGGTCCAGAAGTACGGCCGCGAGCCGATCTCGCTGCACACCCCGCTCGGCGAGGACGGCGACAGCGAGTTCGGCGACCTGATCGAGGACTCCGAGGCGGTCGTGCCGGCCGACGCGGTCTCGTTCACCCTGCTCCAGGAGCAGCTGCACTCGGTGCTCGACACGCTCTCGGAGCGTGAGGCCGGCGTGGTCTCGATGCGGTTCGGGCTGACCGACGGCCAGCCGAAGACGCTGGACGAGATCGGCAAGGTCTACGGGGTCACCCGCGAGCGGATCCGGCAGATCGAGTCGAAGACCATGTCGAAGCTGCGTCACCCCTCGCGCTCTCAGGTGCTGCGCGACTACCTCGACTAGTCCCGGCCCCGGCGCTGCGCGATCGGGCGATCAGCTGCCGGGCGCAGACGCCGACGGGCCGCACCCTCGCTGGGGTGCGGCCCGTCGTATCGCTGTCGGGTTGCCGACCTAGAGGCCGGTCAGTGGGCGTCGGACGCGGTGGCGGCCGTGGTCTGCACGAGCTTGTCCGTCTCGTCGTGGATCTCGGCCGCGATCGAGCGGAGCCCTTCCTCGTACTTCTTGCCGTGGTGGGCGCAGAACAGCAGCTCGCCTCCGGAGGCGAGCGTGACGCGGAGGTAGGCCTGAGCGCCGCAGCGGTCGCAGCGGTCGAGTGCGCTGAGCACTTCGGTGGGAAGGTCTGGTGTCAGGACAGCGGTCACGTCGCCCCTTCTTTCTGCGTCGACTGTGCCCGTGGCCGGGATCCCCGAAGGGGCTCCAGACCCGGTGCGCCGGTCCGGGCGTCCGGTTGGCGGCTCGACTGCGTCCGCCTACCCGGATCAACATCAAACCATCCGCGGCTACTCCCTACGCCAGCGTTCGGAGCCAAATCTCCCGGAGTTCGCTCAGGGCGTACGTTCCGGCGCCCGAAAAGTCCCGGATTTTCGGCAATCCGTATCGGGCTGGATACGTATCGTGAGAATCGTCGTCGGCCTTTCCGACGCCATGTCGGCATGTAGGGCGGCCGGGGGCTGGCGGCGATGTTTCCACAGCGGCCGCGCAGCGGTCCTCATACGGTCCTGCGCTGTCGTAACGAACCGCTACTCTGGCAGCGCCACCACGTTGACGAGGAGCTGAATCACCGTGACCGCCAGCCTCACCGCCCCGGCGAGCACCCCGCGCGGCGAGAAGAAGGGCGCGGACTACACCGCCCGTCACCTGCTGGTGCTCGAGGGCCTTGAGGCCGTGCGCAAGCGCCCCGGCATGTACATCGGCTCCACCGACAGCCGCGGCCTGATGCACTGCGTGTGGGAGATCATCGACAACTCGGTGGACGAGGCGCTGGCCGGCCACGGCTCACGGATCGAGGTGGTCCTGCACGCGGACGGCTCCGTCGCGGTGCACGACCAGGGCCGCGGCATCCCGGTGGACGTCGAGCCGAAGACCGGCCTGTCCGGCGTCGAGGTCGTCATGACGAAGCTGCACGCCGGCGGCAAGTTCGGCGGCGGCTCCTACGCGGCCTCCGGCGGCCTGCACGGTGTCGGCGCCTCCGTGGTGAACGCGCTCTCCTCCCGGCTCGACGTCGAGGTGGACCGGGACGGGGCCACCCACTCGATCTCCTTCCGGCGCGGGGTGCCCGGCGTTTTCGCCGGTGACGGGCCCGACGCGCCGTTCACCGCGCAGAACGGCCTGACCAAGGGCCGCCGCTCGGCCAAGAAGGCGGGGGTGACCGGGACCCGCACCCGGTTCTGGCCGGACCGGCAGATCTTCCTCAAGGACGCCGAGATCTCGCTGGACGAGCTGCACAGCCGAGCCCGGCAGACGGCCTTCCTGGTGCCCGGCCTCACGATCGTCGTGCGCGACGAGCGCGCCGCGCTCAACGGGGCCGAGGGCAACGGCTCGCAGCCGCCGCAGGAGGTGTTCCACTTCGCCGGCGGGATCTCGGAGTACTGCGACTACCTGGCCAAGGACCGGCCGATCAGCGACACGCTGCGGCTGACCGGCTCGGGCACGTTCACCGAGACCGTGCCGGTGCTCGACGACGCCGGGCACATGACGCCCAAGGACGTCGAGCGCCGCCTCGACGTAGACGTGGCGCTGCGCTGGGGCACCGAGTACGACACGATCGTGCGCTCCTTCGTCAACATCATCATCACGCCGAAGGGCGGCACCCACCTCACCGGCTTCGAGCGCGCGCTGGTCAAGACGGTCAACGAGCAGCTGCGCGCAGTCAAGCTGCTCAAGGTCAACGACGATCCGGTGGTCAAGGACGACATCCTGGAGGGCCTGACCGCGGTGGTCACCGTGCGGCTGGCCGAGCCGCAGTTCGAGGGCCAGACCAAGGAGGTGCTCGGCACGCCGGCCGCGGCGCGGATCGTGGCCGCGGTGGTCTCCGAGCGGCTGCGCGACTTCCTGACCAGCAGCCACCGCAACACCAAGCCGCAGGCCCGCGCGGTGCTCGAGAAGATCGCCGCGGCGGCGAAGACCCGGATCGCCGCGCGGATGCACAAGGAGACCCAGCGGCGCAAGAACGCCCTGGAGACCTCGGCGCTGCCGGCGAAGCTGGCCGACTGCCGCACCGACGACGTGGACCGCTCCGAGCTGTTCGTGGTCGAGGGCGACTCGGCGCTGGGCACCGCGAAGCTGGCCCGCTCCTCGGAGTTCCAGGCGCTGCTGCCGATCCGCGGCAAGATCCTCAACGTGCAGAAGTCCTCGGTCGCCGACATGCTCAAGAACGCCGAGTGCGCGGCGATCATCCAGGTGATCGGCGCGGGTACCGGGCGCTCCTTCGACCTGGACGCGGCCCGCTACGGCAAGGTCATCATGATGGCCGACGCGGACGTGGACGGCTCGCACATCCGCACCCTGCTGCTCACGCTGTTCTACCGGTACATGCGGCCGCTGGTGGAGGCCGGCCGGGTGTACGCCGCGGTGCCGCCGCTGCACCGGATCGAGGTGATCGGGCAGGGCAGGGCGAAGAACGAGTATCTGTACACGTACTCGGACCCCGAGCTCAAGCGCACCCTGGCCGACCTGCAACGGCGCGGCCGGCGGATCAAGGAGCCGGTGCAGCGGTACAAGGGCCTCGGCGAGATGGACGCGGACCAGCTGGCCGAGACCACGATGGACCCGCGCCGCCGGATCCTGCGCCGCATCTCGCTGTCTGACGCGCAGGCCGCGGAGAAGATGTTCGAGCTGCTGATGGGGACCGACGTGGCGCCGCGCCGCGAGTACATCGTCAACTCGGCCGCGCTGCTCGACCGCTCGCGCATCGACGCGTAGCCGGTCTAGTCCAGCTTCTCCAGGTCCACGACGCGCAGCTGCGCGGGGTTGCCGAACGGCTTGCCGCAGGACTCGGGCCGGGGCTCCGGCGCGGCAGACTCCTCGACGAGCGCGCGATAGGAGACCTCGTCGCTGACGAGGCCGACGGCCCAGCGTCCGTCGTCGAGCCGCTGCTCGCCGACGACCCGGACCGCGTCGGCGCCGAATTCTTGCAGCTCGGCGCGCAGCGCGAGGTCGGCGGCCTGCCCCGGGCGTGACCAGGTGCTGCGGCCGCGAGCCCGCTCGGCGGCGACCTGCCCGCGCGCCGCGGCAGCCATCGCCGCCGTCGCGGTCGCGGCGTCGAGGCGTCCGTACACGTAGCCGGTCGGCATGACCAGCGCGGTCGGGGCGAAGCGATGCCCGCCGAGATGGTCCGCCTCCCAGACGTCGGCGGCGGCGAGCGCGCCGGACTCGGCGAGGTCCAGGGCGAGGGACCGGCCGAGCACCGCGCAGCACTCGTCGCGCTTCCCGTTGGTGCAGACCAGGAGCAGCGGGTCCGGATGCGGTACGCCCGCCTCGAGCCGCCCCGCGCCGAGCGCGCCGAGGTCCAGATCCAGCAGTTCGCGCGGGTCCGACACCGTGAACGAGCGCACCGCGGCCGTACCGGGCCGCGTGTCGCAGATCAGCACCCTGCGCGGTGTGTCGGTGCCGGTGAGCGCGTGGTGCCCGACCCGGCGGATCAGCGCGATCCGCACTCCGGTGCCCTCCGCCCGGCGGTTCAGCTCAGCGCCGAGCTGGTGATCCAGGTGGGATTCGGTCAGCGCACGCGCGCCCCACGGCCCCGGCTGCTCGATCGCCAGCCAGGCCGGGGCCACCGGGGCGGTCCCGGCCAGCGGTTCGCCGAGCCGGGCGGAGAAGGCCGAACAGGATGTCGGCGCCGCGTGCGCGGCCGGGCGGCTTGCCATGGCGACAAGGGTATCGGGGACCCGGCGGCGCACCGGTCTCAGCGCCGACTCCCGGCGGATGGCTCCGGCGCACTGGTGCTTCGCCGGAGTGCGGCGGATGATGGCGTTTGGGGACAAAGCGCCGGGAAAGTCTCCCGGCAGGAGGAACTGAACTGAGCCATGACCTCGATGAAGTCCCACGACACGGACGCAGCAGCGAAGTCCCACGACCCGGGTGCGGCAGTGCATGCTCCGCTCGCCGCCGATCTCGGCATCCCGGCCGTCCTCGAACACCAAGTCGTCGCCGTGGAGGTCGGTCCGGCGCACGCCCCGGTCGCCATTCACCGCTGGAGCGGCGATCGCGTCAGTACGCTGCGCTTCACGCCGGCGCAGGCGCAGGTGTGGGCCCGCGCCGGCCGGCTCACCCTGGTCACCGCCGAAGGGGTCGAATTCAGGCTCACCGTGCTGGCCCCGCAGGAGGTTGAGACCGCCGAGCTCGGCGCGCACTGGCCGCTCGGGGAGCCGGAGAACCGCACGAAGCGCATCGCCACCGCGGTGGCGCACGACGTCGGCGACGTGCTCACCCTCCCGGCGTGGCTGGTCCGCACGGTGCACCGCAGCGGCGACCGCAACCGCCGACTCGGCCGACTGGTGAACCGCATCCGCGAGGCCAGTCCATCGACCATCGTGTATGACGGGCAGACCTTCGGCCCCATGCACGCGCGACCGGACCAGTACCACCCCTACGACCACAAGGGGCTCGTCGGCCACGAGGGCTATCCCGACGAGCTCTGACCGTCGGCTACTGCCACGGTCAGCCGACGCTGCGTGCCCGCAGCGCGCGGGCCAGGTCGTCCCGCACTTCGAGCACGAGCCGCCGCAGCGCCGGGGCGTGCCCCTCCTCGGCGAGCCAGCGGTCGGCGCGGGCGAGCGTCTCCGGCTCCACCACACGGCTCGGGAAGGCCAGGACGGCGATCCGCCGCGAGTTCTCGATCGACCGCTGCGCCCACATCAGGTCGAGCGAGTCGAAGTAGGGCTCGACGAAGGGCCGCAGCAGCTCGGTCCGGTCCGTGGCGCCCAACCCGACCAGCAGCTCGCGCAGCAGGTCGGTCGGCTGGTCGCCGGACTCCATCGCCAGCCTCCACGCCTCCTGCTTCGCCTCGGCGGTCGGCCGCGCGGCCAGGCAGCCGGCCAGCTTGCGGCGGCCCGCCGCCGTCGCGTCGTGCTCCAGCGCCGCCTCCAACGCGGCCTGACCGGCTCGGCCGCCGCGGGCCACCGCGTACAGGAACGTCCAGCGCAGGTCGGCGTCCACGCGCAGGCCGTCGATCGCGTTCGAGCCGTCCAGCAGCCCTTCCAGCAGCGCGTAGTCCTGCTCGCCGTGCGCGGTCGAGGCCAGCGCGCGTGCCCAGACCAGCTGCCGGTCGGACCTCGGCTCAGCCGCGGCCAGCTCACGCCGTGCCATCGCCGCCGCCTGCCGCGCGGCGAGGTCCGCCGCCTCGGGAGTGAGGTAGAGGTCGAGCACGGTCGAGGTCTGCTGCATGAGGTTCTGTACGACGCCGACCTCCGATTCGGCCGCCGCGTGCCGGTCCACGAACTCGATGAACTCGCGTCCGGACAGCTCGGCGTCCCTCGTCATGTTCCACAGCGCGGACCACACCAGCGAGCGGGCCATCGGATCCTCGAACCCGGACAGCCGCTCGCGCACGAAGTCCAGCTGCGGCCTGGTCAGCCGGATCTTCGCGTAGGTCAGATCGTCGTCGTTGAGCAGCGTGAACTCTTCCTCCGCGACCGTGACATCGAGGTCCAACGCGGTCCGAGCCTCGGCCACGTCCAGCTCGCGCCGATCGATCCGCACGACCCTGGTGCCGTCCCCTTCCCCGTCGCCGCGCACCGCATAGCTGCCGACAGCGATCCGGTGCGGCCTGGTCTGCGGATACTCGGGGGCTGCGAACTGCACGATCGCGCCGTCGTCAATCGTCAGCGTGTTTACCTGCGCGGACTCGAGCCAGGCCTGCGACCAGGTCTCCAGATCCCGGCCCGAGGTTTCCGCCAGCACCTCCAGCAGGTCCGCGAGCGTCGTGTTGCCGTACGCGTGCCGCTTGAAGTACCGCCGCGCGCCCTCCAGGAACGCCTCTTCCCCGACATACGCGACCAGCTGCTTCAGCACCGCCGCGCCCTTGGCGTAGGTGATCCCGTCGAAGTTCAGCGCCGCGTCTTCGAGGTCGTTGATGTCCGCCACGACCGGATGCGTCGTCGGCAGCTGATCCTGCCGGTACGCCCACGCCTTGCGGCGGTTGGCGAACGTCACCCAGGCGTTCTGCCAGCGTGTCGCCTTCACCTGCGCGTAGTAACCCATGAAGTCGGCGAACGACTCCTTGAGCCACAGGTCGTCCCACCACCGCATGGTCACCAGGTCGCCGAACCACATGTGCGCCATCTCGTGCAGGATCGTGCACGCCCGCGCCTCGTGTGCGGAGTCGGTGACCTTCGACTGGAAGACGTAGTCCTCGGAGAACGTCACGCAGCCCGGGTTCTCCATCGCGCCGAGGTTGTATTCGGGCACGAACGCCTGGTCGTACTTCCCGAACGGATAGGGGAAGTCGAAGATGTCGTGAAAGAAGTCGAGGCCCTGCTTCGTGATCGCGAAGATCTCGTCGGCGTCGAAGGACTCGGCCAGCGAGGCGCGGCACAGCGCGGTCAGCGGGATCTCCAGCGTCGAGCCGTCCGGCAGCGTGCGCGTGTACTGATCGCGCTCGACGTGGTACGGCCCGGCGACGACGGCCGTGATGTACGTGGAGATCCGCCGCGTCGGCGCGAAGCTCCACCGCGCCGCGCCGTCCACGACCCGCCGTCGCGTCTGAGCAGCGCCGTTGCTGGACATGTGCCACCCGGCCGGCGCGGTGACGTCGAACAGGAACGAGGCCTTCAGGTCCGGCTGCTCGAAGTTCGCGTACAGCCGGCGCGCATCGGCGGGCTCGAACTGCGTGTACAGATACACCTGCCCGTCCGCCGGATCGACGAAGCGGTGCAGCCCCTCCCCGCTGCGGCTGTACGCGCACTCGGCCACGACCGTGACCTCGTTCTGCGCGTCCAGCCCGGTGAGCGCGATCCGCGAGTCCCGGAACACGGCGGCCGGATCGAGCGAGCGCCCGTTGAGCACGACGGACTCGACCCGCGGGGCGATCAGGTCGAGGAAGGTCGAGGCGTCAGGCCCCGGCGAGGCGTGCGAGAACCGGATCGTGCTGACCGACCGGAACGTACTCGCGCCCTCGGCCTTCGCGCCGCTCAGGTCGAGCTCGACGCGGTAGTCGTCCACCGCGATCAGCCGGGCCCGCTCCCGCGCCTCGTCCCGTGTCAGATTCCTGCCCGCCATGCCCGCTCCGCTCCGTGCCGCGCCGCGCGTCGTCCCGTCCGGTCTGTGATCGACCCATCATGTCAGGTCGGACGGAACGACACGCGTCCTGCGAAGCGAGGCCGGAACGGCTACTTCTTGCGGGCGATCTTGTTGCCGAGCCAGACCAGCGGGTCGTACTTGCGGTCGGCGACGCGCTCCTTCATCGGGATCAGCGCGTTGTCGGTGATCTTGATGTGCTCGGGGCAGACCTCGGTGCAGCACTTGGTGATGTTGCAGAAGCCGAGGCCGTGCTCCTCCTGCGCCTCGCGGCGGCGCTCACGGGTGTCGAGGGGGTGCATGTCGAGCTCGGCGATGCGCATGAGGTAGCGGGGGCCGGCGAACGACTGCTTGTTCTCCTCGTGGTCGCGCACCACGTGGCAGGTGTTCTGGCAGAGATAGCACTCGATGCACTTGCGGAACTCCTGGCTGCGCTCGACGTCCACCTGGGCCATCCGGTACTCGCCGGGCTTGAGGTCCTTGGGCGGCTCGAACGACGGGATCTGCCGTGCCTTCTCGTAGTTGAAGGACACGTCCGTCACCAGGTCCCTGATCACCGGGAAGGTGCGCAGCGGGGTGACGGTGACCGTCTCGTCCTCGGTGAAGGTGTTCATGCGGGTCATGCACAGCAGGCGCGGCATGCCGTTGATCTCCGCCGAGCAGGAGCCGCACTTGCCGGCCTTGCAGTTCCAGCGCACCGCCAGGTCGGGGGCCTGGGTCGCCTGGAGGCGGTGGATGACGTCGAGGACCACCTCGCCGTCGTTCACCTCCACCGTGAAGTCGTGCAGACCGCCGTCGGTGTCGTCACCGCGCCAGACCTTGAACTTCGCCTTGTACGTCATGGCTACTTCGTCTCCGTCGTCGCGGGCTCGGGCAGCTCGGCCAGCTCTTCTTCGGTGAGGTACTTCTTGAGCTCGGCCTTGTCGAACAGCGCGAGCAGGTCGGGGCGCATCTTGGGCAGCGGCTGGTGCTTGATCTGCGGCCTGCCGTCCGGGCCGAGCGAGCAGACCAGGTTCACCTTCCGCCATTCGGGGGACATCTGCGGATGGTCCTCGCGGGTGTGGCCGCCGCGCGACTCCTTGCGCTCGAGCGCCGCCTTGGCCACGCACTCGGAGACCAGCAGCATGTTGCGAAGGTCGAGGCTCAGGTGCCAGCCGGGGTTGAAGGTGCGGCCGCCGGTGGCGGCCAGCTTCTCCCGGCGCGGGGCGAACTCGGCCAGCCGCTCGATCGCCGCCTGCAACTCGTGCTCCCGGCGGATGATGCCGACCAGGTCGTTCATCGTCTGCTGGAGCTCGGAGTGCAGGGTGTAGGGGTTCTCGCCCGAGGTCTGGTCGAGCGGGGCGAGGGCCTCGGCCTCGGCCGCGGCGACGTCGGCTTCGGAGACGGCGGGGCGGATGCCGGCCTCGGCCAGGCCGTCCACGTACTCGGCGGCGCCGAGGCCGGCCCGGCGGCCGAAGACCAGCAGGTCGGACAGCGAGTTGCCGCCGAGGCGGTTCGAGCCGTGCATGCCGCCGCCGACCTCGCCGGCCGCGAAGAGGCCGGGCACGATCGAGGACTGGGTGTCCGGGTCCACCTCGACCCCGCCCATGATGTAGTGGCAGGTCGGGCCGATCTCCATCGGCTCGGCGGTGATGTCCACGTCGGCCAGTTCCTTGAACTGGTGGTACATGGACGGCAGCTTCTTGAGGATCTCCTCCTTGGGCCGCCGGCTGGCGATGTCCAGGTACACCCCGCCGTGCGGGGTGCCGCGCCCGGCCTTGATCTCGGCGTTGATCGAGCGGGCCACCTCGTCGCGGGGCAGCAGCTCGGGCGGGCGGCGGTTGTGGTCCGGGTCGGTGTACCAGCGGTCCGCCTCCTCCTCGGTCTCCGCGTACTGTGCGCGGAAGACGTCGGGGACGTAGTCGAACATGAACCGCTTGCCCTCGGAGTTGCGCAGCACGCCGCCGTCGCCGCGCACCGACTCGGTGACCAGGATGCCCTTCACCGAGGGCGGCCAGACCATGCCGGTCGGGTGGAACTGGATGCACTCCATGTTGATCAGCGTCGCGCCGGCCAGCAGGGCGAGGGCGTGGCCGTCGCCGGTGTACTCCCAGGAGTTGGAGGTCACCTTGAACGACTTGCCGACCCCGCCGGTGGCCAGGACCACGGCGGGGGCCTTGAACAGCACGAACTGGCCGTCCTCGCGCCGGTAGCCGAAGGCACCGGCGATCCGGTCGCCGTCTTTGAGCAGCCGGGTGACGGTGTGCTCTGCGTAGACCTTGATGCGCGACTCGGGGTCGCCGGTCTCCCGGGCGTCCTGCTGCTGGAACGAGACGACCGCCTGCTGGAGGGTCCTGATGAGCTCGAGGCCGGTGCGGTCGCCGACGTGCGCGAGGCGCGGGTACTCGTGGCCGCCGAAGTTGCGCTGGGAGATCTTGCCGTCCTTGGTGCGGTCGAACAGCGCGCCCCACTGCTCGAGCTCCCAGACCCGGTCCGGCGCCTCCTTGGCGTGCAGCTCGGCCATCCGGAAGTGGTTGAGGAACTTCCCGCCGCGCATCGTGTCGCGGAAGTGGACCTGCCAGTTGTCGTTCGGGTTCACGTTGCCCATCGCGGCCGCCGCGCCGCCCTCGGCCATGACCGTGTGGGCCTTGCCGAACAGGGACTTGCAGATCACCGCGACCCGCTTGCCGTGCGCCCGCGCCTCGATCGCGGCGCGCAGCCCCGCGCCGCCCGCGCCGATGACCACGACGTCGTACTCGTAGGTGTCCATGACTGAAATCGCCTGATCTCTTGTGTCTCTAGAAGAACCGGGGGTCGCTGAACGCGTTGGACGAGACCAGGAAGACGTAGAGGTCCGCCAGCGCGACGCTGAACAGCGAGACCCAGGCCAGCATCATGTGCCGGGCGTTGAGCCTCGAGACGACGCCCCAGGCCCGGTACCTGATCGGGTGCTTGGAGAAGTGCTTGAGCCGCCCGCCCATGATGTGCCGGCAGGAGTGGCACGAGGCGGTGTACAGCCACAGCAGCGCGGCGTTGGCCACCAGCACGAGCGTGCCGAAGCCCATGTGGCCCCAACGCCCGTCCTCGTCGCGGAACCCGAGGATCGCGTCCCAGGTCAGGATGATGTTGAAGAGGGCCGCCAGCGCGAAGAAGTAGCGGTGCGAGTTCTGGAGGATCAGCGGGAACCGGGTCTCGCCGGTGTACTTGCCGTGCGGCTCGGCGACCGCGCAGGCCGGCGGCGACTGCCAGAACGCGCGGTAGTACGCCTTGCGGTAGTAGTAGCAGGTCATCCGGAACCCGAG
This sequence comes from Actinomycetota bacterium, assembly GCA_046724665.1. Classification (GTDB taxonomy): domain Bacteria; phylum Actinomycetota; class Actinomycetes; order Streptomycetales; family Catenulisporaceae; genus Actinocrinis. Next base: position 26,040 of record JBKOWZ010000284.1, read on the forward strand.
CGGGACGACCAGCACCAGCAGCGCCGGCGACCACGACCACCAGCTGCCGATGAAGTGCACCTCTCCGGTGCCGGGCATCGGGACGCAGTTGTCCGAGATGCACGGCGAGTAGAACGGGGAGATGTACGGCGAGGCGAAGTAGTGGTCGTTCTGGAACGCCCGGAAGGTGGCGTACGCGATGAACGCGAGGAAGACCACGAAGGTGGCCAGCGGGGCGACCCAGTAGCGGTCGGTCCGCAGCGTGGGCTGGTCGATCTTCGCCCTCCCGGGCGACAGGGTTCCGGTGCTCATCTCTTGTGCAAGCTCCCGCTTCGGTGGAGTAAGCAGCACAACTCGTCTGCGGCGAGAACGCACTCTAGTGGAGCCTGCGGCGGATCACCGTGGGGGTCATCACACGCAGTGATGATGGTGACCAAATTCACATACTGCATTCGCTTGCTGCCGCATTCACCGGCTGTGCGTCCTAGCCGCGGCCGTGCCACTCCTCGGTGTTTGCTCCGATCGTATCCGCGCGGGAGCGGTGCTCCTTAACCGTCGGGCGGCCCGGCGTTAGACGCGTCGCTGCACGTGCAGCAGGTATTCCTTGCGGTCAAGGGGGTTGTGGTCGGAACGCGGACGGCTCGGCGCGGGCCCGCGCACCGGCCGATAGTGATCAAACGCACACTCCAGAATGCCCTCGCCGCTGGTGAGCGCGGGCAGCGCCTGCTCCAGTGCGTGCACGCGCGCGGCCGGGATCTCGCCCTCCAGCACGCACGCGCGGCCGAGCGTCGTCGAGCCGAGCGCGACGGCCTGCATGCGGGCCAGCGCGGGCATCACCGCGCCGAGCGCGTCCGCCGGCAGGTCCAGGCGGAAGCGGTGCACCGGCTCGTACACGCCGGTCCCGGCCTGGCGCAGGGCGCTCATCAGGACCAGCGGCGTCAGGCCGCGGAAGTCCGCGCCGGTACTCGACATGCTCTTGTCGAACATGGCGTGCGCGTGACTCTGCCGCGGCCAGTACCCGGCGTGCGTCATGACGACCGCGCAGTCGGTGACCTGCCAGCCGTGGATGCCCTGACGCAGCGTCTCCCGCACGGTGTCCTCGACCGCCTTGAAGAACGCATAGGGCATCGAGCCGAGCTCGACCTCCAGCCGGAAGTCGATGCCGCTGCCGATCGGCGCGGGCTCCACGCGCAGCCCGACCGTGGCGAGGAACGGATTGCCGTCCTTCTCGCCGATCTCGTACGCCGCGCCGGTGCCGAGCGGCCGCTCGATGTGGATCGTGGTGGTCGGCCGGAACTCGACCTCGAGGCCGAACTCCTCGGCCAGCGTCGTCTCGACGACCTCCTTCTGCACCTCGCCGTAGAGCGAGACGGCGATCTGCCGGCGCAGCTCGTCCCGGCGCAGGTTGATCAGCGGATCCTGCTCGGCCAACAGGGTCAGCGCGGCGTGCAGCGCCCCCTTGTCGGCGGCGCGGCGCGCGACGACCACGGTTTCGAGCGTCGGCGGCGCGAACTGCCGGGCCGGGCCCGACGCGCGCGGCACGCCGACCTCGTCGCCGACGCGGATGTCGCCGAGGCCCCACAGCTTGCCGATCCGGCCCGCGCCGACCGCGTCGGCGGGTACCGCCGAGCCGTGGTCGAACATGCTGACCGCGGTGACCTTGCCCTCGCGGCCGTCTCCGAACGGCAGCCTGTCGCGGGTGCGCACCGTCCCGGTGAACATGCGCACGTAGGCGACCTTCTCGCCGGATGGGCCGCGTTCGACCTTGAAGACGCTGCCCGATGCGGGTGCGGCGACGTCTTCGTCGGCGGCGGGCAGGAGAGTCCTGATGCCGTCTGACAGGGCGTCTACTCCGGCGCCGGTGATCGCGGAGCCGAAGAACACCGGGTGTACGAGCGCGCGCTTCGTCTGTGCGGCGAGTTCGGCACGCAGCGCGCGGTAGGAAGGCGCCTCGTCGTGGACGTACGCGGCGAGCAATCCTTCGTCGTGGTCTGCGAGCAATTCTGTGAGGCGCGACGAGAAGGCGGAGTCGTCCGCACCGAACGGCATGTACGTCGCGTCGCGTGTGCCGGCAGCGTGCGTTGATCCCATCGCGACGACCGCCGGAGTCAGCCGCTCGGTAATGCCGTGCAGCACACGGTCGCACTGCGCGCCGCCACGATCGATCTTGTTCACGAACAGCAGCGTCGGAATGCGCAGCCGCTGCAACGCCCGCATCAGCACCCGCGTCTGCGCCTGCACGCCCTCGACGGCCGAGACCACCAGGACCGCGCCGTCGAGCACGCTGAGCACCCGCTCCACCTCGGCGATGAAGTCCGGGTGGCCGGGAGTGTCGATCAGGTTGACGGTCACGCCGTCGTTTTCGACATCGCCGATCGCGAAGGAGACGACGGCGGACTTGATGGTGATGCCGCGGCGGCGTTCGAGTTCGAGCGAGTCGGTCTGCGTGCTGCCGTCGTCCACACTGCCGAGCTCGTCGATCACCCCGGCCGCGTGCAGCAGCCGTTCGGTCAGGCTGGTCTTGCCGGCGTCAACGTGCGCCAGGATCCCCAGATTGAGCGTAGTCACGAAGGGCCATGTCCTCTGCGTCGGTCTTCATCAGCAGCTGGGTGGACATGAACGCTTCGCGCATGCTCGGGTCTCCTCGGGGGCGGTGAATACGGCCGCGGACTGCGCCGCCGCAGCAGTACAGCAGGCGGGCCGCGGGAACGGCAACGGATTTGTTCGCCTACCATGGAGGGGGGATATCTGCCCCGAGCTGCCCCGAGGCAATGTGGCCGGGGAAGAAGCCCGGCCTCCCGATCCAGGCCTGCGCCTGTCCGAGAAAGTGACGCTACCGGCATGCCTACGCGTAATGACATCCGCAACGTGGCAATCGTGGCCCACGTAGACCACGGCAAGACCACGCTCGTGGACGCGATGCTGTGGCAGGCCGGCGCGTTCCGGTCGAACCAGCACGTGGACGAGCGGGTGATGGACTCGAACGACCTGGAGCGCGAGAAGGGCATCACCATCCTCGCCAAGAACACCGCGGTGCACTACCGGTCGCCGGGCGACGGCTCGGACACCGTCATCAACATCATCGACACCCCGGGCCACGCCGACTTCGGCGGCGAGGTCGAGCGCGGGCTGTCCATGGTGGACGGCGTGGTGCTGCTGGTGGACGCCTCGGAGGGCCCGCTGCCGCAGACCCGGTTCGTGCTGCGCAAGGCGCTGTCCGCGAAGCTGCCGGTGATCCTGGTCATCAACAAGACCGACCGGCCCGACGCGCGCATCTCCGAGGTCGTCGATGAGACCTACGAGCTCTTCCTCGACCTCGACGCGACCGAGGAGCAGATCGAGTTCCCGATCGTGTACGCCTGCGCCCGCGACGGCAAGGCCTCGCTGGAGCGGCCGGGCAACGGCACCGTGCCGGACAGCCCGGACCTCCAGCCGCTGTTCCGCACCATCCTCGAGACGATCCCGGCGCCGACGTACGAGGAGGGCGCGCCGCTCCAGGCGCACGTGACGAACCTCGACGCGTCGAACTTCCTCGGCCGCATCGCGCTGTGCCGGGTGCACCAGGGCACCATCCGCAAGGGCCAGCAGGTCGCCTGGATCAAGCGGGACGGCAGCACCGAACGGGTGAAGATCACCGAGCTGCTGATGACCGACGCGCTGGAGCGCAAGCCCGCCGAGCAGGCCGGCCCCGGCGACATCATCGCCATCGCCGGCATCCCGGACATCATGATCGGCGAGACGCTGGCCGACGCGGACGACCCGCGGCCGCTGCCGCTGATCACCGTGGACGAGCCGGCCATCTCGATGACCATCGGCACCAACACCTCGCCGCTGGTCGGCCGGGTCAAGGGGGCGAAGGTCACCGCGCGCATGGTCAAGGACCGGCTGGAGCGCGAGCTGGTCGGCAACGTCTCGATCAGGGTGCTGCCGACGGACCGGCCGGACGCCTGGGAGGTGCAGGGCCGCGGCGAGCTGGCGCTGGCGATCCTGGTGGAGATGATGCGCCGCGAGCAGTACGAGCTGACCGTGGGCAAGCCGCAGGTGGTGACCAGGACCGTGGACGGCAAGGTGCACGAGCCGGTCGAGCGGCTGACCATCGACGCGCCCGAGGAGTACCTGGGCACGATCACCCAGCTGCTGGCCGTGCGCAAGGGCCGGATGGAGACGATGACCAACCACGGCACCGGCTGGATCCGGATGGAGTTCCTGGTGCCCTCGCGCGGGCTGATCGGCTTCCGCACCGAGTTCCTGACCGAGACCCGCGGCACCGGCATTGCCAACCACACCTTCGAGGGCTACGAGCCCTGGTTCGGCGAGCTGCGCACCCGCAGCTCCGGCTCGCTGGTGGCGGACCGGGCCGGGGTGGTGACCCCGTTCGCGATGACGAACCTCCAGGAGCGCGGCTCGCTGTTCGTCGAGCCGACCACCGAGGTGTACGAGGGCATGATCGTCGGCGAGAACTCGCGCACCGACGACATGGACGTGAACATCACCAAGGAGAAGAAGCTCACGAACATGCGCTCGTCCACCGCGGACGAGACGGAGAAGATCGTGCCGCCGCGCAAGCTCTCGCTCGAGCAGTGCCTCGAGTTCTGCCGCGAGGACGAGTGCGTCGAGGTGACGCCGGCCGCGGTGCGCATCCGCAAGGTGGTGCTCTCCGCGCAGGAGCGGGCACGGATGGCCGCGCGCCGCTCCCGCGGCCAGGCGTAGCAGCGCAGCCGACCGGCGGCCGGTGACCTGGCCGCCGGTCGTCGCCTCCGGCGTCCTACTGGTTGGGGCCCGTGTCGCCGGCGATGAACGGCAGCACGTCCATCGTGCCGTGCTCGCACACGGTGACCGGGCCGCCGCCGATCGTCGCGCTCAGCTGCGTGGTCTCGTCCGGCGGGGTGATTTGCAGGTACACCGACGGCGCCTCGCAGTTGCCGGTCTGCGGCTCGTCCGCGGCCGGGATGTCGAAGTCGAAGTTCGCCGTCGTCGCCACGGAGCCCCCGTTCGGGACCTTGATCGTGGCGGGCTTGACGCTGTGGTTGCGGTTCACCGTGGTCGCCTGGCCGGAGCCGTTGGCGTCCTCGAGCTTCATGCCGGGGTAGCCGTAGACCGTGCAGGTGTGCCCCGAGGTGTTGGTCAGCTTGATGTTGATCGACTCGTGGCCCGCGCCCTGCGAGCCCTCGACGATCGCGACCGCGGGGGACAGGTCGGCCGTGTGGCACCGCGGCGGGCCGGCCGCCGGGCTGGTGCCGGAACTCGCGCCGCCGCTCGCGCCGTTGCTCGGCGCGGGCAGCGTCACCGTCCCCGGGGACTGGCTCGCCGACGGCCCGACGCTCTGGGTCGGGTTGGCCGAGGGGCCGCTCGCGCTCGCGTCGCTGCTGCATCCCGCGATGATGCCTGCCGACAGCGCCGCGGCCGTGAGCACCCCGCCGATCGCCCATTCGTACTTGCGGTCCATGGACTCTCTCCCGTCC
>JBKOWZ010000276.1:0-7702 GCA_046724665.1 Actinomycetota bacterium
GCTCGAGCTCGGCCAGGTGCGCGGCCACGGTGCCGGCGTCGCCCCGGGCGACCGGGCCGGTCAGCGCGGCGTCGCCGGAGCGCAGGGCGTTGTCGAGCGCGGCCGACAGCAGCGGGGCGAGCATGTGGTTCGGCTGCGCCACGCCGCTGGCCCGCAGCAGATCGGCCGCCTGCGCGACCAGCGTGACCAGGTGGTTGGCGCCCGAGGCGAGGGCCGCGTGGTAGAGCGGGCGCCGTTCTTCGGCGATCCACTCCGGTTCGCCGCCCATCTCGACCACCAGCGCCTCGGCCATCGGGCGGAACTGCGGCGGCGCGGTCACGCCGAACGAGCAGCCGGAGAGCCGGGCGAGGTCCACGTCGGTGCCGGTGAACGTCATCACCGGGTGCAGCGCCAGCGGCAGCGCCCCGGCCCGGAACGCCGGCTCGAGCACCCCGATGCCGTAGCGGCCCGAGGTGTGCACGACGACCTTCCCCGGCCGGATCGCGCCGGTCGAGACCAGCCCGGCGGCGAGCTGCCCGAGCGCGTCGTCGGGCACGGTGAGCAGGAGCAGCTCGGCCTGGGCCGCGACCTCCTGCGAGGACAGCAGCGGCACGCCCGGCAGCATTTCGGCGGCGCGGCGGCGTGAGCGTTCGGAGACACCGGAGGCGGCGACGACGCTGTGCCCTGCGCGGGCGAGGGCGGCGCCGAGCACCGGCCCGACCCGGCCTGCCCCGATGATCCCGACGGTGAACCGGCCGGGACGCGAGGAAGTGGAAGCGGCCGCGTCGGCCCACTGCGCGTCAGCGGGCTGCGCTGGCGAGCCGTCCACGCGTTCACCCCTCATCGAGTAGCCCGTTCCAGTCCCGCGACGGGGTACCGGACGTGGAACAAGCGTACGCGCTCGCGAGCCGACAGCGTGATTCGGCGACGCCGTCACGCAGGGGGATCAGGCGCCGTCTCTGCGCGACGATGATGAGAGGCGCTCAACGCGTTCGGCCGCCTGCAACTGCCCGACAAGGCCGGTCCGCGCGTGTACGACGAACTCAGCCGACTGATCAGGTCGTCGAAGCCGCATGCGCGCGAGGCGGCGCAGGCTATGCACCCGAACAAGGACGCGCCGACGATGCTGTGGTCGATCTACGGAGCGCTGCTCGACGACTTGCGCAGGATGCTGCGTGAGCTCGACCCGGACGACGGCCCGCACCGCGAGGGCATTCGTCCGCACTACGCACGTACGCGGCGCACCCTTCGCACCAGCAATACCAAGCCGCCTAGCGCCTTGGCAGGCTGCCTAGTGCGGTCCGGGCCGTACCAGTCCGCTCTCGTAGGCGAGCACGACGGCCTGCACCCGGTCGCGCAGCTCCAGCTTCATCAGGATCCGGCCCACGTGCGTCTTCACCGTGGCCTCGGAGAGCACGAGGCGCGCGGCGATCTCCGAGTTCGACAGGCCCTGCGCGACGAGTCCGAGCACTTCCCGCTCCCGCTCGGTGAGCGCGGACAGCGTAGGAGGCGCCGGCGCCGCGCTCGACGGAAGCATCGGGGCGAAGCGGTCGAGCAGCCGCCGCGTCGTGGACGGCGCGACCACGGCGTCGCCGCTGTGCACGGCGCGGATCGCCGAGAGCAGCTCGGTCGGCGGCACGTCCTTGAGCAGGAAGCCGCTCGCCCCGGCCTTGATCGCGGCGAAGGCGTACTCGTCGAGATCGAACGTGGTCAGGATGAGAATCTTCGGACGCCCGTCAATCGCACCGCCGCCGCTGCTACCGGTGCCGCCAGCCCCACTACCGCCGACTCCACCGCCGCCACCGTCAACGACACTCCTGCTCCCGAGCAGTCGTCGCGTCGTCTCGACCCCGTCGAGCGCCGGCATCCGCACATCCATCAGGACGACGTCGGCGTCAACCCGCTCCAACAGCTCCAACGCGGCTACACCGTCGCCGGCCTCGCCGACGACCTCCATGTCCTGCTGCGCGTCGAGGATCATCCGGAAGCCGGTGCGCAGCAGTTCCTGATCGTCCACCAGCACGACCCGGATCATCCTGCCGTCCATCACGCAGCCCGGCTGACGAGCGCCGCGCGGTAGGGCAGCACGGCTTCGACGTGGTAGCCGCCCTCAAGCCGCGGACCGGCGTACAGCGATCCTCCGTACATCGCGACCCGTTCCCTCATCCCGATCAACCCGTTCCCCTGTCCATCAGTCAGAGCGGCCGCGCCCCTGCCGTCGTCCCTCACCTGCATCCGCAGCTCGTCCTCACCGTAGTGCAGCGAGACCTGCGCGCTCACACGCGGACCGCCGTGCTTACGCGTATTGGTCAGCGACTCCTGGATGATGCGGTACGCCGCGAGCGCCATGCCCTGGGGTAGCGGCACCGGCACGCCCTCGACCGAGAAATCGACAGCCAACCCGGCCGCGCGCACCTGCTCCAGCAGATCCTCGAGCTGATCGACGCCGGGCTGCGGTGCACGATCGGCCGAGATCGCCTCCGAGCGCAGCACGCCGAGCAGACGGCGCATCTCCGCGAGCGCGGTCCGGCCGGTCTCGGCGATCGTGGCCAGGGCTCGGCGCGTGGTGTCGGGTGAGGTGTCGAGCGCATACGACGCGCCCTCGGCCTGGACGACCATGACCGACACGTTGTGCGCGATCACGTCGTGCAGTTCGCGGGCGATGCGAGCACGTTCGGCGGCGGCACCGATCTCGGCCTGCTGATCCCGCTCGCGCTCAAGCCGCCGCGCCTTGTCCTCCAGGTCGAGATAGTAAGCACGCCGGTAACGCATCGAGTCGCCGAGGACCCAGGCGATGACCGACGGCGAGGCCAGCACGCCGTACACCAGGAGCCAGGTGGTCCAGGCGAACGACGAGTGGTTCCGCACCGGGATCCAGCTGAGGATGAACGCGGCCGCGCCGGCCAGGCACACCGCGAAGCCCACCAGCGACAGCCGCCGCGGGCGATAGGCGGCCAGGGCGTACAACGCCATGGGCACGGCCAGGTCGGACGCGGTCGGCCTGGCACTGAAGAACACCTGGACGGCGCCGATCAGGATCACGGCCCAGAACATGGTCAGCGTGTACCGGCGCCGGAACACCAGCGGGGCGCCGATGATCAGGCCCGTGACCTTGCCGATCGGATCGAGCCCGCCGAACACGCTCACCGCGCCGAAGAACACGAGCATGGCCGCCATCACCCCATCGACCAGCGTGGGGTGCTTCTGGAGCCAGGTGTAGACGCGCGTCACCAGACGAGAGTACGAAATCCCGGTGGCCCTGCCCATGCGACGAGGGAGCGAACTGTCGGCTCATCCCCCAGCGGTACGGTCTCATCCCATGGTGGGATCTACCCATGGGATCTACGGCGGGGTCTCAGGTGGGATCTGAGCACCCGGGTTTTCTCCCCTGGTCGCGGGCGATGGAGAGCGCGCTGTACGGGCCGAACGGCTTCTACCGCACGCGCGGTGGCCCGGCGGCGCACTTCCGCACGTCGGTACACGCCTCGCCGCTGTTCGCGGCGGCGATCGCCCGGCTGCTGCGGGAGGTGGACGAGGCGCTGGACCGGCCACGCGAGATCGCCCTGGTCGATGTGGGCGCGGGACGTGGCGAACTACTCGAGTCAGTCCGCGAACAACTTGCCGATGATCCGATGATCGGACGCGTGAGGCTCATCGCCGTCGAACTCGCCGCGCAGCCCGATAATATGAAAATTGATATCGAATGGCGTAACGAGCTGCCGGAGAGCGGCAGCGTGACCGGACTGCTCGTCGCGAATGAATGGCTCGACAACGTGCCGTGCGACGTGGTCGAGGCGACGCCCGACGGTTGGCGCATCGTCGAGGTCGCACCAGATGGGACAGAGCGCCTTGGGGCTGCACCAACTCCCGAACAGCAGGACTGGCTATCTACCTGGTGGCCCACGCATAAGGCATCCGATGAGGGAGCGGCTTCAGTACGTGCTGAGATCGGGCTGGCGCGTGACGTCGCCTGGCGACAAGCCGTCGGAGCCCTCGCTCGTGGCGCCGCCATCGCGATCGATTACACACACACCCGCGCGTCCAGGCCGCCCTTCGGCACCCTTACCGGCTACGCACACGGCCGCCAGACCGCTCCCATCCCGGACGGTTCGTGCGACATCACGGCGCACGTCGCGCTCGACGCGTGTGCGGACACAGCGCGTGCCGGGTGGACCATCCACAGCGATCAGCGGACAGTTCTCCACAGCCTGGGGATTACCGGCGCACGTCCGGGACTCTCGCTCGCGTCGAGCGATCCGCGCGGGTATCTGCGTGCGCTGTCTCAGGCGTCCGCCGCCGCTGAACTGACCGATGTGCACGGGCTCGGCGGGTTCGGCTGGCTGGTGCAGGGCGTCGCGGTGCCGGTACCGCCCTCACTCGCTCAGCTCGCCTTTGGAGCTCACATGTAGTCAGTGAGCCGCGCGATGGTGAAGCCCTGCACCTGGATGCGCTTGAACAGGTTTATCATCATGCCGATCATCGTCTCGCCCTTGAGCTGCGCGGGGCCGCGGAAGTGGCTCAGGATGATGTCTCCCGGACGCAGTACATGCGCTCCCTGGTACTGCATGTCCTGGATCTGCATCGATTCTTTCCACAGGACGATGGCCTTGAGCCCGGGAGTGTGCTTGACGGCCGCGATCGTGCCCGCGTTGTAGTTGCCGTAGGGCGGGCGGAACAGGTACGGCGCCGTCCCGTACTCCCTGGTCAGCTTCTGCTGCTGGCCGCTGACCTCCTCGAACTGCCGGGAGGCGGAGAGGGTCCGCATGTTCGGATGCGTCAGCGTGTGGTTCTGTATCGTCACCATGCCGGTGTCGAGCAGCTGGGTGAAGTAACCGTAGTCGTCCTTGATAATCGCGTCGGTCAGGAACAGGGTGAGCGGCACCTGGAAGTCCTTGACCATCTGGACGAAGGCCGGCTCCTTCTCCAGGCCGTCGTCGATGGTGACGAAGACTATCCTCTCGGTGGTCGGCACGCGCGAGATGACCGGCGGCTCGGCGACGTTCAGATCGATCGGCTTGACCGTCGGCGGTGGCGGCGCGGCGGCGAAGGGCCGCAGGCCGGAGTACTTCTGGGCGATCATCTCGGCGTCCACGGCGCCGGAAGGCGGCGAGGCGCTCGTGCTGGGGCCGGCGCTCGCCACCACACCGCCGACGGCCACGGCCGAGGGCGAGCCGCCGATCGCCGTCGGTGTGCTTGAGCCGCTGCTGCCCGAGGCGGATCCGCCGCAGGCCGCGGCGCCCGCGCCGAGCGCGCCCAACGTCGCGGCGCCGCCGAGGAACCGGCGGCGTGACCAGTCGGTCCGCTCAACCTGCCTGTGCTCCACCACTGTCGATCTCCCAGCGCCCGATTCGTGAAGCCAAGGTTAAGGATGCAGACATCGCCGACCCGGTTCCCGTGAGCGCGCTGGTTCATCGGGAGTGAGAGACTTATCGGTCATGGGACAGCTTGTGGAGCGCACCGCGGGGGTGGGCACCGGACTGGCCACTGAGGACATGATCCTCAACATCGGTCCGCAGCACCCGTCTACTCACGGCGTGTTGCGATTGCGCCTCGTGCTGGACGGCGAGCGGATCGTGAGCGCTGAGCCGATCGTGGGCTATATGCACCGCGGCGCGGAGAAGCTGTTCGAGGTCCGCGACTACCGGCAGCTCGTGGTGCTGGCCAACCGGCACGACTGGCTCTCCGCGTTCTGCAACGAGCTCGGCGTGGTCATGGCCGCCGAGCGGATGCTCGGGATGGAGCTGCCGGTGCGCGCGTCCTGGGCGCGCACGATGCTCGCCGAGCTGAACCGCGTGCTCAACCATCTGATGTTCCTCGGCTCGTACCCGCTGGAGCTCGGCGCGATCACCCCGATCTTCTACGCCTTCCGCGAGCGGGAGGACCTCCAGCACGTGATGGAGGAGATCTCCGGCGGCCGGATGCACTTCATGTTCAACCGGGTCGGCGGGCTCAAGGAGGAGCTGCCCGCGGGCTGGCTCGACCGGGCCAGGCGCACGATCCAGATGGTGCGCCGCCGGCTCTCGGACGTGGAGAACCTGATCCACGGCAACGAGATCTTCCGGGCGCGCACCGAGGGCGTCGGTGTGATCACCGCGCAGCAGGTGGCCGCGTACGGCCTGTCCGGGCCGATCGCGCGGGCCGGCGGCGTGGACTTCGACCTGCGCCGCGACGACCCGTATCTCGCCTATGGCGAGCTCGGCGACGTGCTGCGCGTGGTCACCCGGCAGGCCGGGGACTGCTTCAGCCGCTTCGACTGCCTGCTCGAACAGGCCAAGGTGTCGCTCGACCTGGCCGAGGCCTGCGCGGACCGGCTCGCCACGCTGCCGCAGGGGCCGATCAACCTGCGGCTGCCGAAGGTGCTCAAGGTGCCCGAGGGCGAGATCTACACCTGGACCGAGAACCCGCTCGGCATCAACGGCTACTACCTGGTCTCGCACGGCGAGAAGACGCCGTGGCGGCTGAAGCTGCGTTCGGCGTCGTTCAACAACATCCAGGTGCTCGGCGAACTGCTGCCGGGCCACCTGGTCGCCGACATGGTCGCGATCCTCGGCTCGATGTTCTTCGTGGTCGGAGACATCGACAAGTAAGGCGACAAGCAAGACAGGAGGGCGGGCGGACGGGCGGTCACGCCATCCGCTTGATCTCCCGCACCGAGAACTCGACGGTCTCGTCGTACGCGGTCAGGTCGAGGATGCCGTCGACGTCGGCCTGGGCGATCACCGGCGCCATCGCCAGCGCGGCGTCCGACACCGGAACCGTCGCCGGGGCCAGCTGATCGATGAACGGACGGTAGAGCCGGTCGGTCTCGGCGGCGGTCACGTCCGCGTCTTGCTCGCCGTCGCCGTCCACGACCTGCCAGCCGCGCCGCTGCGCCGCGGCCGTTCCGGCGGACCGGGGCTGCGGCACGGTCTCGCCCACGGGCCAGCCGGCGGCGCCGGTGAGGGCGTCGAGTTCCTGCTCGGCGGTGCGGCGCGCGGCGCGTTCCCGCTCGATCTGCTCGCGCGCACGGGTGAGCTGATCCTGGATCAGGGCCGAGTACTGCTGCTCGTGCTCCAGTTCGGCGCGCACCCGCGCGAGGTCGGCCTCGTGCCGCAGTTCGGCGGCGGCCGCCTCGTCCAGCTCCGCTCGCCGGCGCCGGGCGAGCTCGCTGGAGTGCCGTTCCAGCAGCCCCCGCTGCTGCCACAGCGCCCCGCAGCCGACGAGTGCGGCGAGCGACGCCGCGCCGTAACCGGCCCACGCTCCGCCGGTTTGACCGAGACCCGCGGTCAGGCCCCCGCCCGCCGCGGTCAACATGAGGACGACAATGCTCGGCCGGGCCCCCCATGGCCCCGCCCCCGTAGTCTGCCGATGACGCATGCGGCAACTCTATTCGTCGCCACACAATCCACGGAATAGTGGATTGCAGACTGGAAAGTCAAGAATGCCTAATGCAGCGTCGCCGGAAAAAGCGGAAGGTAAGTTTCGCGTTACGGCGGGTTAAAAGCGCATGACATCGGGCGTCACGCGCCGGACGGCACCTTGCCGTCGCTGCCGGGCTGCTCCGGCGGCACCTTGAGGATGTGCTCGAGATAGATCGCCGCGGCGACCAGCGCCGCCCCGGCCAGGAAAGCGAAACCGCAGCGCAACGCCTCAGAGCGGTAGATGCCGAGATCCAGCCGCCCGAGCAGGAAAAGCCCGTAGCCGGCGTAGATCCCGGCGAAAACCGAGCCGACCAGACTGGAGG
>JBKOWZ010000260.1:0-11818 GCA_046724665.1 Actinomycetota bacterium
CACACTCTCTCCGGGAATACCACCCATGCTGATGGTAGTCCGATAGTCCGGAATGACTATGCTTCCGTCACCTTCCGGTGTCCACGATGTAATCAACACCGTCTCGCCCGATGTGCATTCCCCGTCTCATGCCGACGGCGAGTCAGCCAAGCGGCGGCGGACCCGGCGGCAGATCCACCCGGATCAGGGCGCCGCGCGTGGACGGGGCGACCTCGATGGTGCCGCCGTGCAACTCCACCGCCCAGCGGGCGATCGCCAGCCCGAGCCCGGTCCCGCCGCCGGTCGGCTGCGTACCGCCCTCTTCGCTGCTGCTGCCCCCGCGAGTAAAGCGCTCGAAGACGCGCACCCGCTCGCCCTCGGGAATGCCCGGCCCCTCATCGGCCACCTCGATCCGCACACCCCCGCCGGGCGGGGCCGCAGCGCCGACCCGTACGACGCCACCCGGCGGCGAGTGCTTGGCTGCGTTATCGACGAGGTTCGCCACCACTTGATGCAGGCGTGACTGATCGGCGTGTACGGTCAACCCGCGCGGCTCGACCGACAACGCGAAGCGAACCGGTCGCCCAGCCGCGGCAGCCTCGGCGACCGCGCGGGCGAGGAACGGTTCGACCTCGAAGTCGGACAGATCCAGCGGCACCGCGCCGGCTTCCAGCCGTGAGAGGTCCAACAGTTCCTCGACCAACCGCCCGAGCCGTTCGGTCTGCGTGAGCGCGGCCTTGACCGCGGCGTCGTCCGGACCGGTGACGCCATCGACTACGTTCTCAAGCACGGCGCGTAGCACGGAGATCGGCGTGCGCAGCTCGTGCGAGACGTTCGCGATCAGCTCGCGCCGCTGCCGGTCCGCCGCCTCCAGATCTGCGGCCATCTGGTTGAAAGCCCCGGCCAACTCGCCGACCTCATCCTGCGACGACGCGCGGATCCGTCGGCTGTAGTCCCCAGCGGCCATCGCACGTGCGGCGGCAGTCATATGCCGCAGCGGTGACGTCATACCGTGCGCGAGAATCTGCGTCACGATCATCGACAGCACGGTGGCCGTCAGCACGACGAACCGCGCCTTGATGCCGATCGATACGCCGATCGCGGTAAACGAGCCCGCGAACGTCACGCTCGCGATCACCAGAATGCCGAGCTTGGCCTTGATCGAGCGCACCGGATCCAGCGGCCGCAGATCGAGCCAGAGCCGCCGCAGCCAGGGGAATCGCGCAAGCAGCCGCCGCAGCCCGGCGGCCAGGCCAGGCAGCCAGGAGATGTCCTGCGGCAGGTCAAACGGCGGCTCCCGCCGATACCGCGGTCGAGGCTCCGCCCGATTCTGCGACCGCGCTCCAGAGCCACCCGCATCCCCAACCCCACCCGCATCGCCATTCCTGCCTACATCGCTGGTCCTGCCTGCCCCACCAGTGCCGCCCCGATCGCCAGTCCCGCCCGCCCCTCCAACGCCTCCCGGGCCGCCTTGATCGCCTACCCTGCCGGAGTTGCGCGCCAGATTGCCCGCCCCGCCTGCGTCGCTAACTCCGCCCACATCGCTAGTCCTGCCCACCCTGCCGGAGTTGCCCTGATCGCCTACCCTGCCGGAGTTGCCCGCCGGATTACCTGCCCCGCCTGCGTCGCCAACTCCGCCTGTCCCGCCGAAGCTTCCCGAATTGCCAGCCCCGCTCTGATCGCCAGTGCCGCCCGCCCCGCCAACGCCTCCCGGCTCGCCGTGACCGCTCACGGCAGCTCACCCGGCGCCGGAAGCGCCCGAGTCACCGGAGCCACTGGAATCACCACGCTCGCCTCCAGCGCGTACCCGATCCCGTGCACGGTTCGAATCCACTCCGCGCCGATCTTCTTGCGCAGAGCCTTGATGTGCGAGTCCACGGTCCGGGTCCCAGAAGCGTCCGCCCAATCCCACACCTCGGCCAGCAGCGACTCCCGCGAGGCGACCATCCCCGGCTTGTGCGCCAGGCAGCCGAGCAGATCGAACTCGATCGGTGTGAGGTGCACGTCCGCGCCGTCCACCCGCACCCGCCGCGCCGCCCGATCGATCTCCAGCTCGACACCGCCCCGATCCGCACCTGCGTCCCCGACGCTTTTCGGCGCGTGCACGCGCAGCCGCAGCGGAATCTCGTCGTTGTCTGCGGCACCCCGAGCCGCGTGAGCGAGCGTCTGCTGGCGCACGACCTCGACCCGGCGCAACAGTGCCTGCACCCGCGCGATCAGCTCCCGCATCGAGAACGGCTTGGTCAGGTAGTCGTCGGCCCCCGACCCGAGCCCCGCGAGCAGATCCGACTCGGCGTCCCGCGCGGTCAGCATCAGCACCGGCGTCGGCCACTCCCGCTGGATCCGGCGGCACACCTCCAGCCCGTCGAACCCCGGCAGCATCACGTCCAGCACCACCGCGTCCGGCCGCTGCTCCCGCACCGCCGCGACCGCCCCGGGCCCGTCACCCGCGTGCGCCGTGTCGAACCCCGCCGCCGCCAGCCGCGCGACGACCGCGTCCGCGAGCGTCGGCTCATCCTCCACCACGAGGATCAGGCGGCGCGCAGGTGTGTCCATGCCGGGCAGCTTAGTTAGCCGACTCGATGTTAGGTTCGGCGGTGCATCGAGACGACGAAGACGCGGGTATCCGACGACGCGGTCATAAGTACATGTGACAAATAAGAGGAGACGTCGATGGCGGAGCAGTTGACGCAGACGGCGCAGTGGCAGGCCCTGGCGGAGCATCGGGACAAGTTCGGCGGAACGCACCTGCGGGAGTTGTTCGCCGCCGATCCGCAGCGAGCGGCGAAGCACACGCTGAGCGTGGGGGATCTGGTCATCGACCTCTCGAAGAACCTGGTGACCGGCGAGACGCTGGAGTTGCTGGTCGCGCTGGCGCGGGCGCGGGGGGTGGAGGGGCTGCGGGACGCGATGTTCCGCGGCGAGAAGATCAACGTGACGGAGAACCGGGCCGTGCTGCACGTGGCGCTGCGGGCGCCGCGCTCGGAGCGGATCGAGGTGGACGGCCAGGACGTCGTGCCGGGGGTGCACGAGGTGCTGGGCCGGATGGGTGACTTCGCCAGCCGCGTCCGTTCGGGGGAATGGACCGGGCACACCGGCAAGCCGATCCGCAACGTCGTCAATATCGGCATCGGCGGGTCGGATCTGGGCCCTGCGATGGCGTACGAGGCGCTGCGGGCCTATGCGGACCACACGCGGGTCTTCCGGTTCGTCTCCAACGTGGACGGCGCCGACCTCTACGAGGCCACGCGGGACCTGGACCCGGCCGAGACGCTGTTCATCGTCTCCTCGAAGACGTTCACGACCATCGAGACGGTCACCAATGCCACGTCCGCGCGCGCCTGGCTGCTGTCCGGGCTCGGCGGCGACGAGGCGGCCGTCGCGAAGCACTTCGCCGCGGTGTCCACGAACGCCGACGAGGTGGCGAAGTTCGGCATCGACACGGCGAACATGTTCGGGTTCTGGGACTGGGTCGGCGGCCGGTACTCCTTCGACTCGGCGATCGGCCTGTCGCTGATGGTCGCGATCGGCCCGAAGCAGTTCCACGAGATGCTGGCCGGCTTCCACACCGTGGACGAGCACTTCCGCACCGCGCCGCTGGAGCGCAACGTTCCGGCGCTGCTCGGCCTGCTCGGCGTCTGGTACGGCTCCTTCTTCGACGCGCAGACCCACGCGGTGCTGCCGTACTCGCACTACCTGAGCAAGTTCTCGGCGTACCTTCAGCAGCTCGACATGGAGTCCAACGGCAAGTCGGTACAGCGCGACGGCGAGCCGGTCGCCTGGCAGACCGGCCCGATCGTCTGGGGCACCCCGGGCACAAACGGCCAGCACGCGTACTACCAGCTGATCCATCAGGGTACGAAGGTCATCCCGGCCGACTTCATCGGCTTCGCCGAGCCGGTCGTCCCGGCCGCCGACCCGCGCGGCGCGCACCACGACCTGCTGACCGCGAACTTCCTGGCCCAGACCGAGGCGCTGGCCTTCGGCAAGACCCGCGAGCAGGTCGAGGCGGAAGGCACGGTGGCGGCGATCGTGCCGCACCGCGTGTTCAAGGGCAACCACCCGACGACCACGATCCTCGCCCCGACCGTCAACCCCTCGGTGCTCGGCCAGCTCATCGCGCTCTACGAGCACAAGGTGTTCACGCAGGGCGCGGTGTGGAACATCAACTCCTTCGACCAGTGGGGCGTAGAACTCGGCAAGGTGCTGGCGAAGAAGATCGAGCCGGAGCTCGGCTCCGGGCCGAAGCACGGCGAACACGACTCGTCCACGGTTGGGTTGATCGAGCGTTACCGGCAACTGCGCAGTCGGTAACGCTCGCGGCGTGAGGTCGGGGCGGGAGCCGTTCAGCGGCGGGGCGAGTACGCGAGGTCAGGGTGAACTCTTCATCGGTGGCCGGCAGTGGCACCGTCGTCCTCTCGAGAGCGATCAGCGCAGCTGGTCTCACCCCGGGGTCCCGATTCTCTCGATCCACTGTGGGAGCCCATAACCGCTTGGCCACGGCTGAACGCGCGATAAGGGACAATGGCGGGCATGAGTGAGCAGCGCCGCAGTTCCAGTCCCCGCGCCAAGGCCGGCCGCAATGCGGCTCGCGGCAACGCACAGCAGCAGGCAGCCGCGCGTAAGGCTGCCGAACAGCGGCGTAACCGGTCGATCGCGTTGGGGGAGCGCCGCACTACCACCGACTCGGTGCGGGCTGCCGAGCCTGCGCCGACCGCCGCGGGGCGGGCGCGGGTCGTGGATTCGCCGACGCCCGCTTCGTATACCGACATCCCGGACGGTTACCGCGCCGGGTTCGCGTGCTTCGTCGGGCGGCCGAACGCGGGCAAGTCCACGCTGACGAACGCGCTCGTCGGCGCGAAGATCGCGATCACCTCGGGGCGGCCGCAGACCACCCGGCACACCGTGCGCGGCATCGTGCACCGGCCGGACGCCCAGCTCGTGCTCGTTGACACCCCGGGGCTGCACCGGCCGCGCACGCTGCTCGGCGAGCGGCTGAACGACCAGGTGCGCGCGACGTGGGCCGAGGTGGACGTGATCGGGTTCTGCATCCCGGCCGACCAGAAGATCGGGCCCGGCGACATGTACATCGCGCGCGAGCTCGCCGCGGTCCGCCGCACTCCGAAGGTCGCCATCGTGACCAAGACGGACACCGCGGGCAAGCAGGCCGTCGGCGAGCAGCTCCTCGCGGCGGTCGAGCTCGGCAAGGAGGTCGGCATCGAGTGGGCCGACGTGGTCCCGGTCTCGGCGGTGGCGGGGGACCGGGTCGGCCTGCTCGCCGACCTGCTGGTCGCGCAGCTGCCCGACTCGCCGCCGCTGTACCCGGGCGGGGAGCTGACCGACGAGCCCGAGCAGGTGATGGTCGGCGAGCTGATCCGCGAGGCGGCGCTCGAAGGCGTACGCGACGAACTGCCGCACTCGCTCGCGGTGACCGTCGAGGAGATGCTGCCGCGCGAGGGCCGGCCGAAGAACAAGCCGCTGCTCGACGTGCACGCGGTGCTCTACGTCGAGCGGCAGAGCCAGAAGGCGATCGTGATCGGCAGCGGCGGCTCACGGCTGCGCGACGTCGGCTCACGGGCACGGCGGCAGATCGAGGCGCTACTGGGGACGCCGGTGTACCTGGACCTGCACGTTAAGGTGGCCAAGGACTGGCAGCGGGACCCGAAGCAGTTGCAGCGGCTGGGGTTCTAGCGCAGCACTTAACGCAGCGCTGCGCGCCGTCAGAGCGTCAGCGTCCACGCGGCGTGAGTATCGAGGGGGCGGAACCCGAGACGCCGGTTCACGGCCAGCATCCGGTGGTTGTCCACGGCGTTGTACGTGTCGAGTATCACCAGCGACGGTTCGGCCGTGAGCAATTCCCTGATGAGCTGCGCCTTGACGCGTACCGCCAGGCCGAGGCCGCGGTAATCGGGGGCGACGACGGTCTCGTTCTGCTCGCCGCGCAGACCGTCCGCCGTGTGGGCGCTGGAGAGCGCGGCGATACGGCCGTTGGCCTGGTCGATCAGGCACGTGGTGTACTCGCGCAGGCCCGCGTGGCTGGCGGCCTGCTCGCGGTGACGGACCTCGGCGGAGGTGAACGGCGTCGCAGTCCCGGCTCCGACGGCGGCCGCAGGGCTCGGGAGCGGGTGCAGGTAATCGAGGGTGCTGACGTAACCGTCCAGGAACTCCTCGGGGCACGGACCGTTCCAGCCCAGCGCCGCAAAGCCGTCGCCGTCGCCGGGACCCGGACGCGCGTGGCGGCGGCGCTGGCGCGGGACTTCGGTCGCGCTTGCCGCGGCTAGAGCCGGCGATGCGGTCGAACGCGTGGCCCGGGCGAGGCGGCGCGGCAGGTCGGGGCCGTTCAGATCGAGGCGGGAACGCAGGTCGCGGCCGCTGAGGTACAGGCCGTGCCGGGACGCGAAGGCCTCGCTCGCACCGGTGCGCGGGGCGTCCAGGATCAGCCGGGTCCGGCACCAGTTACGCGCGACCCCGGCGAGCGCGTCGAGCAGCATCGAGCCGACCCCGCATCTGCGCACGGCCGGGTGCACGGTGATCGCCGCGTGCGCGACGTCGCGATGGAACGCCTCGTAGAGCCCGAGCCGGGCCCAGCCGACGACGCAGCCTGTGCCGTCCGTCGCCGTGAACAGCAAGCGGCGGCCGCAGTACGGCGGCACCAGCACTCCGCGCAGCTCGGCGGGGCTGGTCCCCGGCTCGCCCGGCCGATCGGCCAGGTCGGCGGCGTGCTGGCAGGCCAGCACCCGGCGCAGCCCGGCCGCGTCCAGCCCGTCCGGCCCCAGCTCCAGCGCCGCCACCCGCCACTGGCGGGGTGGGCAGGCGGGGGCGAAGAAGCTGCGCACGGAATCCATAACACAGTGCGGGCGGCCCGCGGATCGAGCAGAAACGCCCGGGAGCACTCGATATCCCGAGATATTGCGCGGGATCGGTGACCTCCGTTGGGCGGGACCGGTGACACGTAAGGCCGCTCGGGGGACACCCGTCAGGCGCAGTGCCCAGCGTGTCCGCATGCTGGACCTCCCGGCGCGCAGGTGGCCACGGCACTGCGCGGTCGGCTAGCGTAGGAGCCCTATGTACGCCAAGCGGCTGCTTCTTACCTGCCGCGGCGGGGGCCTGTAGACCACAGACCGGCACCCTCGCCGCGGTGATGGTCGTTGCTTTTCGCGCGTTGTACCGCCGGTCGTCCCGTTTCGACTGGCGATGGAGACCCCGCGATGACCGAGCAAGCGACCGCACAGCAGCCCACGGCCATGCCGATCCACAAGTACGTACCCTTCACCCCGATCCCGCTGCCCGACCGCACCTGGCCCGGCAAGGTGATCACTCAGGCCCCGCGATGGTGCGCGGTTGACCTGCGCGACGGCAATCAGGCGCTGATCGACCCGATGTCCCCGGCCCGCAAGCTGAAGATGTTCGAGCTGCTGGTCCGGATGGGTTACAAGGAGATCGAGGTCGGCTTCCCGGCGGCCAGCCAGACCGACTTCGACTTCATCCGGCAGATCATCGAGGAGGACCGGGTCCCCGACGACGTGGTGATCCAGGTCCTGACCCAGGCCCGCGAGCACCTGATCGAGCGCACCTTCGAGGCCATCCGCGGGGCCAAGCGGGCGATCGTACACCTGTACAACTCCACCTCGACACTCCAGCGGCGGGTGGTCTTCGGGCTCGACCGCGAGGGCATCAAGCAGATCGCGGTAGAAGGCGCCCGGCTGTGTCTGAAGTACGCCGAGCAGGTGTCTGAGACCGAGGTCCTGTTCGAGTACTCGCCCGAGTCGTACACGGGCACCGAGCTGGACTTCGCCGTCGAGGTGTGTGACGCGGTCAACGACGTCTGGCAGCCCACCCCCGACCGCAAGGTCATCATCAACCTGCCGGCCACGGTCGAGATGGCGACTCCGAACGTGTACGCCGACTCGATCGAGTGGATGCACCGCCACCTGAAGTACCGCGACTCGGTCGTGCTTTCCCTGCACCCGCACAACGACCGCGGGACGGCGGTCGCGGCGGCGGAGCTCGGCTACCAGGCCGGGGCGGACCGCATCGAGGGCTGCCTGTTCGGCAACGGGGAGCGGACCGGCAATGTATGCCTGGTCACGCTGGGCCTGAACCTGTTCTCGCAGGGCATCGACCCGCAGATCGACTTCGGCGACATCGACGAGATCCGGCGCACCGTCGAATACTGCAACCAGCTGCCGGTGCACCCTCGGCACCCTTACGGCGGCGATCTGGTCTACACGGCCTTCTCCGGCTCGCACCAGGACGCGATCAAGAAGGGCTTCGAGCACCTGGAGCGCGACGCGGCCGCCGCCGGCAAGAGCGTGGACGAGATCCTCTGGGCGGTGCCCTACCTGCCGATCGACCCGAAGGACGTGGGCCGGACCTACGAGGCCGTCATCCGGGTGAACTCGCAGTCCGGAAAGGGCGGGGTCGCCTACATCATGAAGGCCGACCACCAGCTGGACCTGCCGCGTCGGCTGCAAATCGAGTTCTCGCAGGTCATTCAGGCCAAGACGGACGCGGACGGCGGCGAGGTCAGCCCCGAGGAGATCTGGGGGGTCTTCGCCGACGAGTACCTGCCGGTCCCCGACGCACCGTGGGGTCGTTTCCGGCTCGCCGGGCACCGTAACGAGGCGACCGTGGACGGTAAGGACGCGCTCTCGGTGGATCTGGTCGTCGATGGCGAGCTGCACACGGTCGAGTCCACGGGTAACGGCCCGATCGACGCCTTCGTCAGCGCGTTGGCCGGGTTCGGCGTCGAGATGCGTTTCCTCGACTACGCCGAGCACGCACTCTCCGCGGGCGGTGACGCGAAGGCGGCGGCGTACATCGAGTGCGCGATCGGCGACCGCGTGCTGTGGGGCGTCGGCGTGGACGCGAACATCGTCACGGCGTCGCTCAAGGCGGTCGTCTCGGCGGTCAACCGCGCCGTGAGGTAGCCAGGGCGGCTTGGGCCCGGTCTTTCCGGCCCGGCCCCGGAACCAATAGTCTGACGGGCCACGTCTTCGTGCGTGGCCCGTCACCGTCTCCGTGCATCTTGGGGGTAAGTCCGTGCTCTTCTTCCTCATCTGGGGCACGAAGGTCCGCTTCAAGACCGTCTCGAACGGCACCTTCTTCTGCCCGCGTTGCGGCGGCGACCGCCCCTACGCCCGGCGGCTGGCCAAGCGCTGGTTCCACCTGTACTACATCCCGCTGTTCCCGACCTCGACCCTCGGCGAGCAGGTCCGCTGCGACGTGTGCCAGACCTCGTACAACGAGGCCGTGCTGAGCCGGCCGACCTCCGGCCAGCTGTCCGCGCTGCTGATCGACGGCGCGCGCGGAGTGGTCGTGCACGTGCTGCGGACCGGCTCGGCGTATTCCGCGGACGCCCGCGCGGTCGCCGTGGCCGAGATCGCGCGCGCCGGGCTGGCCGCCTACACCGACCAGGACCTGGCCGCCGACCTCGACGTCGTGCCCGGCGACCTCTCACAGCTGCTCTCCACCCTCGGCGGGCAGCTCGCGGACACCGGGAAGGAGGCGCTGCTCGGCTCGGCCGCGCGGGTCGCCCTCGCCGACGGGCCGCTCAGCGACCTGGAGCGGCAGGTGCTCGTCTCCACCGGCGCGGCGCTCGGCATGACGGCGACGCACACCGCCGGGGTCATCGCGGTCGCCGAGCAGTCGGCGCGTGCTTAACGGACACCGCGAGATAGAGCACGCGGGCGGCGCTGCGCGTGGGAGAATCAGCGGGTGAGTCTGCATCGCGCCGACGGGATCGTTCTGCGCACCCAGAAGCTGGGTGAGGCGGACCGGATCATCACGATACTGACCCGTGAGCACGGCCGGGTGCGGCTGGTGGCCAAGGGCGTGCGGCGCACCACCTCGAAGTTCGGCGCCCGGCTCGAGCCGTTCGCGCACGTGGACTTCCAGGTCTTCTCCAAGCACAACCGCTCGCTTGACATGATCACGCAGGCCGAGACCATCGCGCCGTACGGTGAGCGGATCGTCGCGGACTACGGCCGATACACCGCTGGCAGCGCGATGTTGGAGACGGCCGAGCGGCTCACGGACGCCGAGGGCGAACCGGCGGTGCAGCAGTATCTGCTGCTGCTCGGCGGGTTACGCGCACTGACGACGGGGGAGCACGCCCCGGGCCTGGTGCTCGATGCGTTCATACTGCGTTCGCTGGCCGTAGCCGGGTACGCGCCCTCGTTCTACGACTGCGCGCAGTGCGGAGCCGAGCCGCCCGACAACGCGCCGTGGCGCTTCTTCGCCGTGCCGGCGGGTGGCGTGGTCTGCGCGTCCTGCAAGCCGGCCGCTTCGGCGGTACCGCAGCGCGCCACGCTCGACCTGCTCGGCGCGCTGCTCGCGGGGGAGTGGGAGTACGCCGACGCGAGCGAGGAGCGGCATCGGCGGGAGGGCAGCGGCCTGGTGGCGGCGTACCTGCAATGGCACGTCGAACGTGGGTTAAGGTCGCTGCGACTGGTGGAACGGTAAGGAACTCGACGTGCGACGCAAAAACCAGCGTGTTGACCAGGCCGCCGGGCGCGGCCCGCGCAAGTACCGCGACCCGAAGCCGCACAAGGACGGCGCCGAGCCGCCGAAGATCCCGGCCGAGCTGGTGCCCCGGCACGTGGCGATCGTGATGGACGGCAACGGCCGCTGGGCCAAGCAGCGCAACCTGCCGCGCACCAGGGGCCACGAGGAGGGCGAGAAGTCGCTGTTCGACGTGGTCGAGGGCGCGGTGCAGATCGGCGTCACGCACATCTCCGCCTACGCCTTCTCCACCGAGAACTGGAAGCGCTCGCCGGAGGAGGTCCGCTGGCTGATGGGCTTCAACCGGCTGACCATCCGCCGCCGGATCGACGAGATGGACGAGCTCGGCGTACGCATCCGCTGGGCGGGACGGCGCCCGCGGCTATGGAAGTCGGTCATCGACGAGCTGGAGTGGGCCGAGGAGCGTACCCGTGACAACGACCGGTTCACGCTGACCATGTGCGTTAACTACGGCGGCCGTGCAGAACTCGCGGACGCGGCGGCGGCCATGGCCCGCGACGCGGTGGCCGGCCGGCTCAACCCGGACCGGATCGACGAACGCACCATCGCCCGCTACCTCGACGAGCCGGACCTGCCCGACGTGGACCTCTTCCTGCGCTCCTCGGGCGAGCAGCGCACGTCGAACTTCATGCTCTGGCAGGCCGCCTACGCCGAGATGGTGTTCCTCGACACGCTGTGGCCGGACTTCGACCGGCGGGACCTGTGGCGGGCGATCGAGATTTACGCGGAGCGCGACCGGCGCTTCGGCGGGGCGCTGCCGAATGCGGTCGTTTAGCGATCACTCCGGCGGTATCGGCGCCTATTGACCGATCGCCAGTTCCTCTTACCGGCATACAATCTCAGCCGAGATTTATCGGCGAATACGTTGACTGACCCCGGCATTACTGCGAAGGTTGCGGTATGGCTCCCGGTGTGCGTCTCACGGCGCGCCTGCACGTCGATTTGCGGCGGCAGGCCAGCGCCATCTGTCACGCCGCACGGTAGCCCGCACCTGCGGCGGTGATCGCACCCGCCACCCCATCGCAGGCATCCTCCTTCTCCAACACAAGCAGACAGTCGAAGCATCCGTCGTGGAGGGCTGAGACCGGTTTCTCGGCACGCTCGACGGATCGGTCGTCGCGCCCGGCGCAGCGCGGCGACGGGGTCGGGTCCGACCCCCGGCGCACGGCGCCTCGTCGCTCGTTGTGGAGGCGGGCGTACGGGGCGCCGTGCGCGCATTGAGGACGGAATCCGTCCATTTCCGTCCGTCCGCTCCCGTCGATCTCGACGGTGCGCCAGTGCATGCAGCTGATAGTTCGTCAGACGATAATTTCGG
>JBKOWZ010000214.1:0-9516 GCA_046724665.1 Actinomycetota bacterium
CCGGTGGCGCGCCGGATCGCGCGCGCGAGCCGGTCCGCGGTCCGCTTGCCCGCCGGGATCGGGGGTGGCCCGGCGCCGAGCGCGGCGACGCGGCCGGCCCAGAACGGCTGGTCCCCGGCGTGCGGGACGCCGATCGAAGGCACCCCGGCGCGCAGCACCCACGACGTGGTGCCGGTGCCGCCGTGGTGCACGACCGCCGCGACCCGCGGCAGCAGGTCGCGATACGGGACGTAGCTGGTCAGGTGGTGGATGTGGTCGGGCAGGCCGGCCTCGCCGAGCCCCGCCCAGCCGGACTGGATGATCGCGCGCCGGCCGCTGGCCGCGACGGCGTCGATCAGCAGCCGGGTCAGCGCGGGGGAGTCGCGGGTGGTGGTGCTGCCGAAGCTGATGAAGACCGGTGGCTCGCCGGCGTCGAGGAACTTGAGCAGGTCGTCCGGCGCGGTGAAGCCCAGGTCGTGGTCCAGCAGCCAGTAGCCGGTGGTGTGCACGGTCCGCGGCCAGTCCGCCGGGTGCGGCACGAGGTGCCGGCTGTAGCCGGTCAGGATCGGCGTGCGCCGCATCAGTCGCTGGAGGCGGGCGTTGCTCCAGGCCGGCAGGCCGAGCACGTCCCGGCGGAACCGGTTGACCGGGTCCTTCATGATGCGCCAGACGAAGGGCTCGACCATCGCCTTGTGGAAGGCGAGGTTGGCCAGGCTGTCCCGGTTCGGCAGCAGCGCGCTCAGGGCCGCCGCGCCGCTGCGGGTGGCCAGCGGCGCGGGTTGCAGCGTGGTGCTGATGTACGGGATCTGTAGCTTCTCGGCCACCGCCATCGCGTAGATGTCCGAGGTGTAGCTGCCGATCACCGCCTCGGCGCCGATCTCGGTGCAGGCCCGGTACACCCCGTCCATCAGCGCCGGTCCGTGCAGGGTGAAGATGCGGCGCATGGTGCGCACGAACGTGAGCATGGTCGCGCCGTTGCCGGACTCGAACATCTCGCGGCCGAGCTCGGAGGAGAGCATCTCCTGGAAGTCGAGGGCCGCGGGCGTGGCGTCGAGCCCGCACTTGCGCGCCTCGCCGGGGAAGTCGGAGCCGACGACCATCCGCACCTGGTGGCCTCGGCTCTGGAGCGCCATGCCGAGCGCGAGCGCCGGCTGCACGTCGCCGCGCGAGCCGAAGGCTATGGAGGCGATGCGCATCGCGGCGAACCTCGATCTCAGAGCTCGGACGGGGCGAGTCAGACGGTAGCCGGTCCGCCGGCGCGTGCGTAGCCGAGGGTCGCCATTCGTCGCGGTTACCTTTTTGGCCTAGTCACCGGACCGGCCGGGGGCCCGCGCCGTTTGGGCGGCCGGTTTGCGGGCACCAGCGGCGCATGACCTGCGTGCTGATCGGCTCGGGCTTCGGGTCCCGGGGCGGGCACTGATGGCCGTGTCGCCGGGCGGCGTGCTGCGCGCGCTCGACCGGTTCCAGCAGCGGCACCACGTGCTCGCGTTCCCGATCGCCGTGTGGAAGAAGTTCGGCGACGACGAGGCGGGCAGCCTCGCCGCGCTGATCGCCTACTTCGCGTTCGTCTCGGTCTTCCCGCTGCTGCTGGTGCTGATCACGGTGCTGGGGATCGCGCTGCGCAACAACCCCTCGCTGCAACAGAAGGTGCTCAACTCGGCGTTGACCGAGTTCCCGGTGATCGGCGGGCAGCTGCGCGCCAACGTGCACTCGCTCAACCGGACCGGCGTCGGCTTCGTGGTCGGCATCGTCGGCACGGCGATCGGCGCGCGCGGCGTGGCCGCTGCCATCCAGAACGCGATGAACACCGTGTGGGAGGTGCCGCGCGACCAGCGGCCCGGCTTCCCCTTCTCGCTGCTGCGCAACTTCGGGCTGCTCGGCACCGTCGGCATCGGCGTGCTGGCCACGACCGTGCTGTCCGGGCTCGGCACCTGGGGCGGCCGGGTGCTCGGCGGCCTGGTCGGCGGGCTCGCCGCGATAGCGATGTCGCTGGCGGTGAACGTCGCGCTGTTCTGGCTGGGGATGCGGCTGGCCACCGCGTCCTCGGTGCGCACCCGCGACCTGCGCAACGGGGCGGTCCTCGCCGCGATCGTGTGGCAGGCGCTGCAAACGGTCGGGGTGTTCTTCGTCACCCACAGCCTGCGCCACGCCTCGTCGCTCTACGGCATCTTCGGGCTCGTACTCGGCCTGCTCGCGTGGTTCTACCTGCAGGCGCAGTTGACCCTCTACGCCGTGGAGGCGGACGTGGTGCGGGCGCGGCGGCTGTGGCCGCGCTCGCTGCTCGCCGAGCCGCAGGAGCAAAGCCGTTTAGGCACATGAGCGTGCGTCGATATGCCATCGCGCCGCTGTCGCTCTACTGTGTGAAGCCATGCCGAGAACACGTCTGTACCGCAACGGCGTCCTGGAAGCCGAGGGGTTTCCCATCGCCGAGATCTCCGACCATCTGACCGACCCCGCGGCCACAGCCTGGTTCGACCTGTGCCAGCCCACCGAGCAGGACCTGGCCGCGGTCAGCGAGGAACTCGGGCTGCATCCGCTGGCAGTCGAGGACGCGGTGTACGAGCACCAGCGCCCCAAGCTGGACCGCTACGACTCACACCTGTTCGTCACCGCCTACGCCGTGTACCTCGACGTCGCCACCGGGGAGCTGAGCGCGCACGAGATCGACGCGTTCGTCACGCACAACGCCCTGGTCACCGTCCGCAAGACCGACGGCTTCGACATCGGCCAGGTCACCTCCCGCTGGGACGCCTCGCCCGACCTGGCCAAACACGGCGTCGCCTTCCTGCTGCACGGACTGCTCGACTGCATCGTGGACGGCCACTTCGACGCCGTGGAAACGCTCGACGAGCAGATCGAGGACCTGGAGGACGAGCTGTTCGCCCCGGTCGCCAAGGACGGCGAGATGGAGCGGCGCACCTTCGAGCTGCGCAAGAGCCTGGTGCTGCTGCGGCGCAACGTGCTGCCGATGCGCGAGGTGGTCAACTCCCTGCTGCGCCGCGACCTGCACGTCGTCAACGAGCCGATGCAGCCCTACTACCAGGACGTCTACGACCACGTCCTGCGTGTGGCCGAGTGGACCGAGTCGCTGCGCGACCTGGTCTCCACCATCCGTGAGACCCACCTGACCATGCAGGGCAACCGGCTGAACGTCATCATGAAGCAAGTCACCAGCTGGGCCGCGATCATCGCCGTGCCCACCGCGGTGACCGGGTTCTACGGGCAGAACGTCCCGTACCCGGGCTTCTCCAAGATCGCGGGATTCTGGGAGTCCACCATCATCATGATCGTCCTGTCGGTCGGCCTGTTCCGCTGGTTCCGCAAGAAGGACTGGATCTGACCTTGCCGGACTCGGTGCGCGTCTCGCGCGTGACGGTGTTCGGCAGCGCGAACCTCGACCTCGTGCTGCGCTGCGGCACTCTGCCCGAGGACGGCGAAACGGTCCTGGCCGAGTCCGCGGCCTGGTCGCTCGGCGGCAAGGGCGCGAACCAGGCCGTCGCGGCGGCCCGCGCGGGCGCCGACGTGACGTTCGTGGGAGCGCTCGGCGCGAGCGCGGAGGGGCTGCGGCTCAGAAGCTTCCTCGAGGCGGAGGGTGTCGGTGTCGTGCTGCGCGACGTCGGCGAAGTCGCGGTCGGCATGGCGATCATCCTGGTATCCGACACCGGAGAAAACCGCATCGTCGTCGTACCCGGCGCCAATGCGGCCGTGGACGAGGCACAGGCCCACGCGGCGCGCGAGCGGATCGCCGATGCGGACGTCCTCGTCGTGCAGGGCGAAGTGCCCGTGCCCGCGACCCGCGCCGCGGTGCGCCTGGCCCGCGACGCCGGAGTGAGGACGCTGATCAACCTGGCGCCGGTGGTCGATCTGGGCGCCGAACTCGGCTGCGCGGATCCGCTGGTCGTCAACGAGATCGAGGCAGGGCAACTGCTCGGGGAGCGGCTCGCCTCGGTGCCGCAGATCCTCGCCGCAGCGCCGCGCCTGCGCGCGCTGGCACGGTCCGTCGTGGCCACCGTCGGCGCCGACGGCGCCGTGCTGATCACCGCGGACGACGCGGTACACGTCCCGGCACCGCACGTCGCCGACGTACGTGACACCACCGGCGCCGGAGACGCGGCCGTCGGCGTGCTCGCGGCGGCGCTGGCCGGCGGTTTGCCGATCGCGGAGGCGACGCGGCTCGCGGTCGCTGCGGGCAGCCTGAGCGTCACGCTCGAGGGTGCCGGGGGGAACTACCCCGACTTCGGCAGGCAGCTGGCGGGCCTGCGCGACGCTGTCAGGAGCGTGCGAGGTGAGAACTGAACACCGTCACCACATGGTGTGCAGGCAGGCCAGCAGGGTGCGTGCCTCGACGTTGAGGTAGTTGCCGAAGCGCTGGAGCGTCATCATCTGGTGCGTGCTGACCCACATGAAGTCCGGCCCCTGCTCCAGCGGGAAGTCGTCACCGACCTCGATGACCTGGTAGCGGTTGTCCGCGTGCATGAACCGGCCGCCCTCCTCGGAGAGCCGCTGGCTGTAGCGGATGCTGTGCGGCTGTGCGTCGAGCACCTGGTCCAGGTACTGCGGCCGGTCCGCCGAGGGCAGGTTCCGGTAGGTGTGCGGCGTGCAGTGGATGGTCGGGGCGGCCTCGATGATGTCCAGCGCGCCGGCCGCCGGCCTGGCCTGGAGCAGCAGGTGCAGCACGCCGTCGATGCGGCGGGCGAGGAAGGCGAGCAGGCCCGGCGCGGCCGGCAGCAGCAGCGGCTGCATCCAGGAGGCGACCTCCCGGTTCCCCGCGCGCACGTCCGCGCCGACGAAGCTGAAGTACTCGCCGTTCTCGTGCGCGATCCGGCCGTCGGTGTAGTGCCAGCCGGAGGTGTCCAGCAGCGGCACGAGGCGCTGGGTCAGCTCGTACCGCGCCTTGTTCTCGGTCAGCCAGCTCAGCACGTCGGTCATCGTGTGCAGCGTCGGGGCCTGCGGCTCGAGCGAGCGCACCAGCGCCTCACGGAACCCGCCGTCGCCCGCCGCGCCCGGCCGGGCCGCGCTCTGCGGCGCGGCGAACGGCATGATGGACATCACCGTGCGCGCGTCCATGTTGACCACGTCGTCGAGCCGCAGCAGTTCGTGCAGCTGCTTGAGGGTCAGCCAGCGGAAGGTCGGCAGCAGCGGGACGTCCTCGTCGGTCTCCACCACGATGTTGCGGTTGCGCTTGTGCAGGAACCAGCCGGCCTGCTCGGACTGGAGCGTGTCGGCCAGCACCCGGCTGCTGCGCGGCTGCACGAAGTACTCCAGATACGGGATCGAGTTGCCCTGGTGTACGCGGGTGAAGTTGCTGCGGGTGGCCTGCACGGTCGGCGAGAGCTGCACCAGGTTGCTGTTGCCCGGCTCCATCTTCGCCTGCATCAGGCAGTGCAGCACCCCGTCGAACTCCTTGACCAGGATGCCCAGGATGCCGATCTCGCGCTGGACGATGATCGGCTGGTGCCAGCTGGACACCCGGGCGGGGTTCAGCCGCACGCGCAGCCCCTCGACGGTGAAGAACCGGCCGCTGCGGTGGGCCAGGTTCCCCGTGTCGGCGGAGAAGTGCCAGCCGTCGAGCTTGTCGAGCGGCACCCGATCGACCTGGTACCCGTTCGCGTTGCGGTGCTCGTCGAGCCAGGCGAGGACGTCCTGCTCGTGTGCGAACGCCCCGTCGGAGGCCGCGGACTCGGTGAAGCGGCGCGCGGTCTGCTCGTCGGCGGCGGCCCTGGTTCGGCTCGTGGACGGGAGCGTCTGGTACAAGGTGCCGCCTCCTCATGTCGATCGGTTGAGAGGCAAAATGCGCACAACCGGGTGTTTCCCCAGGCTAGAGGCCATGGCGCCGAGGCTGTTCTCAGATGTTGCCCACCTTCGCCGGGCTCGCGCCGACCCGCCGCGCCCCTGGCTATGCTGTCAGCGGCAGAGCCGGGATCTTGAGGCGTGAGGGAGATGCGGCGGTATGACCGCGGCGGTGCGAATCGGTGTCCTGGGGTGCGCTTCCATCGCGCTGCGGCGCAGCATCCCGGCGATCCTGTCCTGTTCGCAGACCTCGCTGACCGCGGTCGCCAGCCGCGATCCCGAGAAGGCCAAGCAGGTCGCGCAGCGCTTCGGCTGTGACGCCGCGTCATATGAGGGGCTGCTGCGGCGCGACGACGTGGACGCGGTGTACGTGCCGCTGCCGACGTCGCTGCACCTGCCGTGGGGGCTCGAGGTGCTGCGCGCGGGCAAGCACCTGCTGCTGGAGAAGCCCGCCGCGGTCAGCGCCGACGAGGCGCGGCAGCTGGTGGCCGAGGCCGCCGGCCGCGGCCTGGTGCTGCGCGAGAACTTCACCTTCCTGCACCACAGCCAGCACCGCGCGGTGGGCGACCTGCTGGCGGCCGGCCGGCTCGGCTCCGTGCGCACCTTCAGCGCGGCGTTCTGCTTCCCGCCGCTGCCGGCCGACGACATCCGGTACTCGGCGCAGCTCGGCGGCGGCGCCCTGCTCGACGCCGGGGTCTACCCGATCCGGGCGGCGCAGCTGCTGCTCGGCGCGGACCTGCGCGTGGCGGGCAGCACCCTGAGAATCGACCCGGCGCGCGGCGTGGATGTCGCCGGCCAGGCGCTCCTGGTCAGCGCCGACGGCGTGCTGATCGACACGCAGTTCGGCTTCGAGCACGCCTACGGCTCGCGCTACACGGTCTGGGGGAGCACCGGGCGGCTGACCCTGGACCGCGCGTTCACCCCGCCCGCCACGTGGTCGCCGGTGCTGCGCATCGAGGGGCAGGACCACGTCGAGGAGCGGACGCTGCCGGCCGACCATCAGTTCGAGAACTCGGTCCGCTCCTTCGCTGAGGCGGTGCTCGCCGGGCGCGGCGCCGCGGATCCGGACGAGGCGCGGCTGTGTGCCGAGACCGTCCGCACGGCGGAGTTGGTAGACGAGATTCAGCGGCTCGCCGTTCGCGTCGAGTCGTCCTGAGTCCCCGGCAATCCTCGGCAGTCCCCGGTCATCTGGAGGCGTGGGCACCATGGCAGAACCCTTCCCGACCGGCGGGGCGCCGCGCGCCGCCGGACGCCCGTGCGTCGTCGTCCTCGGCGGCCGCGGCTTCGTCGGGCGCTCGGCCAGCCTGGCGCTGATCGAGGCCGGATACGACGTGACCGTGGTTGGCCGCCGGTCGGACGACCTGCCGGCGGGCTGCTCGTTCCAGGCGCTCGACGTCGTCCAGGCAGCCCCGGACGAGCTCTCCGCGATGCTGGCCGCCCTGAGCCCCGCGGCGGTGGTCAACTCGGCCGGGACGTATTGGGCGGTCGGCAACCGCCGCCCCTCGGACGCCGAGCTGGTGGCGGGCAACCTGTCCCTGGTCGAGAAGCTGGTCGAGGCGGTCGCCGTGCTGCCCGGGCGGCCGCGGCTGGTGCACATGGGCACCACGTACGAGTACGGCCCGCAGCCGCAGGACACGCTGCTCACCGAGCAGACCCCGGAGCAGCCGGTCAACCAGTACGGACTGACCAAGCTGGCCGCGACCAGGCTGGTGCGCGACGCCGCCGCGGCCGGGCGGATCGACGCGGTGACGCTGCGGCTCACCACCACGATCGGGCCGTGGCCTCCGCGGACGAGCCTGTTCGGCCGGATCGCGTACGGCCTGGCGAGCGCCCCGCAGCGGCTGGAGCTGCCGTCGGTGCAGGACGAGCGGGACTTCGTGGACGTCCGCGACGTCGCCGGCGCCGTGGTCGCCGCCATCGGGGCCGACGCCCCGCAGCCGCTGTTCAACGTCGCCAGCGGAACGATCGTGCCCGTCGCCGACGCCGTCGATCTGCTGATCAAGATCGCCGACCAGCCGACGGCCATCACCTGGCAGGCGCGCGAGACCTCCAGCAAGGACGCCAGCGCCATCAGGTCGCAGCGCATTGACATCGGCGCGGCCCGCGAACGGCTGGGCTGGGAGCCGCGCCACACGCTGGCCGACTCGATGGCGGCGCTGTGGGCCAGCGTCCAGGACGCATAACAGGGTTATCGGGTGCATTGATTCATGCAATGATTGACTCATGCAGCAGCCATCAGCACCGGTAGCGCCGACGCGCGACGAGTTGATCGAAGCGCTGCTGATGGCGGGCCGCGCCATGGTCGCGCTGGCCGCGCGCACACTCGCAGACGTCGATGACGAGGTGACGCTGGCGCAGTCGCGGGCGCTGATCGTGCTGGCGTCCCGGGGCCCCCAGCGCGTCACGGACATCGCGGCGGACCTCGGCGTGGCGCCGTCCACGGCCACACGTATGTGCGACCGGCTCGCGCGCAAGGGCCTGATCCACCGCTACCGCTCGGCGGCCAACCGCCGCGAGGTGCGGCTGAGCCTGACCACCTCGGGCAAGGACCTGATCCGCAAGCTCTCGCAGCGTCGCCGCGACGGGCTCTCGCTCTACGTGGACGCCATCCCTGAGGCCTCGTACATCCACATCGTCACGGCGTTCCGCAAGTTCGGCAGCGAGGCCGGCGAACTGCCCGAGCGTGACTGGTGGTTCGAGTCCGCCGACGACGAGGATGACGAAGAGGTCTACGAGGCCTAGAGCCTCAGCAGGCTGCCGAGGCTCTAGCCGCCGCACGTGCGTACGGCGTCACGACTTCACGACTTCCAGGAAGTGACGTCCAGGGTGATCTGCGTCGCGTCCTGGCTGATGACCTTGAGCAGGATGTACCAGTCGCCGCTGGGGTTGAAGCACAGGCCGTGCCCGGCCGCGATGTTGTCCTGCCAGGGTGTGTTGCGATCGTCGTTGCCGCCGTACTGAGCGTTGACGCAGGTGTCGTAGCCCCAGTGCCCACTGGTGCCCAACGCGGCCGTGGTACGGGGAGCGTCCTTCAAGTAGAGGGTGTAGCCGGGTGCGCCGTCGCTGCTCTTGTCGTAGGCGACGTCGCCGGGCGGCCAGTTCATCGACCTGGCGCCGTCGAAGTCCGCGCTGCGCGATTGAAGGTTCGCGTTCATGCCGGTCATCAGGGTCAGCGTGCTGTGATTCCACGGCACGCGCGAGGGCGGGGCCGTAGAGGCGCTCGAGGCGGTGGGCGGCGACGTTCGCGTGGTGTCCGCCGCGGACCGGTCCGACGGCGGGGAGACCAACGTGATGATCGAGATGACGATCCCGGTCAACGGAACGATGAGAATCGTCCAGATATTGACAACCTTGCCCCACCGGAACCTCGGACGCCTCGGTTCGCCCGTGCCGGCACCGTCCGCCATCGCACAGCCCCCCTCCAGGACACACGCCGCACCGGACCTCAGTGTGCTGTGATCCGGGGCGGCTCAACTGGGATCAGTATGCGTACCGGCGCATGATCGCGCAGCCGTTTCATCATCCTGGTAGGTTTCATCAGCATGCGTGGATGACCCTTCGCGGGTCTCCGGAAACGGTCCGCCGCCTGCGGCACCGTTGACGGCGCCGCGCACCCCTCCTACCTTCAAATCAGAATTCTGATTTGTCAGCCACCGGGCGGCCCGCGTCGAGCGGGCCGTCCCTGTGAGGAGGGACCAGATGCGCAGACCCCGCATACCCATGGCGGTGCTCGCCGCGGCGCTCGCG
>JBKOWZ010000011.1:0-5562 GCA_046724665.1 Actinomycetota bacterium
CCCCGTCGGCAGGCCGCGCTCGCCCGGGACGGACGAGGCCATCCTCGCCGCGGCGCGCCAACTGCTGGCCGAGCGCGGCTGGGAGGGGATGACCCTCGGCGACGTGGCCGCCCGCGCCGGAGTCGCCAAGACCACGCTGTACCGCCGCTGGGCCGGAAAGGCCGAGCTGGTCGTGGACGCGATGGCGCAGCTCTTCGACACCCTGCAACCGGTGGACACCGGCTCGGCCCGCAGCGACGCCGAGGCCACCATCCGGGACCTGATAGCGATGCTGGCCCGCCCCGAGACGCAGGCCGCGGTGCTCGCGCTGGCCGAGCACGCCGTGCGCGACCTGAAGATGCGCGAGTCCGTGCGGGAGAAGATCGTCGAGCGGCAGCGCCACCTCGTGCGCGAGGGCGCCGCGCGGGCCGACGCCCGGGGGGAGGTGGAGGCGCACGTCGATGATCCCGATCTGATGTTCGACATCATCGTCGGCACGATCCTGCACCGGATGCTGATCGCCGGGGAGCCGGTGGACGATGACTATCTCCAGCGCTTCCTGGACGTCCTGCTGCCGGGAACCGCGCGTCCGTAACGGCCTGAACGATCCGGAACGAATCGAATACGCACGCTCACCAACCGTAGGGGACGAATCGGGCACCCCGGGGTGGCCGATCACGGTTAGGCAAAGGAGGTTGGCTGGCTCTTCCCTTCGATCTCATGTTTGGGGCAGGGTCCTGCCTGGTGGCCCCGTTCCCGGCGCCGCCGCGTGCAGCACCGCACAGTCGGGCGCCGTCCCGCCAACGTCTCGACAGGACGCGACTCGATGACGATTGCCAGGGAATCGGACGGGACCTTCCTCCCCGGTTCCGACGCCGTGCCGTCCGCGCCCGCGATCGAGGGCCGCTCCCTGCGCCGGATCGCCTGGAACCGGCTGAAGCGTGACCGCGCGGCGATGGCCGGCGCGGTCGTGGTGATCCTGCTCACCCTCGCGGCGCTGCTGGCCGGGCCGCTGTCCGCGCTCAGCGGCAACGACCCGACCTCGCTGCACAACAAGCTGATCGACCCGAACTTCCAGATCCCGTACGGCGGGATGGGCGGCATCAGCGGCGGCCACTGGCTCGGCGTCGATCTGCCCAACGGCCGGGACATCTTCAGCCGGATCGTCTACGGCGCGCGGGTCTCCCTCGGCATCGCCGGCGTCTCCACCGTCGTCGCCATCCTGATCGGCACGCTGCTCGGCACGGTCGCCGGCTACTTCGGCGGCTGGGTGGACGCGGTGATCAGCCGCACGATGGACGTCTTCCTCGCCTTCCCGCTGCTGCTGTTCTCCATCGCGATCATCGGCGTGCTGCCGGACGACGCGTTCGGCCTGTCCGGCAGCGGGCTGCGGTTCGGCGTGCTGGTGACGGTGATCGGCTTCTTCTCCTGGCCGTACATCGGCCGCATCGTGCGCGGCCAGACCCTCGCGCTGCGCGAGCGCGAGTTCGTGGCCGCCGCCCGGTCGCTCGGCGCGAGCCCGGCCCGGATCATCCTGCGCGAGCTGCTGCCCAACCTGCTCGCCCCGATCCTGGTCTACGCCACCCTGCTCATCCCGGCGAACATCCTGTTCGAGGCCGGGCTCTCGTTCCTCGGGGTCGGCGTGAAGGAGCCGACCCCGTCCTGGGGCGCGATGATCAACTCCGCGATCAACACCTTCCAGATCGATCCGGAGTACCTCATCGTGCCGGGCACCGCCATCTTCGTCACCGTCCTGGCGTTCAACCTGCTCGGCGACGGACTTCGCGACGCCTTCGACCCCAAGGGGTCGCGGTGAGCGAACACGGTTCCACCCAACCGCGCCCGGTCTCGCACCCGGTGCGGCACATCGCACTCTGGGGGTCTCTCCGCATCATGCGAAAGCACAGTGTCATCGCCGCGACGGCCGGGGCGGTGGTCGTCGCCACCGCCGTCGCGGCCTGCGGCAGTTCCGGTTCGGGGGCCGCGAACTCGTCGAACAGCAGCTTCAACGCGGGCCTGACGACCGTGGTCAACCCCTCGAGCCACCAGGGCGGCACGCTGCGCATGGCCCTGGTCTCCGACTGGGACTCGATCGACCCGGGCAACATGTACTACGCGTTCGCCTGGGACTTCGTCCGGCTCTACGGCCGCTCGCTGCTCAGCTGGAGGCAGGCCCCGGGCGCCGCCGGCCTCCAGCTCGTGCCGGACCTGGCCACCGACACCGGCCAGGTGTCCTCGGACGGCCTGACCTGGACCTACCACCTGCGCCCCGGAGCCACGTACCAGGACGGCAGCGCGATCACCGCCGCCGACGTGAAGTACGCGATCGAGCGGTCGAACTTCGGCCAGGACACCCTCTTCAACGGCCCGTCCTACTTCGCGCAGGTGCTCGAGAACAAGACCGACTACAAGGGCCCGTACCTCGACAAGAACAGCGCGGACGGCGTCTCCGGCATCGAGGTGAGCGGCACCGACACCCTCAAGTTCCACCTGACGCAGAAGTTCGCCGACTTCCCCGAGCTGGCCGCGCTGCCCTCCACCGTCCCGGTGCCGCGGGCCAAGGACACCGGCGCGAACTACTACAAGACCCTGGTCTCCTCCGGGCAGTACCAGTTCGCCTCGTACACTCCGGGCAAGCTGGCCGTGCTTGTGCCGAACACGAACTTCAAGCCCGCGACCGACCCCGAGGGCATCCACAAGGTCACCGCGAGCAAGATCACCGTTCAGCTCAACCTGGGCCAGGACCAGCTGGACCAGCAGCTGCTGCACGGCCAGCTCGACGTGGACCTCGACGGCACCGGCGTGGGCACCACCGCGCAGTCGCAGATCCTGGCCAACCCGACGCTCAAGGCGCAGGCCGACGACGGGTACACCAACGCGCTGACGTATATGACCATCAACACGACGGTCAAGCCGTTCGACAACAAGGCGTGCCGCCAGGCGGTCGAGTACGCGGTGGACAAGACCACCGTGCAGTCCGCCCAGGGCGGCGCGATCGGCGGCGGCGACATCGCCACCACGCTGCTGACCCCGAACATGGCCGGTTACGCGCAGTCGAACCAGTACCCGAGCCCGGGCAACCAGGGCGACCCGTCGAAGGCGAAGTCCCTGTTGCAGATCTGCCAGCAGGCCGAGCCGGACGAGTTCAGCTCGAAGGGCGAGCTGAACGTCAACCTCTCCGCCCGCTCCGACCGGCCCAAGGAGGTCAACTCCGCGATCGCCATCCAGGCGGCGCTGAAGCTGGCCGGGATCAACGTCAACATCATGAAGTACAGCTCGGACAAGTACTTCAGCGCCTTCGCCGGCAACACCGCCTTCGTCAAGAGCAACCGCATCGCGCTGTCCATGATGAAGTGGGGCGCGGACTGGGCCGACGCGTACGGCGACCTCGACCAGGTGGTCACCAGCGCCGGCATCCACTCCAGCGGCGGCTCGATCAACCTGGGCCAGTACGACAGCGACGCGATCGACGACCTGTTCGCCCAGTACCTGGCGACCAACGACGACGCGGCCCGGGCCAAGATCGGCACCCAGATCGACCAGCAGGCGATGGGCGACGCGGCCATCGTCCCGCTGATCTACAACAAGGCGCTGATCTACCACCCGGCCAACGTGACCAACTGGTACATGCAGCCCGCCTTCGGCGAGCCGGACTTTTCCGTGCTCGGCCTCACGGGCAGCTGACGCACCGTCATCCGATCCCGATCCAGCACCTCAAGCGCGTCGCGGACTCGGCGGCTCCGGTTCACCCGGGGCCGCCGAGTCCGGCGTGACGGACCCTCAGAAGCGCGGAACCCCGATGCTGACCTATATCGCCCGGCGCTCGGTCGCCGCCGTCGGCCTGCTGCTCGTCGTGACCCTCATCACGTTCTGGATCTTCTTCATCCTGCCGCAGTGGGCCGGGCAGACCCCCGAGTCGCTGGCCGCCGCATATGTCGGCAAGCAGCAGAACGCGGCGGCCCTGCACGGGGTCATCGACCGGTTCGGTTTCGACAAGCCGTTGTTCGTGCAGTACTTCGACTACGTCAAGGGCATCGTCGCGGGCCGGTCGTACAGCGACGGCGTGCAGCTGATCCAGTGCGACGCGCCGTGCTTCGGCTATTCGTTCAAGAACTACGAGCAGGTCTGGCCGACGCTGATCAACCGCGCGCCGGTCACGCTGTCGATCGCGATCGGCGCCGGCGTGCTGTGGCTGGTGCTCGGCGTGCTGTCCGGCGTGGTCTCGGCCGTGCGCAAGGGCACGCTCGCCGACCGGGCGTCGATGGGCATCGCGCTGGCGGGTGTGGCGCTGCCGGTGTACTTCGTCGGCCCGCTGCTTGAGGCGATGACCGGGCAGTGGAGCACCACGTACGTGCCCTTCTTCGACAATCCGGTGCAGTGGGCGTCGCATCTGCTGATCCCGTGGATAGCGCTGGCCTTCGGCTACGCGGCGCTGTACACCCGGCTGACCCGGGCCGGAATGCTCGAAGCGCTCAACGAGGACTTCGTGCGCACGGCGCGGGCCAAGGGCCTCAGCCGCCGCAAGGTGCTGTACAAACACGCGCTGCGCTCCGCGATCACGCCGATCATCACCATCTTCGGCATGGACCTCGGCGCGGTGCTCGGCGGCGCCGTGCTGCTCGAGGTGACGTTCTCGCTGCCCGGCCTCGGACAGCTGGCGATCACCTCGATCCACCAGGACGACTTCCCGGTGATGATGGGTGTGACGCTGATCGCCGCGTTCTTCATCGTGGTCGCGAACATCGCGGTGGACGTGCTCTACGCCGTCGTGGATCCCCGGGTGAGGTTGGCATGACCGGTCGGCACAGCAGGCGGGACCAGTCGGTGGGGGACTACGAACCCGCAGGCAGGGAGGGCAGAGAGGCCGCCCGAGCCAGGCACGCGGCGGCGGTGCAGCTCGAAGAGCTTTATCCGGTCCAGTTCGGCAGCAGCGGCATGAGCGGCGATCGCGGCGGCCAGGCGTTCCTCGACGTGCGTGACCTGCGGGTGCACTTCCCGACCGAGGACGGCCTGGTCAGGTCGGTGGACGGCGTCTCGTTCAGCCTCGAGCGCGGCCGCACTCTGGGCATCGTCGGCGAATCCGGCTCCGGCAAATCGGTCACCTCGCTCTCGCTACTCGGCCTGCACCCGCGCCCGGACAAGCGCGGACGCGGCGGGGCGTGGATGTCCGGCGAGATCTGGCTGGACGGCGACGAGTTGGTCGGTGCGTCCGAGGAGCAGCTCGAGGCGCTGCGCGGCGACAAGATGGCGATGATCTTCCAGGACCCGCTGTCCGCGATGCACCCCTACTACACGGTCGGCCATCAGATCGCCGAGGCGTACCTGGTGCACAATCAGGTCCCCAAGCCCGTCGCCCGCAAGCGCGCGATCGAGATGCTCGACCGCGTCGGCATCCCGCAGCCGGACGCCCGAGCGGACGACTATCCGCACCAGTTCTCCGGCGGTATGCGGCAGCGCGCGATGATCGCGATGGCGCTGGTGTGCAACCCGCAGCTGCTGATCGCGGACGAGCCGACCACGGCGCTGGACGTGACCGTGCAGGCCCAGATCCTGGACCTGATGCGTGACCTCCAGCGCGAGTTC
>JBKOWZ010000235.1:0-16072 GCA_046724665.1 Actinomycetota bacterium
GCGTACGGCCGGGCCCGGCGCGACGCGGCGATCGCGGCCGGGGAGCCGGTGCTGCGGCCCTCGGAGCGGCGCTCCTCGCGGGCTCGGCGCGCGGCGAAGTAGCCCATCCGGCCCGCCCCGGTTCACTCGGGTGGAATAGTCTGGACGTATGACAGCGTCTCAATTCCCCAACGTCCGGCCGCGTCGGCTGCGGCGTACCGCCGCGATGCGCCGGATGGTGGCGGAGACTCGGCTGCACCCGGCCGAGTTCGTGCTGCCGATGTTCGTGAAGGAGGGGCTGACCGAGCCGACGCCGATCGCGTCGATGCCCGGTGTCGTGCAGCACTCGCTGTCCAGCCTGCGTAAGGCAGCGCACGAGGCGGTTACCGCCGGGGTCGGCGGCCTGATGCTGTTCGCGGTGCCCGAGGAGCGTGACGCGATCGGCTCCGCGGGCGTCGATCCGGACGGCATCTTGCAGCGGTCGATCCGCGAGGTGGCCGACGAGGTCGGCGACTCGACCGTGATCATGAGCGATCTGTGTCTCGACGAGTTCACCGACCACGGGCACTGCGGTGTCCTGCGCGCGGACGGCACGGTAGACAACGACGCGACCCTCGAGGTCTACGCCGAGATGGCGCTCGCCCAGGCCGAGGCCGGGGCGCACATGCTCGGTGCCAGCGGGATGATGGACGGTCAGGTCGGCTTCGTACGCCGGGCGCTGGACGCCGCCGGGTACCAGGACACCGGGATCCTGGCCTACGCGGTGAAGTACTCCTCGGCCTTCTTCGGTCCGTTCCGCGAGGCGGTCGAGTCCCAGCTGAAGGGCGACCGCAAGACCTACCAGCAGGACCCGGCGAACTCGGTCGAGGCGCTGCGCGAGGTGCGGCTCGACGTGGCCGAGGGCGCCGACCTGGTGATGGTCAAGCCGGCCATGTCGTACCTGGACATCGTGCGGCTGGTCGCCGACACCGTGGACGTGCCGGTGGCGGCGTATCAGATCTCCGGCGAGTTCGCGATGGTCGAGGCGGCCGCGGCGAACGGCTGGATCGACCGCGAGCAGGCCATCCTGGAGACGCTGACCTCGATCCGGCGCGCCGGCGCCTCGGTGATCCTCACGTACTGGGCGCTCGACGCGATCCGCCTGCTCGGCTGAGCCGGCTGAGGGTGCCCCGCTGGGGGCCGTCCAACTCGTACACCTCGTCGCACACCGCGTCGATCAGGCCGGGGTCGTGCTCGACCAGCACGACGGACAGGCCGTCGGAGCACAGTTCGCGGACCGTCTGCGCGAACTCGTGCACCTGCTGCTCGCTCATGCCCGAGGACGGCTCGTCCAGCAGCAGCACGCGTGCCCCGGCGGCCAGCGCCCGGGCGATCTCCACGATCCGCGCCACTCCGGTCGGCACCACGGCGAGCGGCTGCCCGGCGAAGTCCACCAGCCCGAAGCGGCGCAGCAGCGCGTGCACGGTGCCCGCGGCCGTCTGGGTGTCCGTGCCCTGCTCCGCGGCGACCAGCAGGTTGTCCGCGATGCTGAGCGAGCTGAACGGTTCGAGCCGCTGGAAGGTGCGCCCGAGCCCGAGCCTGGCGCGTCGGTGCACCGGGAGCCTGGTCACGTCGTGGCCGAACAGCAAGACCCGTCCGGCGGACGGCCGCAGCGTGCCGCAGACCACGTCCAGCAGCGTGGACTTGCCGGCGCCGTTCGGCCCCACCAGGCCGGCGACCTGCCCGGCATCGACGGCGAACGACACGTCGCGCAGCACGGGCACACCGCGATACCCGGCGGTGACCCCCTCGACCCGCAGCGGCTCGGACGCAGCCGTCACCCGTCTCCCTAAGCCGACGTCATAGGCTCACGTGATACAAAGCAGACTCCCGCTTAATCGGGGTAGTTGTCACGCTGTCGAGCGGTGACGATCGGAGCTTGGAGTGCCGGTGGACCACACGCAGGATCAGGGGCCGGGCCCGGTGGACGGCACCTTGACGACTCCGGACGGCACGTTCACCCCTCCGTCGGTGCCTGTACCTCCTGCTGTGTCAGTACCGCCCGCAGCCGTCCCGCCGCAGCCGCCTCCCCTCGCGGGCGCCATCCCGCCACCGCAGCACCCTGCCGCCGCGCAGCCGGCGCAGCCCGCGCCGATCTCCCCGCTGCGCGCGTTCGGCGAAATCGCCGCTGTCTACTTCGTCACCTTCGGCCTCGGCGTGATCAGCGCGGTCGGCCTGCTCACCAATCCCGCGCTCGGCGGCAATCAGCAGATCCACAACTGGCTCGAGGCCGGCAGCGAGATGATGCAGTACATCATGCAGGCCTCGGCGGTCGTCTTCGGCGTCGGATACTTCAGCGTGCGCCGCGGTGTGACGCTGCGTTCGATCTTCGGCCACTTCACCAAGCCGAGCCCGCCGGCCGTGTACTACCCCGCTTATCCCACATATCCCACTCCCGGGTACCCGGCACCGCCTTCGCAGGCTGGTCCGGATCCAGGCCCTCCCGCGCAGTACCCGTATCCGACGCAGACTCAGCTCTACGCGCCGCCGTACTCCGCGCCCCCGCATCCCGGCTACCCGGTGTACGCGCCGTACCCCCAGATGGGCTACCTCCCGAACCGGCCAGGCGAGCGCGGCCGTGGCTGGCAGTTCGCCCGCGTGTTCTTCCTGTCGATGGCCGGCGTGCTCGGCTTCCTGCTCGCCGTGATCGTGTACATCAACGTCACCGGCCGCAGCACCGGCGCGCCGGACCAGGGCGACAGCCTGTGGATGCTGCCGGTCGGCGTCGTGGTCGCGCTCGCCGCCGGGTTCGGCGAGGAGGTGCTGATCACCGGGATGGTGGTCACCACCCTGGAACAGGCCGGCTTCGCCAGGCGCGCCTGGGTCGTCTACCTCGTCGCGATCGCGCTGCGCGTCCCGTTCCACCTGTACTACGGCTGGGCCTCGCTCTCGGTGATCTGCTTCACCGTGGTCAACATCTGGGTCTACCGGCGCTGGCGGCTGCTGTGGCCGATCGTGCTGGCGCACGCCGCCTACGACGCGATCGAGTTCGCCGGCTCGCTGGTGCCCGCGCTGGCCGGGCTCGGGCTGCTCGCGCTGGGGCTGGCGACCTTCGTGATGGTCATCGTGATCGCCGGGGTCGAGCTGTCCGACCGTTCGGCCCGGCGCCGCTTCAACCAGTGGCGCGCGGCGGTCGGGATCTGATCCGGCTCAGCTCGGCTTGCGCCCGGTCACGCCCCAGGCCACCAGCCGGGTCAGCCCGGAGCGCAGCTCGCCGTCCTTGACCGACCAGCTGTCGAAGGCCTTGGTGTGCGCGGCGCTGGCCGCCAGCATGGTCACCAGCGCCCCCGCGGTCGCGGCCGGATGCACGTCGGAGTCCACCTTCCCGCCGCGCTGTAGCTGGGTGATCGCCTCGGTGAGCGCCTGGACCACCGAGTTGAGCAGCTTCATCCTTATTCGGCTGAACCGCCGGTCGCCCTCGGCCGCCGCCAGATCGACCACCCGCAGGATCGCGTCGTGCTGCCGCCAGAAGTCCAGGAAGCCGTCCACCAGCGCCGCGGCCGCCGCCCCGCCGCCGCGCCCGGTCCAGCTCTGCTCGGAGGCCAGGTCCTTGAGCGCCCCGGCCTCCTTGAGCACCTCGTTCGCCAGTTCGACCACGGCCGTCTGGATGTCCGGGAAGTACTGGTAGAAGGTCGCCGGGGAGGTGCCGGCCTGGCGGGCCACGTCGATGACCGTCACGTCCCGGTACGAGGTGGACGCGATCAGCTCGCCGAGGCACTCGAGCAGCCGGTTTCGGGTGGCTTGACCTCGGCGGCCGGCGATCCGCCCGTCAACGGTACGTACTTGTGTCATACCGTCAGTTTATATATGGCTGGATAGTTTGCATTTGTGACGGTGCATCGGTTGCGCCATCTGGTGGAGCTTCACCTCAGCCGCCGGTGTCGGTCGGCGGCGCCGTCACCGGCGCCGTCACCGACGTGCGCTCCAACCGCACCACGATCGACTTGGACGTCGGAGTGTTCGAGACCTGCGCTGTCGAGTCCAGCGGCACCAGCACGTTCGTCTCCGGGAAGTAAGCGGCCGCACATCCGCGCGCGATCGGGTAGCCGACGACGCGGAACCCCGGTGCGCGCCGCTCGACCCCGTCCCGCCACACCGAGACCAGGTCCACGTGTTCACCGTCGCCGACCCCGAGCGCGGTCAGGTCCGCCGGATTCACGAACACCACCCGCCGCCCGCCGCCGATGCCGCGGTACCGATCATCGAGCCCATAGATAGTCGTATTGTATTGATCGTGTGAGCGGACGGTTTGCAACAACAGGTGACCATCAGGCACACGCAGCACCTCGAGTTCGTTGACGGTGAAGCCCGCCTTCCCGCTCGCGGTCGGGAACGTGCGCGAGTCGCGCGGCCCGTGCGGCAGCTGGAAACCGTCGGGTGTTCGCACACGCGTGTTGAAGTCCGCGAAGCCGGGCACCACCCGGGCGATCCGGTCCCTGATCCGGTCGTAGTCGGCGGCCAGCGTCTCCCAGTCGATCTCCTCGCGGTTGCCGCCGAGGCCCGGGCCGAACAGCTCGCGGGCCAGCCCGGCGACGATCGCGACCTCGCTGCGCAGCCGCGGCGAGGCCGGTTCGAGCCGGCCGCGCGAGGCGTGCACCATCGACATCGAGTCCTCGACCGTGACGAACTGCTCGCCGCCCGCCTGCACGTCGCGCTCGGTCCGGCCGAGGCAGGGCAGGATCAGCGCGGCCCGGCCGGTCACCGCGTGCGAGCGGTTCAGCTTCGTCGAGACCTGCACGGTCAGCCCGCAGCGGCGCAGCGCCTCCTCGGTGACCGCGGTGTCCGGGGTG
The DNA here is from genome assembly GCA_046724665.1 of Actinomycetota bacterium. Lineage (GTDB taxonomy): Bacteria > Actinomycetota > Actinomycetes > Streptomycetales > Catenulisporaceae > Actinocrinis. The sequence goes on from JBKOWZ010000235.1 coordinate 4,809, forward strand.
GCGGCCGCGAAGTTGCCGCCGAGCGCGAAGAAGACCGCGACCTTCCCGTCCCGCATCGCGCGGATCGTCTCGACGGTGTCGTAGCCGTGCTCGCGCGGCGGCGCGAAGCCGAACTCGGCCTCGAGCGCGTCGAGGAACCGCGCCGAGGGCTTCTCGTAGATGCCCATGGTGCGGTCGCCCTGGACGTTCGAGTGGCCGCGCACGGGGCAGACTCCGGCGCCGGGGCGGCCCACGTTCCCGCGCAGCAGCAGGAAGTTGACGATCTCCCGGATGGTCGGCACCGAGTTGCGGTGCTGCGTGAGCCCCATCGCCCAGCAGACGATGATGTTCTTCGCCGCCATCACGCGCTTGGCCAGCGCCTCGATCCGCTCACGCGTCAGGCCGGTCGCGTCGCGTACGTCGTCCCAGGACGTCTTACGCACGTCCGCCTCGTACGCGGCGAACCCGTCCGTGTACTCGTCGATGAACGCGCGGTCCAGGACCGTGCCGGGCGCGCGGTCCTCGGCCTCGAGCAGCAGCCGGCCGAGGGCGCGGAACAGCGCGTGGTCGCCGTTGGTGCGGATCTGGAGGAAGTCGTCGGCGAGCGCGGTGCCCGGCCCGATCAGGCCCCGGGCGTGCTGCGGGTTCTTGAAGCGGATCAGGCCCGCCTCGGGCAGCGGGTTGACCGCGACGATGGACGAGCCCGCGCGCTTGGCCCGCTCGAGCGCGGTGAGCATGCGCGGGTGGTTGGTGCCCGGGTTCTGCCCCACGACGATGATCAGATCGGCCTGGTAGAGGTCGTCGAGCGAGACCGAGCCCTTGCCGACGCCGAGCGTCTCGGACAGCGCAGAGCCGCTCGACTCGTGGCACATGTTCGAGCAGTCCGGCAGGTTGTTGGTGCCGTAGCGGCGCACCATCAGCTGGTACAGGAAGGCGGCCTCGTTCGAGGTGCGGCCGGAGGTGTAGAAGACCGCCTCGTGCGGGTCGCAGGCGCGCAGCGCCTCGGCGGTGATCCGGAACGCCTCCGTCCAGGCGACCGGACGGTAGTGCCCGGCACCCGGCGCCTTGTACATCGGCTCGGTGAGGCGTCCCTGCTGGCCGAGCCAGTAGTCGGACTTCGCGGCGAGGTCGGCGACCGAGTGCTCGGCGAAGAACCTGGGCGTGACCCGGCGCAGCGTCGCCTCCTCGGCCACCGCCTTCGCGCCGTTCTCGCAGAACTCGAAGTGGCCGCGGTCGCCGGGTTCCGGCCAGGCGCAGCCGGGGCAGTCGAAGCCGCCCGGCTGGTTGATCCGCAGCAGGGTGAGGGCGGTGCGCCTGGCCCCCATCTGCCGCTCGCCGACCCGCATCGACTGCGCCACCGCGGGCGCGCCGGCGGCCCAGGTCTTCGGCGCGGCGACGGAAAGACCCTCGTCGGCGGGGTCCTGGCGGGGGGCTGGCGTGGGCATCAGCGTCTCCTCGTTGATCGCTCCCACCTGCGTTGCTCTCCCGCGCACTGTACCGCTCCGCACGGATCACCCCATTCAGTGAATTGTCTGTTATTCGACCTACGCCCTTTCGTGGGACTGTCTGAAATGGAAGCTCCACTGTCCGGCCGGGACGTGCGGACCCGGCCAGAAGGGACTTTCTGATGGGAACCCATGCCAGACCCCGGACACGGGCTCGCTCGGCGGCGCTCGGCACGCTGGCCGTCGGGGCGACCCTGACCGGGATCGGCCTCACCGCGGCGGCCTTCGACCCGGCCGGCGCCGGCCTGGCCGAGGGCGGGTCAGGCGTCGGACCGGTGAACTTCATCGCAGGCGGCCTCGGCGCCCCGGTGCCGGTCGCCAACGTCAGCGCGCTGGACGGCTCCGCCTCGGGCACGAGCACGTCGGGTGCGGGCACGTCGGGCACGGGCACGGCTGCGACCGGTAGCGGCAGCGGTGGCTACTCGGTCGGCGGGAACACCACCGGCTCGGCCGCCGCGCGTCAGACCACGGCGCCGAAGCACGCCAAGACGACTAGCACCGTGTCATCCAGGACCGCGTCGTCGAGCACCACGTCCTCAACGACACTGTCCTCGTCAAACACGGCGTCTTCGCCAAGTACCGCGTCTTCGTCAAACACGGCGTCGCCGCACACCGCCGCGACGGGCGCGCGGTCCGCGAGCGCTCCCTCCAGCGGCGACAGCGGCAGCGCGTTGAGTCTGTCCACGGCCACCGGCCTGTCGGCGGCCGTGGACAAGGCCAAGCTGACGGTGGCGCAGTTGCTCGACGACCTCGTCCGACTGGTCTGAGCACCCGGCTGCGAGGTTCTGATCGGCTCGTTCGATCAGCAGTCGAGGCACACCGCCGGGGGACGGCCGTCCCTCCCGGGAATGAAGATCGCTGAAATCGATCGGCGCGCTTGGCAGGATGGTCGCCGCCCGTGGCCTCGATGCCACCCGCTGCGGGCAGCGGCCAGTCCCGGAAGGCGGTGGACCCCGACCCTTGTCCGCACTCGCGCTCCTGCCCCGCTTCTCGACCACCCTGCCGTCCGCCGGCCTGCTCGGCTCGGCGGACGCCGCGGGCATCGACTCCTTCGTGCACCGCAACTACACGGCGCTGTTCGCCTCGGTTCCCGCCATCGCGGCGGGCTCGGTGGCGTTCTTCATACTGAAGGATTTCCTCGCGGCGGTAGCGAGTTCGCGGGACACCGGTACCGGTACGACCACAGGCAGCGCCGAGGACGCCCTAGGGTCGTGGCTCGGCGTAGACGCGCCGCCGCTGCGCATCGACGAGCAGCTTGCGCTGGCGGGGATCGTGCTCGTCGCCATGGCAGACCGCCTTGAGCACGACCCGGCCGCGTATCCGCTGCTCGCCTGCGCCGCGGCACGGCTCGTGCCGGAGCTCGCGGTCGTGGCGGACTGGTGCGGCTGGACCGGGCTGACCGAGCGAGCCCGGCGAGCGGCCGTCGAGGTGCTGCGGCCGACCGCGCTCTCCATCCTTGTGCGGGCGCTGACCTGGGGACTGCTTTCGACCGGGGAGGCACTGTGACGACGACCATGCCGCCGGGCGTCGAGGAGGTCGCGGCCGAGCCCGCCGACCCGGGGGCCGTGCCGTCGTCGCTGCCACTGTCATCGCCACTGCCACCGCCTCCGCCGGTGCCCATCCCGGTACTCGCGCCGTACCTGGGACTCGTCGCGGCGGTACTGTGCACGCTCGGCGGCGGCTGGCTGCTCCTCGCTCCCTACGCGCTCGACCTCAGACACGGCGCGGCGCGCCTGCCACGAGCCGCGACCGTCGATCTCGAGACCGGCGCTGCGATCGTCGCCGTGGGGATCGCCGCGGCCCTGCTCTTCTCGGCGAACCTGGTGACGCGGCTACGCGGCGGCCCGGCCGCGCGGCCCGAACGCGTGCCCGAGCCGAAGCCTGAGCTCCAGCCCGAGCCCGAGCCCGAGTCCGAACCTGCACCCGAAGCCCCTGCTGAGCAGCCCGATCCGGGCGGAGCCCTGCGCGAGCTGCTGACCCCGCTGGTCGCCGCGCTGGCCGCGGACCTGCGCAGCCACGACAAAGAGCGTCGGCGCGACGAGAGCGGCGACGAACACCGACGACAGGAGCCGTGACGATGTCCACGACCGTTCCGGCCCAGCGCAGCGGACGCATCGAGCCGAGCCGCGCCGAGCTGCCGCTGATCCCGCCGCCCGCGCCGCGTCCCAAGGCACCCGTCGCCGCCCTCACCGGCCTGGCACTGGTCGCCCTCCTCGGCGGCTGGCTGGTCGCGGCCCCGTTCGTCCTCGGCGACCAGCCGCGCGGCGCGGCCTGGACCGCCGCCACCCGCACCGACGTCGCGACCGGCGCGGCCGTCGCCGGCGTCGCCGTACTCGGCCTGCTCGGCTACCTCGCCGCTGCGATCGCCTGGCTGGCGCGGTACGGTCGCTAGGCAGGTGCCGAGATACGGCACGGCAGGGGGAACACGACGATGTCCGATCTATCCGGCCAGTCGGGGTTCGATCGCGTCAACCCCGCCTGCCAGGCCGGCCGCGACTGGATCCACGACGCCGTCGCGAAGGTCGAGGCCGACGCCAACCGCTCCGCCGACACGCACCTGCTCGTCGTCCCGCTGCCCGAGGAATGGGGCATCGACCTCTATCTCAAGGACGAGTCCACCCACCCGACCGGCTCGCTCAAGCACCGGCTGGCCCGCTCGCTCTTCCTCTACGCGCTCTGCAACGGCTGGATCCGCGAGGGGCGGCCGGTCATCGAGGCCTCCTCCGGCTCGACGGCCGTCTCCGAGGCCTACTTCGCCCGGATGCTCAACCTGCCGTTCATCGCGGTGATGCCCGCCTCGACCAGCAAGGAGAAGCTGGCGCTCATCGAGTTCTACGGCGGCAGCTGCCATCTGGTGGCCGACCCGACGCGGGTGATCGCCGAGTCGCGGCGGCTGGCCGCGGAGACCGGCGGGCACTTTATGGACCAGTTCACCTACGCCGAACGGGCTACCGACTGGCGCGGGAACAACAACATCGCCGAATCGGTCTACGGACAGCTGGCCAAGGAGCGCCATCCGGTGCCGGCCTGGATCGTGGTCGGCGCGGGTACCGGCGGCACCAGCGCGACGATAGGGCGCTACGTACGCTACCGGCGGCTGCGTACCCGGCTGTGCGTCGTGGACCCGGAGAACTCCGCCTTCTTCGACGGCTGGGCGAACCAGGACCCCGAATTCACCACCGGCCACGGCTCGCGGATCGAGGGGATCGGCCGGCCGCGGGTCGAGCCCTCCTTCCTGCCCGACATCGTGGACCGGATGATCCGGGTGCCGGACGCCGCGTCGATCGCCGCCGTCCGGATGCTGGCCGAGCGCGTCGGCCGCCGGGCCGGCGGCTCGACCGGGACGAACCTGTGGGGCACCCTGCGGATCATCTCCGAGATGCGCGCCGCGGGCGTCCACGGGTCGGTCGTCAGCCTGCTGTGCGACGGCGGCGAGCGGTATACGAACACGTATTACAGCGACGAATGGCTGGCCGCGCAGGGCATCGACATCACCCCCTACGAGTTTGCGCTGCGTGAATTCTTCATCAGCGGCGCCTTGTCCACGCTAACTGTCTGACCTGCGCTCTCGGCGAGCGGATCCGCCACTGGCCGATCATTCTCTCAACGTTTCCTCCCCCCTCCTCTAAGGCAGCTTTCAGCAATTTCGTCCACCCTTGCTCGACGGCGATGTTCAAGACGGCAGTGTGTCTAGGACGGCACTGCATCCGAGGGGGTAGGCCCGATGGTCAACGGCGCGGCGAGGCTGCTCGTCGTCGATGACGACAGCGAGGTACGCGAAGCCCTCGGCCGCGCGCTCAAGCTCGAGGGCTTCGCGGTCACCCTCGCCGCCGACGGCGCCGCCGCGCTCGAGGCGGTGCGCGACACGCCGCACGACGCGCTCGTGCTCGACGTGGCCATGCCCGGCGTGGACGGGCTGGCCGTCGCCCGTGCGCTGCGCGCCGCCGAGGACCGCACCCCGATCCTGATGCTGACCGCCCGCGACGCGATCGCCGACCGGGTCTTCGGCCTCAACGCCGGCGCCGACGACTACCTGGTCAAGCCGTTCGCCCTGGTCGAGCTGGTCGCCCGGATCAACGCCCTGCTGCGCCGGGCCGCGGCGCAGGCCCCGCCCCCGCCGCCGCTGCTCAGCTGCGGCGACATCGCCCTCGACCTGGCCGCGCGCCAGGTGGTGCGGGCCGGGCGGCGGGCCGACCTGACCAAGACCGAGTTCGAGCTGCTCGAGCTGCTGCTGCGCAACGCCGGCCGGGTGGTCACCCGCGAGCTGATCATCGACCGGATCTGGGGCTACGACTTCGGCCCCGGCTCCAACTCGCTGGAAGTCTTCGTCTCCACGCTGCGCCGCAAGACCGAGATCGGCGACCAGCCCCGGGTGATCCACACCATCCGCGGCGTCGGCTATACGCTCCGCCAGTGCAAGGACTGACGGCGGCGCGAGGATCGGTCTCGGCGGCCGGACGCGCGCTGCGGCGGCGCCTGCGGCGCTTGAAGCTGCGTAAGCTGCGCACCCGCATCGCGCTCGCCGCCACGCTCGCCGTGGTGCTCGGCGTCGGCGCGGGCATCACCTTCGCCTACCTCGCGGTCCGCGCGGAGCTGTTCGGCAACGTGGACCGGCAGCTGGACCGGCAGGTGCAGACGATGCAGCGGATCGCGCACAACGTAGGCGTCGCGAAGCTGCTGCCGCAGCACGCCTCCGCCTTCGCCGGCAGCCGGGGCGGCGGACTGACCGGTTTCCGGCACTTCGGCGACTCGATGGACTACCTCCAGATACTGCGGCCCGACGGCAGCACCACGCACCCGGCCGAGCAGAGCGCGGTGCTGCCGGTGGACCCGCAGGACCGCGCGATCGCCGCCGGCGGGGCGGCCGGGTCGCACCGCACGATCGACTTCCAGGGCGGCGACGTGCGCCTGGCCACCGCCCCGCTCGGCGGCGGCTACGCGGTGCAGGTCGCCCTGCCGCTGGCCGACGCCGAGAACCAGCTCGGGCACCTCGGCCTCGAACTGCTCGGCGCCGGCCTGGCCGGGATCCTGCTGGCCGCCGGCCTCGGCTGGTGGGTGACCAGGACCGCGCTGCGGCCGGTCGGTCGGCTGACCGAGGCGGCCGAGCGCGTCGCGGCCACCCGCGACCTCGCCCACCGGATCGACCCGGGCTCCCGGGCCGACCGGGACGAACTCGGCCGCCTCGCGGTCAGCTTCAACGCGATGCTCAACGCCGTGCAGGACTCCGCCGACCGCCAGCGCCAGCTGGTCGCCGACGCCTCGCACGAGCTGCGCACCCCGCTGACCTCGCTGCGCACCAACATCGAGGTGATCGGCAGGATCGAGCGGCTCGACCCGCCGGAGCGCGAGCGGTTGATCGCCTCGGTGCTGGCCGGCATCGACGACCTGACCGCCCTGGTCGCCGACACCGTGGAGCTGGCCAGGGGCGAGGAGCCCGCCGCCGCCGTCGAGCGGCTGAGCTGGGACGCCCTGGCCGGGCACGTGGTCGAACGGGCCCGGCTGCACTGGCCTGGGGTCGAGTTCACCGCCGACCTCGCGCCGACCGCGGCGGTCGGGGTGCCCGACCGGATCCAGCGGGCGATGGCCAACCTGCTGGACAACGCCGCCAAGTTCTCCGGCGGCGCCGGCGAGGTGGAGGTCACCCTCGCCGGCAGCACCCTGACGGTACGGGACCACGGCCCGGGGATCCCCGAGGGCGATCTGCCGCACGTCTTCGACCGCTTCTACCGGGCCGCCTCGATGCGCGACCGCCCGGGATCGGGCCTCGGCCTGGCCATCGTCGCGCAGGTCGCCGAGTCGCACGGCGGCTCAGTGTCCGCCGCCAACCACCCCGGCGGCGGGGCGGTCCTGCGCCTGTGGCTGCCACCCGCCCCCGGCCTGCCCGGCGCCGACGGCGGACCCGAGCGGGACCCGGCGGCGTAGCGAGCGCGGCCAGTTGCGCTCGCCGAGCAGGATCATCACCGCCGGCAGCAGCAGCACCCTGATCACGGTGGCGTCCAGCGCCACCGCGACCGCGAGGCCCACGCCGAGCTGCTTGAAGTCCTGCATCGACAGCGTGCCGAAGATCCCGAACACCGCGACCATGATGACCGCCGCGCTGGTCACCGCCCCGGCGGCGGAGCGCAGGCCGTGCATGACCGCCCGCGTGGTGTCCATGCCGCGTTCGCGCGCCTCCTTGATCCGGGAGACCACGAACACGTGGTAGTCCATCGACAGCCCGAACAGCACCACGAACACGAACAGCGGCAGCCACGACTCGATCGCCCCCGGCGCGTGCGTGGCCACCAGGCCGGCGCCCCAGCCGTGCTGGAAGATCGCCGTCATCACGCCGTACGCGGCGCCGACCGACAGCAGGTTGAGCCCGATCGCGGTGGCCGCGATCACCGGCGAGCGGAACGCGGCGAGCATCAGCAGGAAGGTGACCGCGAGCACGAACACGAACACCGGCGCGATCGAGTGGCCGAGCTGGTGGTTGAAGTCGAGCCCGAAGGCCAGCTCGCCGCCGACCGCGACCTGCGCGCCCGCCAGCTTGCCGAGTGTCTGCGGCACGACCTGTGTGCGCAGCGTGTTCAGCGCGTGCTGCGACGCGGCGTTCGCCCCGTCTCCGGCCAGCGGCACGTCGATCTGCGCGACGCCGGCCGCCTGGTGCACCGTCACCCGGATCGGGTTGCTGTGCGGGTCGCCGAGCTCCCCGGTACGCGTCGCGGCCTGTTCGAACGCGGCGATCGCCGCCTTCGCGGCGGGACCCTGGATGTCGGCGTCCTTCACCACGACGGTGGCCGGCGAGGGACCGCCCGGGAACGCCGCCGAGATCTGCTGGTAGGTCTGCACGATCGGCACGCTCTGCGGCACCTGCTGGTCCACGGTCAGCTTCGCGGTGTGCATGCCGAAGGCCGGAGCCGCCAGCAGTACCAGGAACCCGGCCGAGCCGAACAGCGCCGCCCTGGGATTCTTCGCCACCTTGGCGAGTGTGGCGTTCCACAGGAATCCGCCGCCGGCCGCGGCACGCCGGGCCCGCCGCGCCGCGCGGCGCTTGGCCCCCGGCAGCCGGCCGAACTCGACCTTGTCGCCGAGCATGGACAGCAGCGCGGGCAGCACGGTGACCGAGCCGAGCATCGCGATCGCCACCACCAGCACGGTGGCCAGCGCGAAGCCCTCGAAGATGTGCATACCGGACAGGAACATCCCGGCCATCGCCACCATCACGGTCAGCCCGGACACCAGCACCGAGCGCCCCGAGGTGGCGGCGGCGACCGCCAGCGCCGACTCCCTGTCTCGGCCCGCGGCGCGCTCCTCGCGCTCGCGGCGCAGGTAGAACAGGCAGTAGTCGATGCCGACCGCCAGGCCCATCAGCAGCATCACCGAGCCGGCCGAGTCGTCCACCGGGCTCAGGTGGCTGAGCATGCCGAGCAGCCCGAGCGCCGCGATGAACGCGGTCAGCGCCAGCACCACCGGCAGGATCGCGGCCAGCAGCGCGCCGAACGCGACCAGCAGGATGCCGAGCGCCAGCGGCACGGCGCTGAGCTCCGCGCGCTTGAAGTCCTTGCCGAGGGTGTTGTTGAACCAGTGGCCCGCCGAGGCGTCGCCGAACTCGTTGACCGCGATCCCCGGATGCGCCGCGCCGACCTTGGCCACCGCGTCGAGCACCGGCTGTACCCGGTCGTCGGCGGCGCTCTCGTCGCCGATCATGTCGAACTCGATCAGCGCGCTGTGCTGGTCCTTCGAGATCAGTCCCGCGGCGTACGGGTCGCGCAGATTGGTGACCAGCTTGGTGCCCTGCACCGCCGCCGCGACGTCATGCACCGTCGCGCGGAACTGCGCCGCGTCCGCGGTCTGCGTGGCGCTGTGCACCAGCACCATCTCGCTCGCGGCCCGCGTGATGTGGGCATCGTCCAGGATCTGCAAGACCCGCGCCGAATCGCCGGTGCCCTGCTGCGCGTCGGTCAGATGCTTCTGCCCGGCGGCGTTACCGATCACGGTCGCGAGCACGACGAACAACAGCCAGCCGAACACGGCCGTCTTGCGATGCCGCGCGCTCCAGCCGCCCAGCGCGGCGGCGAGGTTGCGTCTGCCCTGGTTTTCCATCGAGCGTTCCACCGAAGTCTCCTCACTCGGAACTCCCGTGCCGGTGTGGTCCACCGGCCCCCGGTTCACGCTAGGGAGTCGCGACATGCCTCTGACATGCGGCTGAACACCCAATTAGGGTGTACGTAGGTACACCCCGGCACCGGCCGCGTAGGTCCAGTGCGCGGGCCGCGGTCCGTCGCGCACACTGGCGGCACCGTGCCCGGACGATGGATCCGGAAGGCGGGGTTGACAGGAGGTACGAGACGATGACCAGTCAGGCCGACGCCGTCCCCGGTCGAGCCGACGCGCCCGCGGTGCGCAGGCCGCCGGGCTCCTGGCTGCGCCGTGCGCTGCTCGCACCGTGGCAGAGCCTGGTGCTCACGATGGTCGCCGGCCTCAACATCGGCGTGGTGGTCCTCCAGTTCGACGTGCTCGGCTTCATCGGGCTCGGCGTCGGCCTGCTGCTGCTGCCGGTCTCCACGCCGATCTGCCGCGGGGTGGCGAACCTCGCGCGTGCGCTGGCCCACCGGTGGCAGGGCGTCGAGATCCCGCGCCCCTACCGGCCCAAGCCGAAGTTCCAGCGCGGGCCGATGGGCATCGCGGAACGCTGCCGGTGGATTCTCACCGATCCGGCGACCTGGCGGGATCTGCTGTGGAGCACGCTCGACACGTTCATCGGCTTCTTCCTCGCGTTCCTGCCGGTCGGCCTGATCGTGTATGGCGTCCAGGGCATCGTGTACTCAGCGCTGTGGGACACGCTCGTACGTCACGGGTACAACGATTGGTACACCTTCATCCACATCACGCAGGCCAACGAGCGGTACGCCGGAGCGACTGCGGGGATGGGCGTGTTCATCATCGTGCTGGGCTTCGTCTCCGGACCGTCGCTGCTGCGCCTGCACGCGCGGTGGACTCGCGTGCTGCTCAAGCCGACCCGCACCGCCGAACTCGCCCTGCGCGTCCGGCGGCTGACCGAGACACGCGCCGACGCCGTGGACGCCTCCGCCGCCGAACTGCGCCGTATCGAGCGCGACCTGCACGACGGCGCTCAGGCGCGGATCGTCGCGATGGGCATGAACCTCAGCGCCGCCGAGGCCCTGCTCGACAAGCACCCGGACGAGGCCCGCGCGCTGCTCTTGGAGGCGCGTGAGGCATCCGTCAAGGCACTGACGGAGCTGCGCGGCCTGGTACGCGGCATCCATCCGCCGGTGCTGGCCGACCGCGGCCTGGCCGACGCCGTGCGCGCGCTCGCCCTGGACAGCGCGCTGAGCGTCGAGGTCTCCACCGACCTGCCCGGACGCGCGCAGGCGCCGGTCGAGTCGGCCATGTACTTCGCCGCGAGCGAGCTGCTGGCCAACGTGGCGAAGCACGCTCAGGCGGACCGGGTGTGGATCGACCTCACCTACCGCGAGGGCGTGCTGCGGCTGACCGTGACAGACGACGGACGCGGCGGTGCCGATCCGGCCGACGGCACCGGGCTGCGCGGAGTGGAGCGCCGGATCGGTACATTCGACGGGTTGATGACCGTGACGAGCCCGCCGGGCGGGCCGACCGTAGTCGCCCTGGAGATTCCGTGCGCGTTGTCCTCGCCGAAGACCTCTTCCTCCTGAGGGACGGCCTGACGCGCCTGCTTCAAGCGCACGGATTCGAGGTGGCGGCCGCCGTCGACAACGGCCCCGACCTGCTGGCCGCGGTGACGGCCGAGAGACCGGA
>JBKOWZ010000081.1:0-5735 GCA_046724665.1 Actinomycetota bacterium
GGCAAGACCACACCCAGAAAGACACCTAAGCGCCGAATCGCCCCAAGATGCCCACTTAGAGCCCGCCCGGGTCTGGGAGGGGAGGTCGGCGTGGGACGGGACGGGGACGGTATGGCGTGGGGCGCGAAGAGGAGGGGCGAGGGGCTAGGGGCGAAGGTGGGCAAGGGTGGGAGTGTCGGTGCCGGAGGATGATCGGTAGGCTCGACGAGCGTGACGACGGACGCCCTGTATCGCCCCGAGTTGTGGCCGTTCGATTCCAAGCTCACCTATCTGAACCACGGCTCCTTCGGCGCGGTTCCGCTGCCGGTGTTGGCCGTGCAGCAACAGTGGCGTGAGCGGATGGACGGCAATCCGACCAGGTTCTACCGGCGGGAGTTGCAGCCGGCACTGGATGAGGCGCGGCTTGTGGCGTCACGGTTCCTGGGTGCGGACGACAACGGCGTCACGTTCGTGCCCAACTCCACGTCGGGCGTCGGGGTGGTGCTCGCGTCGTTTCCGCTTCGTGCTGGGGACGAGATCCTCGTTACCGATCACGTGTACGGCGCCGTGTTGTTCGGTTTGCGGAAGGCTGCCGCGCGGGTGGGTGCTTCTTTGGTGACCGTTCCGGTTCCTTTGGGCGCTGCGGACGACGAGGCGGTCGCGGCGGTGCTCGGCGGGGTGACCGAGCGGACGCGGCTGGCTGTGATCGACGAGGTTTCCTCGGCGAGTGCGCAGCGGTTTCCGGTGAAGCAGCTCGTTCCCGCGTTGCAGGCGGCGGGGGTGGCGGTGTTGGTGGACGGGGCTCATGCGCCGGGGCAGTTGCCGGTGGATCTGACGGCGCTGGGGCCGGATTTCTGGGTGGGAAACTTTCACAAGTGGCCGTGTGCGCCGCGCGGGGCGGCGGGGTTGTATGTGGCGGAACGATGGCGGGGCGAGGTGAGTTCGGTTCCCGTGTCGTGGCGGGAGAAGGAGGGGTTTCCGCACTCGTTTCTCGAGCCGGGGACGGTTGATTCGACGGCTTGGCTGGCGGTCCCTGCTGCTCTTTCGCTGTTCGAGTCCTTGGGGTGGGCGGCGGTGCGGGCGCGTAACGCGTCGCTCGCTGCGTATGGCCAGCGTGTGGTGGCTGAGGCAATCGGCGCGGATACGCGCGGGGTGCCTGGGGGTTTGGGTTTAGACGGCTCGGTCGGCGCGGGCCAGGGTGGGGGTGTCGGCGGGAGCGGCGACGGGCTGTCGATGCGGCTGATCCCGTTGGCGGCGGTAGCAGCGGATCAGTCGGCTGCGGACGCGCTGCGTGACCGGGTCGCGGACGAGTTCGGGATCGAGACGGTGATCAACGTCTGGGGCGGGCGTGCGCTGCTGCGGCTGTCGGCGCAGCTGTACAACCGCGAGGAGGATTACGAGCGGTTGGGGACGGTGCTGCGCAGCCTGCTGTGATGCGGGCTGCGCAGCGTCTCGTGCCTCATCTGTGTTTCGGGTGCGTTCCGCGCATGTCTTCGTGGGGCCCCGTTCGGCTTCCGCCTCAGCGTTAGTCAGCTGCTGAGCGGCCAGGTTTCGTCGTAGCCGGGGCTGGGTTGCGCGGAGGTCGCGGTGGCTGCGCTTTCGGCCTTGCCCGCGCCGTTGCCTCCGGCGAACAGGACGGCGACGACCGCGGCGACGACTCCGATGAAGAAGCCGAGCAGCAGTCCCTCGGCGAGGGTGTTGCGGTACGTGTCGGCGGTGACGATGCCGGGGACGCCGGAGTAGGCGAGCGGGGTGCTGATCAGGCCGGCGCCGGCTCCGGCGAGGGTGACCGCGCCCCAGACGCCGAAGAGCACGGCGATGCGTCCGCGGTTGTGGACGGCCGCGGCGACGAGCAACACGGTGAGTACGACGAGGGCGACGTTGAAGGCGAGCGGGGCGAGCCAGTGGGCGGTGGAGTTGGGGCCGGAGCCGGGGTTGAAGCGCCATCCGGCCAGGGCGAGGGGCTGGAAGAGGTCGGCGATCCAGTGGTTGCCGCTGCTGGCTCGGGCGTCGCGCCAGCTTTGCAGTGCCTGGTTGCCTAGGGCGGCGACGACGATCAGCGGGACTGCTGCGGCCGCCACGACGGCCGCGGTGGTGCGGATGCGTGACGCTACGTTGGCCATGCTTTTTGTCCCCTCCAAGGACGTGTGGGGGCAGCGTCTACCCCGGCCTGACGGGTGACAAGCAGAGGGCTGATCGATGTGCGCCGAGTGGTGCCGGGGGCGCGCCGGGTGACCGCTTAACGCAGCCAGTGCGCGCGTAGTGGCCGTGGCGGCGCGGGATAGGGTTTGGCCGGTACCGCGGTCACTGCGTTGTGGCTGTGGCTGTGTGAGCGGTGAGGAGTGGGCGATGGGGCAGGTGCGGGCGGTGGCGAGCCGGCAGATCGGCGCGTCGGCGCAGGCGGTGTTCGATGCGTTGGCGGACTACGTGACGGTGCGGCCGAAGATCCTGCCGGCGCAGTACAGCGATTACGCGGTGCGCGAGGGCGGGGCGGGCGCGGGCACGGTCGCGTCGTGGCGGTTGGCGGCGACACAGAAGCGGACGCGGGACGTGGTGGCTCGCGTGTCGCAGCCTGCCGCGTTGACGCTGGTGGAGGCGGACGAGAACTCGTCGATGCGGGTGACGTGGGTGGTGAGCGACCAGGGAGACACGTCGCTGGTGACGGCGGAGGCCGTGTGGAACGGCGCGGGCGGGATCGGGGGTTTCTTCGAGCGCACGTTCGCGCCGAAGGCGCTCAACCGGATTCACGAGCAGGTTCTGGCGGGGCTGGCGGCGTACGTCGAGCGTTGATGACCGCTGGCCTGTGAAGGTGGGCAGGCTGGTGGTGTGCCGTCGCGGGTGTCGCGGGTGCGTGCGGGGTGGATTGAGGCCAGGTGACGGGTACGGGGGTGCGGTAACGCGCGTTGCCCCCGGCTGGGGGCCGGGGGCAACGTTTGGTGCGGTGGCTAGGGCGTTGTCGGGGACGCCTTAGCCGGTCGGGCCGCTCTTAGGAGATCGGCGGGTAGGCGTTGGCAACCAGCTGCTGGAACTGAACCGCGAACCACTGGCCGGCCGGGACGTCGTAACCCGGGATGGCGTCGGTCGGGTAGGTGCCGCCGTTGCCGTCGGTCTGGGTGCCGTTCGGGTCGCAGTGCGGGTCGCCGTGCGTGTGGCTGCCGCTCGGGTAGTCACCGTCGGACTCGCCCGGGGGCTTGATCCAGACGTTGGCGATGATGTGGCTGCCGGAACCGTAGGGGTTGGCACCCGGGCGGGCACCGATGCCGGCGCCGTTGACGTTGCACCAGTCACCGCGGAACGGGCGCTGGTCCACCTTGTTCGCCGCCACGTAGGTGTCGGGGGTGGTGGGGCTGGAGTTGAGCGAGGTGGGCCGGTTGGGGCCGCCCCAGCCGTTGCGCGAGGTGTCGATGAGCATCCCGATGGTGCTGGGGAACCCGGCGGAGACGAAGGTGTTGTACATCGCCTCGTCGTAGCTGTGCTCGTCGAAGTACGGGTTGTACTGGTAGAACTTCGCCGAGTCGAGCGGGTTGCCGCCCACGTTCAGCGTGGAGTTGGGCAGGAACGGCTCGTCGGACGGGGTGGTGTTCGCGGTGTCGGAGACGAAGCCGTCGATGCTCGCGTACCGGGCGGTGGTGGCGCTGACGACCTTGGCGTACTCGGGGCCGGCGCCGCTCATGTTGTTCGGCCAGCCGAGCCATCCGGAGTGGCCGATGTCCAGGTAGTTGTAGATCTGCGGGCCGATGGCGTGCAGCTTGTTGAGCGCGTAGGTGATGCCGGTCTCGTAGTACGGGATCGCGGTCGCGCAGGCGGCCTGGCTCTTGTTGGTCACCGCGTTGGGCAGCGAGTCGGGCTCGATGAAGTTGACGATGCGCAGCTTGCTGTACTTCGAGTTGCCCTCGATCGCGGCGATCGGGTCGATGTACTGCGACTCGTACTGGGTCAGGCCGGCTGCGGTGGCCGGGATCTCGCCGTTGGAGGCGAGGGCGGCGCAGTCACGGCCGGGCAGGTCGTAGACGACGATCTCGACGAGGACCGGCAGGCTGGAGCTGGCGGCCTGGGCGGCGGCGTTGTCGAGGTGGGCCTGGAGGCCGAGGGCGGAGCTGCTGCCGGCGATGGCGCCGATGTGGTCCATCCAGATCGCGGTCTGGTAGGTCGCGATCTTGGCTTCCTTGGCGTTGCCGCCGTCGGCGGAGGCCTGGGCCTGAACCTCGGAGACGTAGTTGGGGTTCAGGTACGGGCTGACGCCGAGGAACGGGTTGGAGACGTGCGGTGGGCAGGAGGTGCCGCAGCCGGTGTTGGTGCTGCTGGGGCTGGCCGAGACCGACGCGGACTGCGAGGCGCTGGCCGAGGCGGAGGCGGAGGCACTGGCGGAGCTGCTACGGCTGGGGCTCATGCTGGCGCTGGGGCTGGAGCTCACGTTGCCGTTGCAGACGGTGCCGTTGAGCGTGAACTGGCTCGGGACGGCGTTGGTGCCGGAGTAGGAGCCGTTGAAGCCCAGCGTGGTGGTGCCGTTCGTGCCGATCGAACCGTTGTAGGACAGGTTCGTCACGGTGACGCTCGCGCCGGACTGGGTGTAGCTGCCGTTCCAGAGCTGGGTGACCCTCTGGTTGCCGCCGAACGTCCAGCCGAGCGACCACGACGTGATCGGGCTGCCCAGGTTCGTGATCACGATGTTCGTGCTGAAGCCCACGTCCCACTGGCTGGCGATGGTGTAGCTGACGGAACAGCCGGCGGCGGCCGAGGCCTGTCCGTTGGTCAGGGCGA
Organism: Actinomycetota bacterium; assembly: GCA_046724665.1. Classification (GTDB taxonomy): domain Bacteria; phylum Actinomycetota; class Actinomycetes; order Streptomycetales; family Catenulisporaceae; genus Actinocrinis. The sequence goes on from JBKOWZ010000081.1 coordinate 4,741, forward strand.
CGATGGACAGCGAGGCGAGCATCGCGGCGCCCGCTGCGGCGGTGGCACGCGTTGTGCGCTTTGCCGGGATCCGGCGCAGGCGCGGCGGACCGAGTTTCATGGGGTCTCCTCGTAGTGGGGGGCGCGTCCTGGTCGAGCGGCGGGAAGCGCTTTCTTTCGTTGTGCGGCGACCATTACGGAGGCGTTGCGGGGCGTCAACAAGGCTGCCTGCCGCCTGGGGCGGGCGGGTGCCGTCACCTGCTGCGTCACGGGGCGCGGTGCGGGGGCGATGTGAAACTTGCACCGCTGGTCGTGGGGCGCGCGGGGGTGTCCGGCGGCGGCGCGCCCCACCGCTGGGGGCGGGCGGCGGTCGTTATCCTGGGCGGCTATGGCGAGTGTTGAGCAGGGTCAGGGTGTGGACGCGGATGCGGGGGTGGGGGCGAGGCCGTGTCTGCACTGCGGGCGGCCGGTGCCGCAGCGTGTGGGGGCGGGGCGGCCGTTCCAGTACTGCCGGGACAACGACGACGCGTGTTTGAAGGCGGCGCGTAACGCGCGGGCACGGGAGCGTAACGCGCCGGGGTTGCCGGGGCAGCTGGCGCAGGCGTGGGAGTTGGTGGAGCGGCTCGATCAGGCGGCGGGGGTGCTCGCGGCGTCGTTGGCGGGGGAGTTGTCGGCGGCGGGGGTGGAGAGCCGGGTGGCGGCGGTACGCGCGGAGGCCGCGGCGCAGGTCGCGGCGGCGCAGGCGGAGCGTGAGGATGCGGCGGCGCGTGCTGAGGCGGCGGGGGAGCGGGAGGCGTTGGCGCGTGCGGAGATCGCGGATGCGTTAGCGCAGCGGGATGACGCGTTGGCGCAGGCCGAGGCCGCGCGCGGTGAGGCGGAGGCGGAGCGGGCTGCGCGGGCGCAGGCGGTGGAGCGGGCGGATCAGGAGACTGAGGCCGCGCGGGAGGCGCGCGCGGCGCGGGACGACGCGGCGGCGCGGTCTGTCGCGGCGCTGGATGAGGCGCGGCGTGCGGCGG
>JBKOWZ010000201.1:0-13620 GCA_046724665.1 Actinomycetota bacterium
CTTCCACACCGCGCACATGGCGCCGGCCGTCTCGCGGATGGAGCAGCTGGCCAAGGGGGTGAGCACCCGCGACCCGCGGGTGCGCTACATCTCGAACCGCGACGGCGCCGTCGTCCACTCCGGCCGCGAGGTCGTCGAGCGGATCGTGCGCCAGATCGCGAACCCGGTGCGCTGGGACCTGTGCATGGAGACCATGCGCGAGCTCGGCGTCACCGGCCTGCTGGAGGTCCCCCCGGCCGGCACGCTGACCGGCCTGGCCAAGCGCGCGCTACCCGGCGTGGAGACCTTCGCGCTCAAGACCCCTGACCAGCTCGACGCCGCGCGCGAGTTCGCCGCCCGGCACGCCGACCACCACTCCGTCGCCAACCCGCTGGACACCGCGCCGACCTGGCGGCTGGTGGTGGCCCCGTTCTCCGGCACCGTGCAGCGCGGACTGCCCGGCGGCGAGAGCGTGGAGCCGGGGACGCAGCTGGCGGCCGGCGCGAAGATCGGCGCGGTCGTCTCCCGCCGGGAGGAGCGGGTGCTGGTTGCGGAGCACGGGGGCACGGTACTCGAATGGCTCGTCGAGGACGGCGACCCGGTCTCCCCGGGCCAGCCGCTCGTACGCGTCCATCCCAAGGCGGAGGCCCACTGAGCATGGTCCAGATCCAGTCCCCTGTCGGCGCGGCGCCGCACGCGCGCATCCTCGGCGTCGGCGGTTACCGCCCGTCGCGGGTCATCACCAACGAGGAGATCTGCCAGACGATCGACTCGAGCGACGAGTGGATCCGCGCCCGCACCGGCATCGAGGAGCGGCGCTGGGCCGCCGCCGACGAGACCGTCGCGATGATGTCCGTCGCGGCGGCCGGCAAGGCGCTGGCCGCCGCCGGGATCGAGGCGGAGCGAATCGGGTGCGTGGTGATCTCCACCGTCACGTACCTGGTGCAGACCCCCTCGCTGGCCGCCGAGGTGGCCAACCAGCTCGGCGCGGTCAACGCCGTGGCCTTCGACATCTCCGCCGCCTGCGCCGGGTTCTGCACCGGCCTCGCCCTCGCCCAGGACATGGTCCGCGGCGGCTCCGCCGAGTACGTGCTCGTCATCGGGGTCGAGCGGATGAGCGACATGACCGACCTGCACGACCGGTCAACCGCCTTCATCTTCGGCGACGGCGCGGGGGCGGCCGTGGTCGGCCCGTCGCAGACCCCTGCCATCGGCCCGGTGGTCTGGGGCGCCGACGGCTCGCAGTTCGACCTGATCGGCCAGACCTTCCCCTGGCACGCGCTCAAGGAGCAGCCGGAGCTCGGCTTCCCGATGCTGCGGATGGCCGGCCAGCCGGTCTTCCGCTGGGCCTCGTACCAGATGGTCCCGGTCGCCAAGCAGGCGCTGGAGAAGGCCGGGATCACCGCCGGGGACCTCGACGCGTTCATCCCGCACCAGGCCAACATGCGGATCACCGACGCGATGATCAAGGCACTGAAGCTGCCCGAGCACGTCCCGGTGGCCCGCGACATCGCCAAGACCGGCAACACCTCGGCCGCGTCCATCCCGCTGGCGATGGAGCGGATGCTCGAGGAGGGCGAGGCCCCGCACGGGGGCGTCGCGCTGCTCATCGGCTTCGGCGCCGGCCTGGTGTACGCCGCACAGGTCGTCGTGCTGCCCTGACCCGAATGTACGCTGCCCTTCGTCCGACCGACGGTGCGGGCCGCCCGGCCCGGACCGCAAACCATCAACCAAGCAGGTAAGGAGCCGTCGATGGCTACCCAGGAAGAGGTCCTCGCGGGACTCGCCCAGATCGTGAACGAAGTGGCCGGGATCGACGAGGGCGACGTCCAGCTGGACAAGTCGTTCACCGAGGACCTGGACTGCGACTCGCTCACCATGGTCGAGGTCGTCGTCGCGGCCGAGGAGAAGTTCGACGTGAAGATCCCCGACGACGAGGTGAAGAACCTCAACACCGTCGGCGACGCGGTCAACTTCATCCTCGCCAACAGCTGAGCTGACCCCCGCCGAGTGCTCGGCCAGGCCGAAGGCTGCCGAGCACTCGCCACGGCGGTCCGGCCCGCGCCCGAAGCACACCTTAGAGATTGGACTACCTTGTCGGCGTCAACTAACAGCGCGATCCCCCGTCGGACGGTGGTCGTCACCGGGCTCGGCGCCACGACGCCGCTCGGCGGTGACGTCGCCTCGTCCTGGCAGGCGCTGCTGGCCGGGCGGTCCGGTGTCGGTACCCTCACCGAGGACTGGGCCGACGAGCTGCCGGTCAAGATCGCGGCCCGGGTCGCGGTCGAGCCGAGCGAGGTGATGAAGCCGGTGGAGCGCCGCCGGCTCGACCGCTCGGCGCAGTTCGCCCTGATCGCGGCGCGCGAGGCCTGGAAGGACGCCGGGCTCGTCGGCGTCGAGCTCGACCCGGAGCGCCTCGGCGTGGTGGTCGGCTCCGGCATCGGCGGCGTCATCACGCTGCTCGATGCGTACGACGTGCTCAAGGCCAAGGGCGCCCGGCAGGTCTCCCCCCGCACCGTCCCGATGCTCATGCCGAACAGCCCCGCCGCCTACGTCGGCCTGGAGTTCGGCGCGCAGGCGGGCGTGCACACTCCCGTCTCGGCGTGTGCGACCGGCTCGGAGGCGGTCGGCTACGCGCTGGAGATGATTCGCACCGGCCGCGCCGACGTGGTGGTGGCCGGCGGCACCGAGGCCCCGATCCACCCGCTGCCGATCGCCGGCTTCGCCAACATGATGGCGATGTCGAAGAACAACGACGAGCCGCAGCGCGCCTCCCGGCCGTACGACAAGGCCCGCGACGGCTTCGTCCTCGGCGAGGGCGCGGGCATCCTCGTGCTCGAATCCGCCGAGCACGCCGCGGCTCGCGGCGCCCGCGTGTACGCCGAGGTCGCCGGGGTCGGCCTGTCCGCCGACTCGCACGACATCGCACAGCCGGAGCCGACCGGGCGCGGCATCAGCGCGGCGCTGCGGCACACGCTGGCCGACGGCGCGATCGACCCGGTGCAGATCGTGCACCTCAACGCGCACGCCACCTCGACCCCGCTGGGCGACATCGCTGAGCTCGCCGCGCTGCGGTCGGTGCTCGGCGAGGCCGCGCAGGGCATCGCGGTCTCCGCCACCAAGTCGATGACCGGGCACCTGCTCGGCGGCGCGGGCGGCGTGGAGACCGTCTTCTCGGTGCTGGCGCTGCACGACCTGGTCGCGCCGCCGACCGTGAACGTGGACGACCTCGACGACGAGGTCACCCTGGACATCGTGCGCGGCGAGCCGCGGAAGCTGCCCGCCGACACCGCGGCCGGTCCCGCCGTCGTGCTCAACAACTCCTTCGGCTTCGGCGGGCACAACGTGGTCCTTGCGCTGCGCCGTGTCTGAGGCCGATCACCCCGTAGGGAGCACCCGCCCATGACCGCGGTCCTCGACCCACCACAGAAGCCTGCCAAGCCGTCCCGCGAGGACGACCCGCGCAACCCGCTCAAGCGGCTGGCGAAGCTGTTCGACCCCGGCACCGTCGAGCTGCTCACCGCGTTCGACGACTCCGGGTTCGTGGCCGCGCAGGGCCTGATCCACGGCACACGGGTGTGTGCCTACGCCTCCGACCCGACCGTGCAGGGCGGCGCGATGGGCGACGAGGGCTGCAAGGCGATCCTGGTCGCCTACGAGAAGGCGCTGGCCGAGGGCGTCCCGGTGGTCGGGCTGTACCACTCCGGCGGCGCGCGGCTGGCCGAGGGCGTGCTCTCGCTGCACGCGGTCGGCCAGGTCTTCGCGATGATGACCCGGGCCTCCGGCCGGATCCCGCAGCTCTCCCTGGTGCTCGGCCCGGCGGCCGGCGGCGCGGCCTACGGCCCGGCGCTGACCGACATCGTGGTGCTCGGCCCGGCCGGGCGGGTGTTCGTCACCGGCCCGGACGTGGTGCGTTCGGTCACCGGCGAGGCGGTTGACATGGAGCGGCTCGGCGGGCCCGAGCCGCACGGCCGCCGCTCCGGCGTGGTGCACGTGGTCGCGCCGACCGAGCAGGACGCGTTCGCCGACACCCGGCGCCTGGCCGCGCTGCTCGGCGATCAGGGCGCGATGGACCTCGCCGCGATCGACGAGCGCGACCTGGCCGGCCTGCTGCCCGAGTCGCCCAAGCGCGCGTACGACGTGCACCCGCTGGTTGACGGGGTGCTCGACGGTCCGGGCGTCGAGCTGCACCCGAAGTGGGCGCCGAACATCGTCACCACCCTCGGCCGGCTCGGCGGCCGTACCGTCGGGGTGATCGCGAACAACCCGCTGCGGCTCGGCGGCTGCCTCGACTCGACCTCCGCGGAGAAGGCCGCGCGCTTCGTGCGCATGTGCGACGCGTTCGGCGTGCCGCTGGTCGTGCTCGTGGACGTGCCGGGCTATCTGCCCGGCGTCGGCCAGGAGTGGGACGGCGTGGTGCGCCGCGGCGCGAAGCTGCTGCACGCCTTCGCCGAGGCGGTGGTGCCCCGGGTCACCCTGGTCACCCGCAAGACCTACGGCGGCGCGTACATCGCGATGAACTCGCGCTCGCTCGGCGCGACGCGGGTGTTCGCCTGGCCGAGCGCGCAGGTCGCGGTCATGGGCGCCGTCGCCGCGGTGCGCATCCTGCACCGGCGCAAGCTCGCCGAGGTGGCCGAGGACCTGCGTCCGCGGCTGGAGCTCGAACTGGCCGCCGAGCACGAGCGGGTGGCCGGCGGGCTGGACAAGGCGATGGAGATCGGCGTGGTGGACGAGGTGGTCGAGCCCTCGGCGACCCGCCGGGCGCTGGCCGCCGCCATCGCCGCCGCGCCGCAGCGGCGCGGGCGGCACGGCAACATCCCGCTGTAGGGCTCTGCCGGAGAGCTCTGCCGAACAGAACAGGCCACGGGCGAGCCGGCGGCGCGGCGAGAATCGCGCCGCCGGCTCGCCGTGTGTCCGCCGGTCCGGCACGCGCAAGCGCCGCAGAGCGGGCCGTGCGCGGTCTATAAGCGCCTTTTGAGCCAATCCCGGACCTACCTTGGACAAAAGATGGCGTCCCGGTGACGGGCATCGGGTATGTACCTATCGGATGGGAAGGATCATTACGCGGGCGAAGGGAGGGATGCGCGGTGTGGATCGGCTATCGGTCGGTGTTCGGGGTGGATTGGAAGGAGGCCAACCGCGGGCCCGAGATCGCCGCGGAGCGGTTCGCCCGCTGGCTCTCCCGCGAGGGCTTCGACACCGGCTTCGATCCCTGGCCCGGACGTTACCGGGTCGGCGGTGGCGCGGTGTTGACCGCGACGGAGGCGGTGGAGCCCGGGCGGTTCAAGGCCGTGCGTTACCGGCTGAAGGAGCCGCCGCGCGCCGGTGTGCACTGGTACACCTCGCTCACCTTCGTCTCCCTCTCCCGGCGGCCGGACAAGGAGCTGCGTGAGCACGGCTACTTCCTCATCGAGGTCTCCGCGCGCGGCACCGACCCCGCGACGCCGATCGACGAGCGGGTGCGCACGCCCGACCTGACCGGCCTGGTGCTCGACGCGGTCACCGCGACCGACGGCCCGGCCCGGCTGACCACCCGGCCGCAGCTCGTCGGCGCGCGGGCGGTGGACGACCTGATCAACGTGCTCTGCGACCCTGGCCGGCGGATGCCCGCGGTCGTCGCGGTGCCCGGCGACGGCGACGACCTGGGGCAGTGGCTCGACCGCTTCACCGAGGCGACCAAGTACCTGCACGGAATCGCCTCGCTCTACCTGCTCGACGACGAGGCCGGGCACAAGCTCAACAACGAGTTCGAATACCACTGGACCACCGCCGCGCTGCGCACCTTCCACACCGAGGTGGACCCGGCGTCTCGGGAGGACGGCGAGCGGCACCCGGTGCTCAAGGGCGACCGGCTCGAGTACGAGATGGACGCGGTCCAGGCGATCCTCACCCACCGGATCCGGGGCGAGACCGCGGCCGCGCGGCTGCCCGAACCGCTCGTCGGCGTCGGCGACGCGCTGTTCCGGGCCAACGAGCAGCAGCGGGCCGACGCGGCTGAGCACCGGCGGCTGACCATCGCGGTGCCCCGGTACGGCGCGGCGCCGGCGCTCGAGCGCGCGGTGGCGGACACGGCCGCGACGACCACGGCGGCAGGCGAGCCGGAGCCGAGCCCGTTCGACCTGCTCATCGACTCCTTCGGCGACTTCCCCAACCTGCTGGTCACCGCCGAGGAGGGCCCGATGCGGGCGCTCGGCCAGCACAAGGACGCGGCCACCTTCGCCGCCAAGGCGCGCGAGGCGCTGGCCGCCCTCGACGCCTACGTCGCGCTGCGCCGGGCCAAGGTCTGGGACGGCGGCGGCTTCCGGATGTACTGCGAGGACTCCCGGCACGGCGGCCGCATCTACCCGGCGACCCAGGTGGCGGCGCAGGAGTCGGACACGGTGCGTCAGGACCCGAGGATGGCCGAGCAGCGCCGCTTCCGGGTACCGCGCAGCGTGTCGGAGACCGGATACGCCGAGTTCTGGGCGCACATCAAGATCGGCAGCTCCGGCCAGGTCGCGCCGCGGCTGCACTACCTGGACGACACCAGCGGGCCGACCGGCTGCGTGATCGTCGGCTATCTGGGCCATCACCTGAAGAACACCAGGTCCAGCTAGCGTCAGCGCTCACCAGGCTGCTGTCACGAACTAGCTGTCCGTCGTCCGGTTCCACAGCGCGATGACGGGGCGTCCGTGCTCGAATCCGAGGGCTGAGGCCGACGCGGTGCCGAGCAGGAATCCAGCCCCGCCGCGCGGCGGCAGGCCGAGCCACCGGGCCGCGAGGATGCGCAGCAGGTGCCCGTGGGCGACCAGCGCGACGTCGCCGTCGAGTGCCGCGGGGGAGTCCGGCGCCACCAGGGGTCTGACACGTTCGATCACCCGGTCGCAGCGCTCGCCGACCTGTTCCACGCTCTCGCCGGGGAAGCCGCCGGGCCCGCCGGGCGGCACGCCGTCGGTCCACAGATACCAGCCCGGCCGCTCCTGCCGGATCTGCGCGGTCGTGCGGCTCTCGTAGCCGCCGTAGTCCCACTCCCACAGGTCGGGATCGACGCCCTGGAGAGTCAGCCCGGCCAGTTCGGCGGTCCGCCGCGCCCGCAGCGCCGGGCTCGACCAGGCGGCGGCGATCTTCCGGCCGGCCAGCAGCCCCGCCGCGGCACGCGCCCGCCGCTCGCCCTCGGCGTCGAGCGGCACGTCCGTGCGTCCGGTGTGCCGGCCCGCCTTCGCCCACTCGGTCTGGCCGTGCCGCAGCAGGATGATCTCGCCCATGCGTCAACCCTAGTGCCGTGGCGCTGGTGCCCTGGCAGCAGCACCCTGGCAGGATGGGCCGCATGAGCACTGCGATCGGGATCGACGAGCGGACCTGGGACGCGTTCGTCGCGGCGGACGGCTTCATGCCGCAGGACGAGGCGCGCGCCCTGCACGCCGCGGCGCTGGACGGCGCGCGGGTCGGGCCGCTGGCCGAGATCGGCACCTACCTCGGCAAGTCCGCGATCCTGCTGGCCGACGCGGCGCGCCGGCACGGCCGCAAGCTGGTCACGGTCGATCACCACCGCGGCTCCGAGGAGCACCAGCCCGGCTGGGAGTACCACGACCCCCGGCTGGTCGATCCGCGGGTCGGGCTGATCGACACGCTGCCCGGGGCGCGCCGCGCGCTGGCGCTGGCCGGGGCGGAACGGGACGTGATCATGATCGTCGGCCGCTCGCCGGAGGTCGCCGCGCTGTGGAGCACGCCGCTCGGATTCGTGTTCATCGACGGCGGGCACACCGACGAAGCCGCGCAGGCCGACTACGCCGGGTGGTCGCCGCACGTGGCGCCGGGCGGGCTGCTCGCGATCCACGACGTGTTCCCCGACCCCGCGGCGGGCGGGCAGGCGCCGTACCGGATCTACCTGCGCGCGCTGGAGGAGGGGCGGTTCGTGGAGGACGCCGCGCTGTCCGGGACGGGATCGCTGCGGGTGCTGCGCCGGCTCGGGCCGCCCGCCGCCTGACGGCCGCCGCTACTTGACGATCACTCCGCCGATCGCCGCGGTGCGCTCGGCCATCTCGGGCCCGGGCCCGGTGCCGTCCGGGTGCCAGTCGGTGATCGGGACCAGGCCGGGCTCCAGGAACTCGTAGCCGCGCACCAGGTCGCGCACGTGCGCCGCGGAGCGCGGGGTCAGCTCGATCTGGTCCTGCGCCAGCGTCTTGTCCAGGGCGTTGTTCACTTCCTCGGACTCGACCTCGATCACGTGGAACAGCGCCGCCATGCTGCCCGGGGCGACCCGGTCCATCAGGAAGTCCAGCGCCCGCCTGGCCCGGCGGTCGTTCGATATGTAGTCGAGCATGCCGAACAGCAGCAGGCCCACCGGCTCGTCGAAGTCGATCTTCCCGGCCAGGCCGGGGCGGGAGAGGATGTCCTGCGGCTCGCGGAAGTTGCCGCCGATCACGGTGATCGGCGGTCCGGGCCGGCCGACCAGCAGGGCCCTGGCATGTGCCAGCGAGATCGGGTCGTCGGCCACGTAGACGAAGGTGCGGGTGTCCGGGGCGCTCTCGGTGGCGGTGCGGTCGTTGCTGTTGGCGATGGTGATCGCCGAGCCCATCTGGAGGAACTGGCGCACCCCGTGCTCGGCGAGTTTCCGGACCGCGCGCCGGGTGAACGACTCCGCGGCGCGCGCGGTGATCACGGTGTCCGGCCGGGCCTTGATCAGCGCCTCGGCCGCGTCCCGGTCCGCCTTGAAGTGGTCCTTGCCGCCGATGAGGTAGTTGAACATGCGGTTCGGGTGCGGAACCGAGGTGTCGATCTGCGGCGGCTCCCAGTTCGCGGCGATCTCCTGGTCCCAGGGCGTGTGCCCGTCCGCCATCGTGCCGCCTCCCCGATTTCCGGTCGCCGTTCCGAGGTGATCCGTGGACCGGCCTCACGGCCGTTCCAGCAAAGAGTACGCCGACGCGTCGTATCACGACACCTTTTGGCGCCATTACCCGATCGCCGCGCCGCAACCCCGGCGGCTCGATATCACGACGTGACCCGCCCCGGCCCTCGACACGCGGTCGCGGGACGGGTCCGCCGGCGGGCCGGTCCCGGGTGGGGGACTGGGACCGGCCCCGTTCTCATGTTTCTTCGTTACCGGACCGCGGCCTGTTGCACGGGCCCTCAGGCCAGGTCGTCGAACTCGCCGTCCTTGACGCCCGCGAGCAGGGCACTGATTTCAGCGCGGGTGTACACCAGCGCCGGCCCCTGTGGGAAGCGCGAGTTGCGTACCGCGACCGAACCGTCCGCGAGCTGCGCGAACTCGACGCAGTTGCCCTGCGAGTTGCTGCGGCTGCTCTTGCGCCAGGCGGCGCCGGCCAGTTCGGATGCGGGGATGCCGTTGTACGGCGTGGAGTTGCTCATTTTCGCTCCCGGATTTGCAGGTGCCGCGGGGCGGGCCCGGTGCTGCCGGGCCCTTCGCCGCAGCGGGGGTGTGGGGGTGGTGGAACGCCCGCCGGGGAACTTCGCGCGGCCGCGGCGGGCCTCGGACGTAGGTCGTCAAGGCCGTCTGGTGCGCTTACGGGCCGTCCCATGCAGAAGATACTGCGGATGCGAGTGCTGATGCACGTGCATCCGCAAAAAAACCGGAAAACTTAGGCTCGGAAGGCCTTGCGGTGGGTGGCGGACAACCAAAAAGAGCCGTTCCCGAAGGAAACGGCCCGGCAAGTTCGAGATCTGTCGTTGCCTGCTGCTTTGCCGAGCGTCCGGCGGATTCGCGCCCTGTCCGTGCCCTGAGTGGTACGGCGCCACTGACGCCGCGCATGCGTTGCCGTGCGGCGTTCGTTCACACCGAGTCGTCGTACGACGACTCGTCCTATGTCGGCTCAGTCCACGTCGAAACGGGCCCAGACGACCTTGCCGAGCGGCTCGGGGCTCCAGCCCCACGCCGCCGACAGCGCCTCGACCAACAGCAGCCCGCGGCCCGACTCCGCCGTGTCCCCGGCGTCCTCCGGGGTCGGCGGCAGGGTGCTGCCGTCGGTCACCCGGCAGTACAGGCCGTCGCCGTCGTAGTGCAGGTCGAGCCGGATGGTGACGTCCGCGGCGACCCGGCGGTCCGCGCGCGCGTGCAGCAGCGCGTTCGTGATCAGCTCGGAGATCACCAGATCGACGTCGTCGGCCAGGTCGGCCAGCCGCCAGTCGGTCAGGGCCTCGTGGGCGAACCGGCGGGCCGCCCTCGCCGACTCCGGGACGGTGGGCAGGTCGAGGCCGACGCTGCGTCCAGGCTCGCCGGGACGGTCGCGGCCGGTGCGTGCTGATTCAGGCTGCATGGATGTGGCGATGGACATATGGGCGTCCGTGGGGTCGAGGCGGATGAGGCGACGACTGTGCTGGTGATGCCTGCCGTTGCCGGCGAAGTCGTGGGTGGTGCACGGTCTGGCGGGGCTCCGTTCGGGCGCCGGCGGCTTCGGCGCACGCTTGGTTTGAATCAGCATTCGCCTATTCCTCGGATTTAGCAAGAGCCGATGCAACTGCAAACGTAGCGAATGCCGATGCATGTGCATCGTAGCGCCCAGTGACGCCATGTCACGCCCTGTTGCTCGAAGAGAACTTCAATTCTCCGCGCGGCCGTGCCAGACTGGGCCCACGCCGGATGCCGTCACGCTGCGTCCGCGACGCCGGACGCTACGCCGCGCCCGGCCCCGCGAGCAGCGGGAACCGGAGTCTGAGACGCCGTACGACAGCACCATGCGGTGCCCGACGGGGGAGAGGGAGCGGATGGACGGAGTCGGCGACAGTTCTACGGTGCGCCGCATACTCCTGGGTTCCCTGCTGCGTCGGCTGCGCGAGTCCAAGAACATCTCGATGCGCGAGGCCGGGTACCACATCCGGGCCACCGAGTCGAAGATCAGCCGTCTGGAGACCGGGAAGGTCTCGTTCAAGGACCGGGACGTCGAGGACCTGCTCACCTACTACGGCGTGAGCGATCCCAAGGAGCGCGAGCAGGTCCTTGACCTGGTGCGCGAGGCTAACACGCTGGGCTGGTGGCACAGCTTCGGTGAGGTGCTGCCCTCGTGGTTCGAGGCCTACGTCGGGCTGGAGTCGGCGGCCTCGGTGGTGCGCTCGTACGAGGTGCAGTTCATTCCGGGCCTGCTTCAGTGCCCCGAGTACGTGGACGCGGTGGTCTCGGCCAACCGGTCGCAGAGCGCTGCGGAGATCAAGCGGCGGGTCGAACTGCGCCAGCGTCGGCAGGCGGCGCTTGATCGGCCGGACGCGCCGATCCTGTGGGTGGTGCTGGACGAGGCGTCGCTGCGGCGACCGATAGGCGGCCCCGAGGTGATGAAGTCGCAGCTCGCTTATCTGATCGAGCAGGCGGCCCGGCCGAACGTGACGATCCAGCTGCTGCCGTACTCGGTCGGCGCGCACGCGGCCGAGGGCGGCGCGTTCACGCTGCTGCGCTTCGCCGAGGCCGATCTGCCCGACGTGGTGTACCTCGAGCACCTGACCGGCGCGCAGTACATCGAGCGGCCCGAGGACGTCGAGCAGTACGCGCGGGCGATGGACCGCATCTCGGTGGACGCACTGCCTCCGGAGCGGACCGTGTCGGCTCTCAGGCAGCTGCACAGCAGCTGGGGCGCCGCAGAGCGCTGAGAGCCTCTTTCAAAGAGTCCCGTCGGGGGCGTGCCGACACACAGCGATCGCACGCGCCAGACGCCACGCCCTGACCGACGCTACCCTCGAAGAAGGCTCTGAGAGCCGCTCAGCGCGCCGCGGAGACGCAGGACTCTCCCGCGCAGTCCACCGGCAGCGTCTTGGGCAGCGTCCCGCCGCCGAAGACGGTCCGGGTCGCCGGTTCGCCGCCGAGCACGGCGAGGGCGAGCAGCATCGCGCCCGCGGTCCACGAGGTCTTCTCCTCGGGCCAGATCGCCAGGTCCGCGTAGACGTAGCCGGTCCAGTACATCCCGTCGGCGTCGCGCAGGTGCGCGCCGATGTCGCGCAGCAGTTGCCGCGCCTGCGCCTCCCGGCCGATCGCCCACAACGCCATCGCCAGCTCGCAGGTCTCCCCGCCGGTCACCCACGGGTGGTCGTCCAGACATCGGACGCCGAGTGAGGGTACGACGAAACGGTCCCAGTCCTCGTCGATACGCCGCCGCGCCGCCTCGCCGCGCAGCGCGGTACCGAGGACCGGATAGTACCAGTCCATCGAGAAGCTGTCCTTCGGCGCGAAATGCTCGGGGTGCGTGGTCAGCGCGTGGCCGAGCCGGGAGAGCGCCAGCTCCCAGCCAGGCTGGTTCTCGCCGAGCGCGGTGGCCGCGGCGACCGCGCAGCGCAGCGCCTGGAACATCGAGCTGCATCCGGTCAGCAGCGCCTCGCCGAAGTCCGGGTTCCACCGGATCGCGCCGTCAGAGCGCTGATGGCGCAGCACGAACTCGACCGCCGAGGTCACCATCGGCCACAGCTCGCGCAGGAACCGCCGGTCGCCGGTCGCCAGGAAGTGGTGGTACACGCCGACCGCCGGATAGGCCGCGTGGTTGGTCTCGCGCGTCGCGTCGGTGACCCTTGATATGCCTTCCGGCGCGTCGGCGTAGTTGGCGTGCCACGAACCGTCGGGGTTCTGCGTGCGCGCGAGCCACAGGTACGCCCGGCGCGCCGACTCGTGTTCGCCGGCCGCGTCCAGCGCCATCGCCGACTCGACGTGGTCCCAGGGGTCGAGCTTGTCTCCGTGGAACCACGGAAGGGCGCCGTCCGGCCGTTGCAGGGCCTTGATTCCCGCGACGGTCCGGGCTATCCGCCCCCGGTCCAGCACCCCCGCGGCGGACAGGTGCGCGGCCGTCATGCGCTCTTGACGGCGTAGACGACGAAGCTCTTGCCCAGCACCGGATTGAGCAGCGCCTCGCCGACCCGGGTCAGCTTCGGCGCCTTCATGATGTCCCAGACCAGCAGCCTGTGGTACAGCCGCACCGGCGCCGCCTGCTCGTTCTCGACGCCGAGCGCGCACTTGAGCCACCAGTAGGGCGAGTGCAGCGCGTGCGCGTGATGCGTCGCGTACGGCACCAGCCGCTGGGTGCGCAGCCGGCGCAGCACCTGGTCGCGCCGGTAGATCCGCACATGGCCGCCCTCGACCTGGTGATACGCGTCGGACAGCGCCCAGCAGATCCGCTCGGGGAACCAGCGCGGCACGGTCACCGCTATCCGCCCGCCGGGTTTGAGGACCCGCTGCAACTCGGCGAAGGCGCGCGCGTCGTCGTGCAGGTGCTCGAGCACCTCGGCGGCGATGATCACGTCGAAGGACTCGTCGGGGAACGGCAGGTTGTACGCGTCGCCGCGCACGGCCACCGCGCGCGAGTCGGCGGAGACCTCGCCGGCCTCGTACATGGCCCCGAAGGTGCCGGCCACCTTCTCGACGTCAGACATCGAGTAGTCGAGTGCGACGACGTCGGCACCCTTGCGCAGCATGGCGAACGCGTGCCTGCCGCCGCCGCAGCCCATGTCAAGTACCCGGTCTGCCGGGCCGACCGGGAACCGGTCGAAGTCGACGGTCAGCATTCAGTTCGCCCTTCCTGTCCGGGTGCTGCGACACTGCGCCTCGATGCGGGCACGATAGCGGTCCGCGGTGGCGGACGCCGCCGCGCGCCAGGTGAACCTGGCCACCGCGCGCTCGCGGGCCGCCGCGCCGAGCCGGGCGCACAGCGCCGGGTCGCCGAGCAGCCTGGTCAG
>JBKOWZ010000064.1:0-21332 GCA_046724665.1 Actinomycetota bacterium
GGTCGCGGCCGCGCAGCGCGAGGCGCAGCGGCTGCGTGCCGAGGCGGCCGCCGAGGCCGAGGCGACGAAGGCGGCGGCGCAGAAGGCCGCGGACGCGGTGGTGGCCAAGGCCCGGCAGAAGGCGGAGACGCTGCGCGGCGAGGCGCAGCGCGACGTCGAGGCGCTCCAGATCCGCCGCGAGGAGATCAAGGCGGAGATGAGCCGGGTGCAGGGCGTGCTGGACGCGCTGGCCGGACCGATCATCAAGCCGCAGCCCAAGCCGACCGAAGACGCGGCGCGTTGAATCAGCGATCCGATATACCCCGCGGCGCCCGCGGACGCACGGCCCGGCAGGCGGGATCTGCGCATCAGGACCCCACAGCGGTCCCACGAGTCATCATCCGGCACGCGGCGAACGCCGCCCGCGGTGGCCGATTCGCGCGCTTTCCCAGAAAATCGGGGACAGTGCCTGCCGATCGCACACGCTCAGCCGTTAGTGTGATGACGCTACGCGGCCACCCCATCGGGCGATGGCGACCGCCAATCCGTCTGAGGCGGCCCGGCACCCCCCGGAATCGTGTCAGGATTCCCCTGGAACCCGCGCCATTCCGGCCCGGCGGCCCCGCAGACCGCTGACGCAGACCACCCGCACGGCCCCACCGACCTCACGGTCATCAGGAGATTGAAGAAGATGAGCGAGACGACATCGCCCCTCGGTCTGGAGATCGTTCGCAAGGGCTACGACATCCCCCAGACGAACGAGCGGATCACGAAGATCACCGCGGAGCGCGACAGCGCGGTGGCCCGGGTGTCCGCGCTGGAGAAGCGGATCGAGGAGCTGCACCTGGAGAACCAGTCGGTGCAGGCGCAGCTGTCCGACTCGGAGCCCTCGTACGCCGGCCTCGGCGCCCGGGTGGAGAAGATCCTGCGGCTGGCCGAGGAGGAGGCCAAGGACCTGCGCGAGGAGGCCCGCCGCGCCGCGGACCAGCACCGCGAGCTGGCCGAGCAGGCGGCGGCGCAGGTGCGCGCGGACGCCGAGGCGTACGCGAAGGACAGCCGGGCCAAGGCCGAGGCCGAGGGGCTGCGGCTGAACGAGAAGGCCAAGGACGAGGCCAACCAGATCCGCGCCGAGGCCGCCAAGGACGCGGCGGCCAAGCGCGCCGAGGCCGAGGCGCACTACGAGGACATCCGGGCCTCGGCGGCGGCCGCGGCCACCGACTTCGAGACCAAGCTGGCCAAGCGGCGCGAGCAGTCGGAGCGCGACCTGGCGGCCCGTCAGGCGAAGGCGGAGAAGCACCTGGCCGAGGTGGAGACCCGCAGCGAGCAGATCCGCCTCGAGGCGGAGAAGATGCGCACCGACGCCGAGCGCCGGGCCCGCCAGACCATCGAGACCGCGCAGCGCCAGGCCGACGACATCGTGGCCGACGCGCGGGCTAAGACCGACCGGATCCGCTCGGAGGCCGAGCGGGAGCTGGCCGCGCTCACCCACCGCCGCGACTCGATCAACGCGCAGCTGCACAACGTGCGCGAGATGCTGGCGACGCTCACCGGCGGCGCGGTCGGCAACCTGGCCGGCCTCGGCCTGGACGAGAGCTCCGACGACTCGGCCGTGGCGGCGCAGGGCCGGTAGCAGGCCGGCCCCTGGCAGAATCCCGGGTATGTCCGTCGAGGAAGCCGCCGACCTGGCCCGGGTGCCGGAGCAGTCGCAGACGGGTACGGCCGAGGCCGGGCGGGGCGAGCAGGCTCGTGCAGCTCAGGAGCACGAGTCGGCGCGCCGCCGGCCCGGCCGCCCGCTGCGGCGCTCGCATCCGTACTACGTCGGGTTCGTCGGCGGCCTCGGCCTGATCCTGGCGTACTACCTGTTCGAGGCGCTGGTCTCGCTGACTGGCGTGCTCGTGCTGATCGTGGTGGCGCTGTTCCTCGCGATCGGCCTCGACCCCTTCGTGCAGCGGCTGACCGCGCGCGGGATGCAGCGGCGCTGGGCGGTGCTCATCGTCGCGGGCGGCTGCCTGCTGCTGTTCGCCGGCTTCGTCACGGCGATCGCGCAGCCGCTCGCCGAGCAGACCTCGAGCCTGATCGCCTCGCTGCCGCGGCACCTGCAACAGCTGGGCCGCAACGCGACGGTGCGGCGGATCGACGCGCGGTTCAACGTCGTCGGCAGGCTGCAAGACCTGCTCTCCCAGGCGGACACGGCGAAGATGATCGCCGGCGGCATCCTCGGCTTCGGCGAGTTCCTGGTCTCCTCGGTGTTCAAGGCGTTCACCGTGCTGGGCATGACGATCTACTTCCTGGTCTCGCTGCCCTCGATCAAGCAGTCCGCCTACCAGCTGGTGCCGGCCTCCCGGCGCACGCGGGTCGGCGCACTGGCCGACGGGGTGCTGACCCGGATCGGCGGCTACGTCTCGGGCGCGGTGACCGTCGCCGCGCTGGCGGGCCTGGCGGCGTACCTGATGCTGGCGGTGCTGAACGTGCCGTACATGCTGCCGCTGGCGCTGCTGATCGCGCTGGCCGACTTCGTCCCGCTGGTCGGCGCGACGATCGGCGCGGTGCTCGTGACGCTCGTGGTGCTGTTCGACTCCCCGGGCAAGGCGGTGGTCGCGGGCGTCTTCTTCATCGTCTACCAGCAGTTCGAGAACTTCGTGGTCTACCCCCGGGTGATGGCGCGCTCGGTGGACGTGCCGCCGATCATCGCCGTGATAGCGGCGCTGATCGGGGCCGCGCTGCTCGGCGTGGTCGGGGCGCTGCTGGCGATCCCGCTGTCCGCCGGGGTGATCTACATCGTGCGCGAGGTGCTGTTGCCGCGTCAGGACCGCTCTTAGCCGGTGTACGTGTACTTCTCGTACGGCCCGTCCCACTCGGCCGGCAGCGGCGCGGCGGACGGGTTGATCCGCCGGACGATCTCGTCGAGCACGATCCGCACGTACTTCTCGCCGACCCACAGGTGCTTCGCGCCGTCCACGGCGACGATGTCCGCCTGCGGGATGAGGGCGAAGCGCTCGCGCGCCTGCGCCGGGCGCAGGTAGTCGTCGAACTCGGGCACGAGCACGGTCACCGGCTTGCCCGAGGCGCCCCACGTCTTGAGGTCCGCGTCCTGGGCGCGGTGCAGCGGCGGCGAGAGCAGGAACGCGCCGCGCACATCCGGCTCGCAGCCGTACTTGAGCACCAGCTCGCTGCCGAACGACCAGCCGAGCGCCCACAGGTTCGGCAGCTCGAGGCCGAGCGGGTTCAGCCCCTCGGCGAACTCGAACGCCGCCGCCACGTCGTACCGCTCGGTGACGCCCTCGCCGAACTCGCCCTGGCTGCGGCCGCGTGCCGACGACGTGCCGCGCGTGTTGAAGCGCAGCACCGCGATGTCGGCCAGCGCGGGCAGCCGCCATGCCGCCTTGCGCAGTACGTGACTGTCCATCATCCCGGCCGCCGTAGGCAGCGGATGGAAGGTGACCAGGGTCGCCACAGGGTCGCGGTCCAGGGGCAGCGCCAGCTCGCCGACCAGGGCAAGCCCGTCGGCGGTCGCCAACTCGATCGGCTCGCGCTGCGCCGGAAGGATGGTGTGCGCGGTGATTTCGGTAGCCATCTCGGTACTCACCTTAAGGGTCGGGTCCTCCTGAAGGTGTAGCGCGGTCGGGGTCGAAGACCGTCCCGCAGGCGGACGAGGCCGCGCGGCCGCCGCCGCTACGTTGAACGCGGCCGCAGGGACGGCTGAATCGACACCCTTTCCAGGGACCTACGCAAGGGAATACTCACGATGATCGAGGCGAAAGGCCTCACGAAGCGGTACGGGGACCGGCTGGCGGTGAACGATCTGTCGTTCACGGTGCGGCCGGGTCAGGTGACCGGCTTCCTGGGCCCGAACGGCGCGGGCAAGTCCACCACGATGCGGCTGATCCTCGGCCTCGACGCCCCCACCTCCGGCACGGTGACGGTGGACGGCCGGCCGTTCACCCGGTGCGCGTACCCGATGCGCGAGGTGGGCGCGCTGCTCGACGCGAAGGCGATCCACGGCGGCCGCAGCGCGTACAACCACCTGCTGTGCCTGGCGCAGACCAACAACCTGCCGAAGTCCCGGGTCGGCGAGGTGCTCGGGATGGTGGGCCTGAGCGAGGTGGCGCGCAAGCGCACCCGGGGCTTCTCGCTCGGCATGGGCCAGCGGCTCGGCATCGCCGCCGCGCTGCTCGGCGACCCCAAGGTGCTGATGTTCGACGAGCCGGTCAACGGGCTCGACCCGGAGGGCATCCTCTGGATCAGGAACCTGATGAAGATGCTGGCGCAGGAGGGCCGCACCGTCTTCGTCTCCTCGCACCTGATGAGCGAGATGGAGAACACCGCCGACCACCTGATCGTGATCGGCCGCGGCCGGCTGGTCGCGGACTGCACGGTGCAGGAGTTCATCGACCAGAACTCTGAGCTGGCCATCCGGGTCAGCACCCCGGAGGCCGCCCGGCTGGCCGGGCTGCTCGCCGCGAAGGGCGGCGCGGTGACGCACGAGGGCGAGGACACGCTGCGGGTCACTCGGCTCGGCCTGACCGAGATCGGCGACCTCGCCTTCGACAACCGGATCCGGGTGCACGAGCTCTCGCCGCTCCAGGCCTCGCTCGAGCAGGCGTTCATGGAGCTGACCAAGGACAGCGTGGAGTACCACGCCGCGGTGCCCGGCCAGCAGACCGGGGCATACGACCAGATCACCGTCGGCGCCGTCGCCGGCGCGGACGGCGCGAGCCGGCAGGGAGGCCTCTCGTGACCACCTCGACCTCCGCCCTCGGCGGGCTCACCCCGCTGGCGCCGGCCTCCGGCCGGGCCGGATTCGGCGGCGCGCTGCGCTCGGAGTGGACGAAGATCCGCTCGGTGCGCTCGACGATCTGGACGCTCGGCTCGGCGATCGTGGTGACCGTGGGCCTCGGCACGCTGGTGAACTGGGGCAGCGCGAACAGCACCAAGGCGTCGCCGGCGGAACTGGCCGCCGAGGACCTGACCCTGCGCACGCTGTTCGGCATCATCCTCGGCCAGCTGATCATGGTGGTGTTCGGCGCGATGGCGATCACCTCGGAGTACTCCACCGGGATGATCCGCACCGCGCTGAGCGCGCAGCCGCGCCGGGCGCCGCTGTTCTGGTCGAAGCTGCTGGTCGTCGCGGGGGTCGCGTTCGTGGTCGGCGAGGTGATCTCGTTCGCCTCGTTCCTGCTCGCTTCGCCCTTCTGGCGGGGCAAGGGCGCCTCGCTGACCCTGAGCACCCCGCACACGCTCCAGGCGGTGATCGGCGGCGGCCTGTACCTGGCCGGCTCGGCGGTCCTGGCCTACGGGATCGGCGCGATCCTGCGGCACACCGCGGGGGCCATCACCATCGGCGTCGGCATGCTGTTCGTGGTGACGATCCTGGCCAGCTTCCTGCCGGAGAACTGGCAGGACCACCTCAACAAGTGGCTGCCGTTCGACTCCGGCGGCCAGATCTGGGCGACGCAGCACGAGGCGGGGCGGGCCCTGAGCGCGTGGACCGGCTTCGGCGTGTTCATGATCTATGGCGCGGTGGCGGTGCTGCTCGGCCTGTACGTTTTCCGCAAGCGGGACGCATAAACCTGTTAGCAGGCGACCGGCGCACGGTTATCCACAGATGCGCGCCGGTCGCTGCGCCGTACACGCGGAGATGGAAGGATGAGCGGCGAAATGGGGGTAAAAGATGATCGAAGTCAATGACCTGGTCAAGCGGTACGGTGAGACCACCGCGGTGGACCACCTCAGCTTCACCGTGGAGCCGGGGAGGATCACCGGTTTCCTCGGCCCGAACGGGGCCGGCAAGTCCACCACCATGCGGTTGATCCTCGGCCTCGACCGGCCGAGTTCCGGCAGCGCGCTGATCGACGGCAAGTCGTACCGCGACCTGCCCGACCCGCTGCGTTACGTCGGCGCGCTGCTTGAGGCGCGGGCGGTACACCCGGGCCGTACCGCGTTCAACCACCTGCTGTACCTGGCGCAGACCCAGGGCGTGCCGCGGGCGCGGATCCACGAGGTGCTTGAGCTGGTCGGCCTGTCGCAGGTGGCGAAGAAGCGGACCAAGGGCTTCTCGCTCGGCATGGGCCAGCGGCTCGGCATCGCCGCCGCGCTGCTCGGCGACCCCAAGCTGCTGATCCTGGACGAGCCGGTCAACGGGCTCGACCCGGAGGGCATCATCTGGATCCGGACGCTGCTCAAGCAGCTGGCCGCCGAGGGCCGCACCGTCTTCGTGTCCTCCCATCTGATGAACGAGATGGCGGTCACCGCGGACCATGTGATCGTGATCGGCCGCGGAAAGCTGATCGCGGACACCTCGATGAACGAGTTCATCGCGCGCTACTCGGACAACGTGGTGCTCGTCCGCTCGCCGCAGGCCGACCAGCTGGCCGAGGCGCTGCGCGACGGCCACCAAAGCGGCGTCACCGTGACGACGCAGCAGGACGGCGCGCTGCTGGTCAACGGCAGCAACGCGGCGTCGATCGGCGAGGCGGCCGCGGCGCGCGGGATCGTGCTGCACGAGTTGTCCCCGCAGCGCGGCTCGCTGGAGGAGGCGTTCATGGAGCTGACCAAGGCCGACGTCCAGTTCCACGCGCCCACGCCCGCACCTGCGGCCGTAGGCGAAGGGAGCGCGCGATGACCGGCGACACGCTCACCCGGACGTCCGCGGGCACCGGGCACGCCAACTTCCCGCGGCTGCTGGCCGCCGAGTGGACCAAGCTGCGCACCGTGCGCTCGACGGTCTGGTCGTTCCTGATCCTGGTCGTCGCGGTGCTCGGATTCACCGCGCTGTTCACCTTCCTGACCGTGCAGCAGTGGTCGACGATGGACGCCGGCGACCGGGCGCAGGTCACGCTCAATCCGGTGCCGCAGATCCTCGGCAGCGGCCTGTTTCTCGGGCAGCTGGCGATCTGCGTGCTCGGCGTGCTGGTCGCCTCGTCCGAGTACTCCACAGGGATGATCCGCTCGACGCTGCTGGCCTCCCCGCACCGGCTGCGCACGCTGGCCGCCAAGTGCGTGGCGTTCACGATCCCGGTGCTAGTGATCGGCGAGGCGCTCAGCTTCGTCAGCTACGCGATCGGCAAGCAGCTGCTCTCCTCGAAGGCGCACACCTCGCTCAGCGATCCGCACGTCACCCGCGCGGTGATCGGCTCGGGCCTGTACCTGGCCGTGCTCGGGCTGTTCGCGCTGGCCATCGGGCAGCTGATCCGGCACACCGCCGGGGCGATCACCACGGTCATCGCCCTGGTCCTGGTGCTGGTGCCGCTGACCGGGCTGCTGCCGGGCAGCATCGGCAAGCACGTCTCGGCGTACCTGCCGACCAACGCCGGCCAGCAGATCATGGAGATCTACCCGAAGGACCAGCTGCTCAGCGCCTGGCAGGGCTTCGGCGTCTTCGGGCTGTGGACGGCGGTGCTGCTGACCGCGGCCGCCTGGCTGCTGGTGAAACGGGACGCCTGACCTGACTCGATACCGGATTCACTCCGACGGATGCCCCGGACGGCCACCGCGTGCCGTCCGGGGCATCGCGTCGTCGGCTCCGCATTCGGCGCGCTGCTGCGACACTCGGCCGGGGCGATCTCGACCACGCTCGGCGTGATGTTCGTACACCACACCCTGACCCTCACCGCCGCCGAGACCGCGCGTTCCAGCACGGCGTGTGCCAGTGCCGCCGCTCGTCCAGCCCCCCGCCGCCGTGCCAGGGCGCCTGCTCGGTGTCGGCGGGCCACGCCACCAGATGCGGCACACCCGGCCTGATCTCCTGGTCGCAACCGGGACAGCGGTAAGTCTTCACGCTGCCGACCCCGGTCACCGACCGCACGATCCAGTCACCGTCGCGGGCCGACTCGACCCGCTGGTACCCGAAGGCCTGCTCGATGTCGCGCGGCTCCGGACGACCGGGGCGGCCACCGCCGGACGGACCGCCGCCCGCGCCGCGCGTTCCGTTCTTCCTCGGGCTCACGACTCAAGATTACGAGGTCACGGTTACGACTCGTGGTCGCGGAAGCCCTTTCCAGTCTTCCGCCCGAGGTAGCCGGCGGTCACCAGGTGCTCGAGCAGCGGCGCGGGCGCGAACCCGGGCTCGCGGAACTCGAGGTAGAGCGCCCGCTCGATGGCCAGCGCGACGTCGAGGCCGACCACGTCCAACAGCTCGAACGGCCCCATCGGGTACCCGCAGCCGAGCTTCATCGCCGCGTCGATCCCGTCGGCCGTCGCGTAGTGCGCCTGAAGCATCTTCACCGCGTCGTTCAGGTACGGGAACAGCAAGGCGTTAACAATAAACCCCGCCCTGTCGCCACAGTCCACCGCGTGCTTCCCGAGCCGTGCGCACACCTCGTGCGCGGTGGCCAGCACGTCCTCGGCGGTCGCGACGGTGCGTACCACCTCGACCAGCTTCATCACCGGCGCCGGGTTGAAGAAGTGGATGCCGACGACGTCGCGCGGCCGGCCGGTCGCCATCGCGCACTCGATGACCGGCAGGCTCGACGTCGTGGTGGCCAGCACCGCCCCGGGCTTGCAGACGGCGTCGAGTTCCTTGAACAGCCCGACCTTCACCCCGAGATCCTCGACGACGGCCTCGATGACCAGCTCGCAGTCCGCCGCGTCGCTGAGCACGCCGCTCGACGTCAGCCGCGAAAGCGCCGCCTCGCTCTCCTCGGCCGTCAACTTGCCCTTCTGCGCCGCACGCCCCAGCGAGCGCACGATCGCGCTGCGCGAGGCCTGCGCCTTCTCCTCGCTGCGCGCGATCTGCACGACGGCGTAACCGGCCTTCGCGGCGACCTCGGCGATGCCGTTGGCCATGGTGCCCGAGCCGACGACCGCGATCCGCGAGACCGATCGCGCCCCCTGATCCCGCTCCCCCGCCGCCGGCGTCAACGCGTCGGCCACCACGGTCGGCACATCAGCCTGCTCATACGTGTAGAAGCCGCGCCCCGACTTGCGGCCGAGCAGCCCGGCGGTCTTCATCTGCTTGAAGATCGGCGCCGGGGCGTGCAGCCGGTCGCGCGACTGCTTGTACATCGTGTCGAGGATCTCGTACGCGGTGTCCAGGCCGATCAGGTCGAGCAGCGCCAGCGGCCCCATCGGCAGGCCGCAGCCGAGCCGCATCGCCGCGTCGATGTCCTCGCGCGTGGCGTATCTGGCCTCGTACATCGACGCGGCGTGGTTGAGGTAGCCGAACAGCAGCGCGTTGGCGATGAAACCGGCCTTGTCCCCGATGGTGACCGGCGACTTGCCCAGCCGCGCGGCCAGCGCCTCGATGTCGGCGAGCACGCCGGGGTCGGTGACGACCGTGCGCACGACCTCGACCAGCCTCATCACCGGCGCCGGGTTGAAGAAGTGCAGCCCGACCACGCGGGACGGCCGTGAAGTCGCCACCGAGATCTCGGTCACCGACAGCGAGGAGGTGTTGGTCGCGAAGATCGTCTCCGCCGAGCAGATGCCGTCGAGCCGCTTGAACAGCTCCCGCTTGAGCTCGAGCCGCTCCGGTATCGCCTCGACGACCAGGTCCGCGTCGGCGAGTTCGGACAGGTCAACGGTGTAACGGATCCGCTCGATCAGCGCGGCGGCCTCGTCGGCGGTCAGCTTGCCCTTCGCCACCGCCCGCCGAGTCGAGTGCGCGACATGCGCACGCCCCCGGTTGAGCGCGGCGGCGTCGATCTCCACCGCGCGCACCCGCAGGCCGTTGCGAGCAAGCACCTCCGCGATACCGGCCCCCATCGTGCCGAGCCCGACGACGCCGACCGTGCCGATTTCGCGCCCCATCGCGCACTCCCTGGGAAGATTTAGATGAAGTCGCCCGCGAACCCTGCCGCTGGACGCTTTGTTACCCACGAGTATCTCCGGCGAGGCCCCCTTCCGCCAGTACTACGCCCACTGTGAGCATGCTCACCCCAGCGCACGGCCCCCAGCCCCGGCCCCGGCCCGAACCAAGCCGATCCGTCCGCCCCCACCTTCCACCCTCCGCGCTCCGGCCTCCGCCCCACCCTTCACCCCCACCCTCCGCCCTTCACCCAGCCCGCCGTTCCACCACTGCCCGCCACCGTCCTCGCGGCTCTTCCCCGCGTAACGCCCTCCACTGCGCACGCAGACCGCGAGGACGACGGCTCCCCACCTGGTGGCCATCACCATCAGCAACAGCCCTACCAACCACTCCCTCCTACACCCGCTGCGTCATCCACACCACTTCAATGGCCCGGTGCAACGCGGCTCACACGTTGAGGTACGCCCTCTGTTCATTCAGGCATCACCGGACGACTGACAGTTCACCGACTCACTCACCAGACGTCCAACACGAGAATGCCCGTGCCCCCGCACGCCCAGCCTGGGCTAGGGTTTCGAACCATGCGCCTCGTCATCGCCCAATGCAGCGTGGACTACGCGGGACGGCTCGCCGCCCACCTCCCCAGCGCCCGCCGCCTGCTGATCGTCAAGGCCGACGGCAGCGTCCTGGTTCACTCCGACGGAGGCTCGTACAAGCCGCTCAACTGGATGTCCCCGCCCTGTACCCTGCGCGAGGAGGAGCAGGGCGACAGCCTGCTCTGGACGGTCACCAACAAGGTCGGCGAGCAACTGGTGATCACCATAGAAGAGCTCATCCACGACTCGGCGTACGAACTCGGCATCGACCCCGGCCTGCGCAAGGACGGCGTCGAGTCACACCTCCAGCAGTTGCTCGCCGAGCAGATCGAGACCCTCGGCAAGGGCTGGCGCCTGGTACGCCGCGAATACCCGACCCCCATCGGCCCCGTAGACATCCTCTGCAAGGATGCCACCGGCGCCACCGTGGCCGTCGAAATCAAGCGCCGTGGCGAGATCGACGGCGTCGAACAGCTGACCCGCTACCTCGAACTCCTCAACCGCGACCCGCTGCTCGCCCCGGTGCGCGGCGTCTTCGCCGCACAGGAGATCAAGCCCCAGGCACGCGTACTGGCCACAGACCGCGGCATCACCTGCGCGGTACTCGACTACGAGGTCTTACGCGGCATGGACGACCCCAGCACGCGCCTGTTCTGAAAAGCTGGTCGCAGACGTGTTGGGCCGATACGCAATGAGCTGATTCGTGCACAGTCGGTCATGGGGTCACAGTCTGGACCCGTCTGGCGCCGCGTCATCGGTTTGACGATAAAGTCTGGCCGACATGTTGCCACTCGGGGGGACGGCGAGCCACCTCGCCTCCCAGTTGGATGTGAGGGGACGGATATGAGCCTGTTCGAGCGGGCGCTGGAGGTCACCGATCGGGCCTTCGACGAGACCGTGGACGCTATCGAGGAGTGGAACGAACACCGCCACTCCGCGAAGCTGTTTCTGAAGCTGGGCATCGCGGTCTACGCCGAGCAGCGGCTCGGCGGCAGCCACGCGCCGGTCGAGCGCGTGCTCAACGCGCTGGACGGGCACGCGGCGGAGCACGGTTCCGTGGACCTGGACCACCTGCGGGCCGCGCACCAGGTGCTCGGCGACGACTTCATCAAGGAGCACGAGATGGCGTCGGCCGCGGCCTCGGCTACGGCTGACGCGCCGGCGGCTTCCTGATCTGGTTCCATGTGGGACCCCGCGTCCCCGGCTGGCGGCGGGTTTGGCCGGGGACGCGGGGAGATGGTGGCGGTAGGGGTGGTGCTGGTGGTGTGGGCGCGGGGGCTTGAGCGGTCAGCCGGTGCGGATCAGGTCCACGATTCGGGTCAGGCTCCGGGTCAGGTCGTAGTCCCTCGGCGTGAAGACCTCTGCGACGCCGGACTCCTTGAGCGCCTTAGCATCCGCGTCGGGGATGATGCCGCCGACCACCACCGGGACGTCCTCGGCGCCAGCTGCACGCAGGTGCTTGATCACGTCTGGGACGAGGCGCAGGTGCGATCCGGAGAGTACTGACAAGCCGACGCAGTGCACGTCCTCGGCGACGGCTGCCGCGGCGATCTGCGCGGGCGTGAGCCGGATGCCCTGGTAGACGACCTCGAACCCTGCGTCGCGCGCGCGGACCGCGATCTG
The DNA here is from genome assembly GCA_046724665.1 of Actinomycetota bacterium. Lineage (GTDB taxonomy): Bacteria > Actinomycetota > Actinomycetes > Streptomycetales > Catenulisporaceae > Actinocrinis. The sequence continues at coordinate 11,944 of JBKOWZ010000064.1, forward strand.
TTCCGCGCCGTTGGAGTGTCCGTCGAGGCCCGGCTTGCCGACGAGGATGCGCAGCCTTCTTCCACGCTCACGGCTGGTTTCGCGTACGTACTCGCGCAGTGCCACGAGCTGCTCGGACGCGTTCGCCGTGGGTGCGTCCGCTCCGATGCCGGTGGGCGCGCGGAACTCGCCGAAGACCTCGCGCAGCGCTCTGGCCCACTCGCCGGTGGTCACGCCGGCCCGGGCGCAGTCGAGTGTCGCAGGCATCAGATTCATCGCGGGATCCGCCGCGTCCGCCCGCAGCCGTGCCAGCGCGGTGCCGACCGCGGCGTTGTCGCGGACCTTGCGCCACTCGGTCACGGCGCTGATCGCGTGCTGCTCGACCTCCGGATCGACGGTCTGTATGGCGGCGTCGAGGTCTGCGATCAGCGGGTTCGGCTCGGTCTCTGTGTACGCATTCACTCCGACAACGATCTGCTCGCCGGACTCGATGCGCGCGCGGCGCAGCGCGTGGTTCGCGACGAGCTGGGACTTGAGGTAGCCGGATTCGACCGCGGCGACTACGCCGCCCATCGTCTGTACGCGTTCGATCTCGGTGCGGGCGGCCATGGCCAGCTCAGTGGTCTTCATCTCGATCGTGTGCGAGCCGTCGAACAGGTCGCCGTACTCGAGCAGGTCGGACTCGTACGCGAGGACCTGCTGCATGCGCAGCGACCACTGCTGGTCCCAGGGCCGGGGCAGGCCGAGCGCCTCGTTCCACGCGGGCAGCTGCACGGCGCGGGCCCGCGCGTCCTTGGAGAGCGTCACGGCGAGCATCTCCAGCATGATGCGCGCGACGTTGTTCTCGGGCTGCTCCTCGGTCAGGCCGAGCGAATTGACCTGAACGCCGTACCGGAAGCGGCGCTTCGCCGGGTCGGCCACCCCGTACCGGTCGCGGGTGATCTCGTCCCACAGCCGGGTGAAGGCGCGCATCTTGCAGAGCTCTTCGACGAAACGGACGCCCGCGTTGACGAAGAAGGAGATGCGCTCGACTACGCGGTCGAACTCGCCTGCGGGCACCTGGCCGCTGTCGCGTACGGCGTCGAGTACCGCGATCGCGGTGGACAGCGCGTAAGCGATCTCCTGGACAGGATCGGCGCCCGCTTCCTGGAGGTGGTAACTACAGATATTGATGGGGTTCCACCTGGGCAGCGCGCTGACGGCGTATGCGATCAGGTCGGTGGTCAGCCGCAGCGAGGGACCGGGCGGGAAGACGTAGGTGCCGCGCGAGAGGTATTCCTTGACGATGTCGTTCTGCGTCGTGCCGGTCAGCGATCTGATATCGGCGCCCTGACGTTCGGCGGCCACCTGGTAGAGCGCGAGCAGCCACATCGCGGTGGCGTTGATCGTCATCGAGGTGTTCATCCCGGCGAGCGGGATCTGCTCGAACAGCGCCTCCATGTCGCCGATGTGCGCGATCGGCACGCCGACCTTGCCGACCTCGCCGCTCGCCAGCGTCGCATCCGGGTCGTAGCCGGTCTGCGTGGGCAGGTCGAACGCGACCGAGAGGCCGGTCTGCCCCTTCGCGAGATTGCGGCGGTACAGGGCGTTGGACTCGGCGGGAGTCGAGTGGCCCGCGTAGGTGCGCATGACCCACGTCCGGTCTCGGCGGGCGGGCTGCACGGGTTCTGCGGCGTGCGCCATCGTGTCGGAACCTCCGCGTGTTCGTCGCCGCCACGGCAGTGGTCGACGCTCTCCTGCGGAGTTTACTGGCGAGTAACTAAGTGGGTAGTGTGTTCCGGGTCACACTGATCAGCGCGAGCCGCGGACGTGCTCGACCATGGCGAGGATGCCATAGGCGATGCCGCCGTCGAGGTCGCGGACCGCGAACGACGAGGTCATCGCGGCAGCCGCAAGCGCGCATGAGCGGTCGTCGAGTTCCGCGCGCGCATGCGTGCCGGTGACGATCTCCAGCCGGCGCGCGGCCGGGTCCACCGCGATCAGCACCGACTTCGCGGCCGCGGGGCCGAGTTCGGCGTGCCTGGCCTCGGCCTGAGTGCGGGGGTCGGGGGTGAGCGTGCCGATGAAGACCGACCAGTTCAGGTCGGTGCGCTTCTGCGCGATGGCGATCGCCCGGCGGATCTGGGTGGATTCGATCAATGGCCCGGAGGAGGTGGTCGTGGAGGCGGAGGAAGGGGTGCTGCTGCCGTTGGGGGTGTGAGCGGGGGCAGCACTGTGGGCGGGGGCGGCGGCGTGGTGGTCGGCGGGAGCATGGTCCGGGGCGGCGGGCTGGGCGGGGGCGCTGCTCACGGGTTCTGTGCTCGCGGGTCCGGTGTCCGCGCCTTCCGGGGTCACGGACACGGCGGCCGCCTCGGCGTCACCAGGAGCCACTGGCCCCTCCAGTTCCCGCAGCCCTGCCCGCGCTCACGCTGTGCTGCTCGTCTGACTCGGAGGCGGACGAACGGCCCGGCTCCCGCGCGGTCGCGCCGTCCTGGCCGATCCAGCCGACCTCGCGGCGGTTGTGGTCGCCGCGCGCCCAGCCGGGAAGCACCACGAGGAAGGCGATCAGCAGGAACAGGCCGAGCGGGATCCCGAGGTAGATACCCAGGGTTTGGAGGACCGACAGTCCCGGCCCGGCGTCCTCTCCGTCGTACGGGTGATTCGCCGCCAGCGCTGCGGACGCGGCCAGCAGCGGGACGACGGCCGTCGCGGCGACAACACCGGCCCGCGCGGCGGTGCGCAGCCGTGTGGCGGGCGTCGTGCGGATGAGCTTGGTGATGGACACGTGAAAACGGTAGCTCAACCCCGGTCCGGTCTCGCGGCCAGGTCCGCATTCCGGCGAGAGTCCATCGGAAGCACAGGGAGTGGCGTATTCGCGCGTGGCCCGGACCTCGTTCAGGGGTTCGGATTCAGCCGAGCGCGCGCAGGACTCGGGCCAGCGAGCGGACCCGCGGGTGCCCGGCCAGTTCATCGAGCGGCACCGGTCGGCCGCCGGGGTCGGCCAGCGGCAGCCGCCAGTTCGGATACTGGTCGCCGGACGTGCCCGGCAGGTTGTGCGGACGCAGGTCGCCCACGGCGTCGGGCAGGTAGACGCCGATCATCCGCGCCGGAGTCCAGGCCAGGAAGCGGTGCAACGCCTCGATCGTCTCCTGCTCGCGCGCACCCGAGCGCAACAGGCCGCAGCCGCTCAGCAGGTCGATCCACGCCTGCACGTTCGCCCGGTCCGCCTCCTTCTCCTCCTCAAGCGGCCGGGTGAGCAGGCCGAGCCGGTCGCGCAGCTCCAGGTGCGCGCCGGTCAGCAGCGCGGCGGCCGGCGGCAGGTCGTGCGTGGTGAGCGCGGCCAGGCAGTTCTCCCGCCAGCGGCCGGGGGGACGCGGCGCGCCCTCGGCGTCGCGCTCGAACCACAGCACGCTGGTGCCGAGGATCCCGCGGTCGGCCAGCGCGTCGCGGACCCAGGGCTCGACCGTGCCGAGGTCCTCGCCGATCACCAGCGCTCCGGCGCGGTGCGCCTCCAGGGTCAGGACGGCCAGCAGCGCCTCGTGGTCGTAGTACACGTACGTACCCTCGTGCGGCTTGGCCCCAGCGGGCACCCACCAGAGCCGGAAGAGCGCCATGACGTGGTCCATCCGCAGCCCGTCGGCGTGCCGCAGCACCCCGGCGAGCATCTGGCGGTACGGCAGGTACCCGGACTCGGCCAGCCGGTCCGGGCGCCACGGCCGGGAGCTCCAGTCCTGGCCGAGCTGGTTGAACTCGTCGGCCGGCGCGCCGATGGTGACCCCGCTCGCGTAGACGTCGAGGTCGGCCCACGTGTCCGCGCCGTCCGCCTGCGCGCCGACCGCCAGGTCGTGGAAGACGCCGTAGGCCATCCCGGAGTGTGCGCACGCCGTGCGGACCGCCGCGAGCTGCTCGTCGAGCAGCCATTGCAGCCAGCAGTGGAAGTCGATCTCGGCCCGCTGGACCTCGGCGAACTCGTGCACCGCTGCGCTGTCCGGGTGGCGCAGCGCGTCCGGCCACGCCGCGCTGTTCGCTCCGTAGAGGTGAGCCAGCGTCAGCCAGGTGGCGTGCAGCTGAAGCGCGCGGCCCTCGCGGGCGAGGTACGCGCGGTACGCCGCGGACCGCCCTGCTGTGCGCGGCGTCGCGTACAGCAGACGCAGCGCCGCCGCCTTGCCCTCCCAGACTTGGTCACGATCGATCAGATCGTCGGTCAGGTCGCGTTTACGCAGCTCGGAGCCGATCTGGTCAACCTGGTCGCGGACCTCGGCCGGTGCGTAAGCGTATTCGGGCACCGATTCGATGCGTAGGTGGATCGGGTCGGGGTAGCGCCGGGTTGCCGGCAGGTAGGGCGACGGATCGACCGGTGGTACGCCGCTGCTGCCGTGCAGCGGGTTGACCACCAGGAATCCGGCGCCGAGGTCGTGCCCGGCGACGGCGGCGAGTTCGGCCAGGTCGCCGAGGTCTCCCATGCCCCACGAGCGGCGCGAGCGCAGCGAGTGCAGTTGCAGCGTGTAGCCCCAGGAGCGGCGGCGGGTCGGGGTGGTGAGCCGGTGCGGGGCGACGGCGAGCGGCGCCTGCTCGATCTCACTGCCGATGCGCGCGTAGAGCGTGTGCCAGCCGATCGGCAGCGCGACCGGCAACGCGAACGTATAAGAGGACAAACCACGTCGTTCGGTCGCCTCGACGGCAAGCAGTGCCACGTCGTAGCGCCGTCCGCCGTCCTCCAGCGCGATCCACAGCGTAGGCTGCGTACTCGGCGACGCGTGCACGGTAACGCGCGGAACGGCAGCGTTCGCATCGGCAGCGCGCCCTGCGCCCTCAGGCTCCTGCCGGACCACCACGCACGGCGGCAGCGCGCGGTACTGACGTTCCGTCAGCTGCCGCAGCGCCTCGCGGCACGCGGCCGGATCGGACGCGTCCACGCCGAAAGCGGCCAGCACGGCGGTGAGGGTCTCGGCGCTGACCGCGACCCGTTTGCCCTGCCAGTCGTGGTACTCGGTGGCGATCCGGTAGGCACGCGCCGTCTCGACCAGTTCCGGCCAGGCGCTGCGGACCGCCAGAGCCTCGCCGCGCCGCGTCACGGAAGTCATGGTTACCAACTTCTCACAGGGCAGTTACAGACGGAATCCGCCGCTCTGGACGCCCGTGTTGCGAGGAGTTCACAGTTCAGGCGCCCGGTGCGGCGGATCCATCATGCGGCCGTTCGGACTGTTCGATTGTCAGGTCGGTGCGTTTCGGCGCGGGTCAGGCGGCCAGCCGCCTGGTCTTCGCGGCCGCAGAGACGACGATGCCGTCCGGCCCGTAGGGCGCGAACGGCAGCAGGTCCACATCGGCTCCGTAACCTTTGAGGTACGGCATCCAGCGCGGGTCGGTCCTCCCCGAAGACAGGATCCGCCAGGCGGATCCGGAGGGTTGGACCGGCTGCCGTTTCATCCGCCAGCCGAGCTCGATCAGCGGCCGGTCGGCCTTGACATGGTTGCATCTGCGACAGGAGGAGACGACGTTGTCCCAGGCGTGCCGGCCCCCGCGCGAGCGCGGGACCACGTGGTCGATGCTGGTGGCCGGGGCGTCGCAGTACACACAGCGCCCGGCGTCGCGGGCGAAGACGGCACGCCGGGTGAGCGGCACGCCGCGGCGCACCGGGACACGGACGTAGCGGGTGAGTTTGACCACGGACGGGGCCGGCAGTTCGAACGCCGCGGCGTGCAGCGGGGCGCCGACCTCTTCGAGCGTGACGGCCTTCTGGTTCAGGACGAGGACCACCGCGCGCCGCTGCGGGACGACACAGAGTGGCTCGTAGGAAGCGTTCAGGACCAGCGAGTGCGGCACGGGTGCCTCCTCCTATCAGCGCCCGGCGCGTGGCTCGCACCGGACTCCGGGTACCCGACGGGAGGGTGGCGCGATGCTCGAAAGGCGTCGAGCCCTGCGGGCGGTCCGGCCATGACGGAACCATGGCCCATCCGCCCCGCAGCAGGCCTGCCAAGCCTGACCGCGACCGCCCGTCGTCGGGCGTGTATCCAAGTGTGGCTGTCTGGGTTGTTCCCGCGCCACCCTGTTTCCACGCGACCTGCGGGAATTCGCCGTTTGGTCACCGGAGCTTCCGGACCAAACACCATGAAACGGACCTGATGCCCGAGTCCCCGGCCGGTGCACGGGCGCCGAGGCGCTAACGTCGGACCGTTCCGGCTATCACTCGCCCGAAAGGATGATCCAGACGGTGTCCGCGCCCCGTTCCGCACTGCTTCCGGCGTCCATATCCACGCCCTCCGGCCAGCCGTCCAGTGAGCCGGTCACCGCGAACAGCGTCGGACACTGGTTCTCGGTGCACGCCTCGCTGCTGATCAGCCACGGCGCGCAGATCCTGTCGATCATCGGCGCCTGCCTGATCCTGCGCGCGCTGACCAGGCGGTCGATCAGCCGGGTCGTGCACCACGCGGCCAAGGCCGCCGAGTGGCGCGCCGGCCGGCTGCTCAGCGGCTCCGCGCTGATCGCCGGCGAGCGGACGCGGCAGCGTACGCAGGCGATCGGCTCGGTGCTGCGCTCGCTGGCCAATGCGGTCATCTTCGCCATCGGCGGTCTGATGATCATCTCGGTGCTGTCCATCCCGATCGCGCCGATCCTGGCCTCGGTCTCGGTGGTCGGCGTGGCGCTCGGCCTCGGGGCGCAGGGCCTGATCACCGACTTCATCTCGGGCATCTTCATGATCTTCGAGGATCAGTACGGCGTGGGCGACGTGATCGACGCCGGGCCGGCCAAGGGCACCGTCGAGGAGGTCGGGCTGCGCATCACCAAGCTGCGCGATGCGGACGGGGTGATGTGGTACGTACGCAACGGCTCGATCAACAGGGTCGGTAACAAGTCGCAGGGCTGGGCACGCGTGGTGGTGGACGTCCCCGTCGCTTACACCGAGGACGTGGCACGGGCACGCGAGATCATGACGCTGGCCGTGGACGAACTCTACGAGGACGAGCGGTGGCGTGACCGGTTCATCGAGGGCAAGCCGCAGGTGGTCGGCGTTGAGTCACTCGACGGTGCGTACGTCGTCATCCGCATACAGGCACGCACCGCGCCGCAGAAGGACTTCGAGGTCGCGCGCGAGCTACGCGTGCGGCTGAAGTCCGCCCTCGACGCCGAGGAAGTCCAGGTCGCCTCGTTGAAGTAGGCCGACGCACGGACGGCTGACGCGGGACGCTCAGCCGTTCGGGTCCATGTCTGCGCGCACGATCGAGTACGAGACCATGTCGCGCCAGGCCCCGTCGCGGAAGCAGGCGCCGCGCAGCACCCCCTCGCGGGTGAAGCCGGCCTTCTCCAGCGCCCGCTGCTCGGCCACGTTGACGACCTCGGTGCTTGCCTCGATCCGGTTGACCTGGGTGTGCGCGAACAGGTACCGCGCCAGCAGCCGCTGCGCCCGCGAGCCGTAGCCCTTGCCGCGCTCCCGGACCAGCAGGCTGATGCCGATGTTCCAGCTGAACGACGTCGGGCCGGTGGTCATCCGGTGCCAGCCGACGTCCCCGACGAAGACGTCGCCGGCCGGTCCGACCTCGCCCGGGGCGCCGTCGCGCACCACGGCGAGCTTGCCGCCGCCGTCGCCGATGAAGCCGTCCGCGAACCGCGCGCGGAGGCGCCCCGGATTGCCGTAGCCGAAGAAGCCGAATTCGGAGGCCTCCACGGGGTCGTCGTACAGCTGTTCCAGCAGCGGCAGATCGGACTCGAGCACCGGGCGCAGCCGTATTGCCTCGCTCATGCCGGCACCTTACCGATCCCGAACCTCCGTCCGCGCCGGAGACAGGGCAGCGCCGAAGAGGCGCGCCGCGTTCGCGGGTAAAGATACTCGCTGGTAGGGGCCGATTCCGGCCTGCCCAGCGGGGTAGATCTGCGGGGTTTGATCCGTTGTTGAGGAGCTGGTCGCAGTGCCGTTCGAAGGCAGGGCAGCGTCCGAAGGTCCCGATTCATCCGATATGCCGTCGCACTCCATACCGCTGTTCGCCGGCTCCGCGCTGACGGACCGGCTGGCCGAGCTGGTCACCCTCGAGTCGCCGCCCGCCGCGCTCGGCCCGCTGGAGCGCTGCGCCGACCTGCTGGCCGAGTGGGGCACCGCGGTGCTCGGCCGCGCGCCGCGCCGGGTGCTGCGCGACGGGCTGCCGCACCTGCTGTGGTCCGCCCCGGACCAGCGGGTGCTGATGCTCGGGCACTTCGACACGGTCTGGCCGGAGGGCACGATCCGCGACTGGCCGTTCGCGGTCGCCGACGGCCGGGCGAGCGGTCCTGGCGTGCTCGACATGAAGGCCGGCATCGTGCAGCTGTTCGCCGCGCTCGCGTCGCTGCCGGACCCCTCGCGCGTCGGCGTGCTGCTCACCTGCGACGAGGAGAGCGGTTCGGGCACGTCGCGCACGCTGATCGAGCAGCAGGCCGTGCGCAGCGGCGCGGTGCTCGTGTGCGAGCCGAGCACGCCGGACGGCCAGCTGAAGATCGCGCGCAAGGGCGGGTCCGTCTACCGGCTGACCGCGCGCGGCCGCGCCGCGCACGCCGGCGTCGAGCCGCACCTCGGCGTGAACGCCACGGTCGAGCTCGCGCACCACGTTCTGGCGGTGCAGTCCCTGGCGAACCCGGAGCGCGGCACGAGTGTGACACCCACGGTGCTGTCCGGCGGCACCACCACGAACACCGTGCCCGAACTCGCTACTCTGACCATCGACGTACGCGCGTGGACACGCAGCGAGCTGGGCCGCGTGGACGGCGCGCTGCGCAAACTCGCCCCGCGGCTCGACGGCGCCGCGCTCGCGCTGAGCGGCGGGGTCAACCGCTACCCGCTCGATCCGGAGGTCAGCTTGCCGCTGCTTGAGCTGGCGCAGCGCACGGCCGCGGTGCTCGGCCTGGAGCCGCCCGGCGCGGCCTACGCCCCCGGGGCCTCCGACGGGAACTTCACCGCGGCGCTCGGCGTGCCGACGCTGGACGGCCTCGGCGCGGTCGGCGCGGGCCCGCACGCCCGCGGCGAGTTCGTCGAGCTCACCGCGATGCCGGAGCGGATCGCGCTGCTGGCCGGGATCGTCGAGCGGATGCTGGATTCGCCGCGTTCGCCGCGCTCCGACCTGCTCGCCGCGCAGGCGGCCGGCCGAGCCGGGTGAGCGCCGGAGGCGCGGCGCGACCGCGGTTCGGCGTCGAGGAGGAGTTCCTCGTCATCGACCCGGTCTCGCGGCTGCCGGTGCCGAAGGCCGCGGCGGTGGCCGAGCGCGCTGCCGAGCGGCTCGGCGGCCGGGTCGGCGGCGAGATAACCGAGCTTCAGCTGGAGACCAGGACCGATCCGTGCGATACCGCGGGCCGGCTGCACGCGCAGCTGGCCGAGGCTCGCCGGGTCGCCGCCGACGCGGCCCGGCCGAGCGGCGCGGCGATCGTGGCGACCGGGACGCCGGTGCTCGGCCGGGTGGTCCCGCCGCCGA